>JAYOEB010000021.1:0-9145 GCA_038116775.1 Opitutia bacterium | reverse complement strand
CGTGTGCTCACAAATGCAGCTACCCTCGGAAAAGTGGACGAACTCAAGGGATTCAAGGAAAACGTCATCATGGGGCACTTGATTCCTGCGGGAACGGGCCTTCCGAAGTGGAGGAGATTGAAGATAGACACCCTTGGCTCCTCCAACATAGAGGCAGTTGCCTCCCAATAGAGGCGTCATTACCTCAAAATTGTTCTTGAGCTTCTAAATAAATATGTTACAAAGGATCGCTTTACCCAATTTTTCTACTCCATGCCCACGATAAACCAGTTAGTTCGCAAAGGCAGACGCCTGCAGAAGGCCAAAACCAAGTCGCCTGCGTTGAAGGCCTGTCCTTTTCGCAGAGGGGTTTGCGTGCAGGTTACCACGCGCACGCCCAAAAAACCCAACTCCGCCATCCGCAAGGTTGCCAAGGTGCGTCTGACCACTGGCCATGAAGTGATCGCCTACATTCCCGACGAAGGTCACAACCTTCAGGAGCACAGCATCGTTTTGCTGCGTGGCGGTCGCGTCAAGGACTTGAATGGAGTCCGCTACCACGTCGTTCGTGGCACGCTCGATTGCCAAGGCGTTGAAAAAAGAAAGCGCAGTCGCTCCAAGTATGGAGTCAAGAAACCAAAGGCTTAAAATTTATGTCACGCAGAAGAAAAGCAGTTAAAAGACGCGTTTCTCCGGATCCTCTTCATGGGAGCCCCCTGATAGGTTCTTTGATTAATTCGGTCATGCTGAGCGGAAAAAAGTCCGTCGCCCAGAGGATTGTCTATGGAGCCATCGAGAAAATGGCCGAAAAAGTAGGCAAAGGCAATCCGGTCGAACTGGTTTTGGGCGCTCTTGAAAACATTCGTCCCAAAATCGAAGTAAAGAGCCGAAGGGTCGGAGGAGCGACTTATCAAGTTCCCATCGAAGTCCCCTTTGAACGCCAGCAGAGCCTGGCGTTTCGCTGGGTCGTCAATGCGGCTTCCTCCCGCAAGGGATCGGCGATGGCCGAATCTCTGGCAAATGAGCTGACGGACGCATACAACAACACCGGTTCGGTCGTTAAGAAAAGAGAAGAAACCCATAAGATGGCTCAAGCGAATCGCGCATTTGCCCATCTACGCTGGTAAATTCCAACCCAATGAGCGACAACAAACAGTTTTCTTCAGCCAATTCGAGCGAACGCCCAGCCGTACTTGAGCACACCAGAAACATAGGAATTGCCGCTCACATTGATGCCGGAAAAACCACCTGTACGGAACGGGTGCTCTTTTATTCGGGGGTCGTTCACAAGATCGGCGAAGTTCACGAAGGCAGCGCCACCACCGACTGGATGGAGCAAGAGCGTGAGCGAGGCATTACCATCACCTCCGCCGCCATTTCTTGCGGGTGGACCACTTCGGAAGGGCCCAACGCAGGTGTACCGCATCGCATTAACATCATCGATACTCCCGGTCACGTTGATTTTACCGCCGAGGTCGAACGCTCCCTTCGTGTTCTGGACGGAGCGGTCGGAGTCTTTACCTCTGTCGAGGGCGTGCAGCCTCAATCCGAAACGGTGTGGCGTCAAATGGACAAGTACAACGTTCCTCGTCTCGCTTTCATCAACAAAATGGACAGAATGGGGTCTGATTTTTTGGCTGCGGTTGGAACGATGAGGGACAAACTGGGGGCAAACGCCCATCCTTTGTACCTTGCTATCGGAGCGGAAGATAATTTCAGGGGTCTCGTGGATCTCATCAAGATGGTGGCATTCGTTTATGATGAATCCGATTCCTCCGGGGTGCGGTTCGATACGGTGGAGATTCCCGCTGACTTGCTCGATCAGGCGAACGAGTATCGTGAGTCATTGATTGAAGCGGTTTCTGATTTTGACGACGATATCGCCGCCAAGTATCTGGACGGTGAGGAACTTACCGAAGATGAAATCAAGCGTGGCGTTCGCAAGGCAACGCTTTCTCTAAATTTCGTCGGTGTCATTCCCGGAAGCGCATTTAAGAACAAAGGGGTTCAGATGCTGATGGATGCGGTAGTCGATTACCTCCCCTCCCCTCTCGACCTTCCGCCCATGAAGGGGGAGGATTCAGAGGAAAACGTGGTCGAGGTTTCTCCGGACGACTCTGCCAAAGTGGCAGGACTTGCCTTTAAGTTGATGACCGATCCCTACGTTGGGAAGTTGGTGTTTTACAGGGTGTACCAAGGAACTTTGAAAAAGGGAACCCCCTTGTACAACCCCCGGACTAGAAAGAGTGAGAGAGTTTCGCGCCTGATGATAATGAAGGCGGACACTCGCGAGGACATTGAAGTTGCTTATTCTGGAGACATTTGCGCCCTTATAGGAGTTAAGGACGTCGCTACCGGAGACACTCTGGCGGATAAGGAACTGGACATTAGGCTCGAGCCTCCCAGTTTTCCGGAACCGGTGATCTCGATGTCTATCGAACCCGCTACGAAAGCTGATCAGGAGAAAATGTCTCTTGGGCTGCAAAGACTTGCGGAAGAGGATCCCACTTTTGGCTTGTCCACCAATGAAGAAACCGGTCAAACCATCATTTCCGGTATGGGTGAACTGCATCTGGAGATCATTCGGGATCGATTGTTCAGAGAATTCAAAGTAGAAGCCAACGCTGGAAAGCCTCAGATTGCCTACAGGGAGACTATGCTTTCCAATTCTGACGGAGAAGGAAAATTCATTCGACAATCCGGCGGTCGCGGCCAATACGGGCATGCAGTCATCCACCTCGAACCTCTTGAGAAGGGCAAGGGCATTGAATTGGAAAACAAAATCGTCGGCGGCGCTATCCCGAAGGAATTTATCAAGCCAACCTTCGACGGAATCAAGGAAGCCGCTCTTAGCGGAGTCGTAGCTGGCTACCCAGTGATAGACTTTAAGGTTACCCTAACCGATGGTTCTTTCCATGACGTCGACTCTTCGGAAATGGCATTCAAGATGGCTGGTATCTTCGCCTTCAAAGATGCGATGCAAAAAGCCACCCCTATCCTCCTGGAGCCTATCATGAAAGTAGAGGTTTCCACCCCGGATGAATACCAGGGAGAACTAATGGGAGACCTCAACAGGCGCCGCGGCCAGATTCAAGGCATGGAGACGAGAGGAAAGGTGTGTGTTCTTGAGGCCTTCGTGCCTTTGGAAAATATGTTCGGATATTCAACCGACATGAGGTCGCTCTCATCGGGCAGAGCCGACTACTCCATGACTCCTTCCCACTTCGATCAAGTTCCGCAAAACTTGGTAAAGGACATCGTTGAGTCGTCCTCTCGCGAACCTGCAAGAACCTAAATTTTCATGAACGGACAACGTATTCGCATTAAACTTCGCGGTTTTGATTATCGGGTCATCGATCAATCTGCCTCCGACATCGTCGACACAGCCAAAAGAACGGGGGCCAGAGTGGCAGGACCAATACCCATGCCTACCCGTATTGAAAGATACACCGTTAACCGATCCCCTCACGTCGACAAGAAATCAATGGACCAATTTGAACTTAGAACCCACAAGCGTCTCATCGACATCATTGAACCAACCGTTCAAACCGTAGACGAACTCAAGAAACTTAACCTGCCCGCTGGTGTAGAAATCAACATAAACGTATAATTTAACTTAATCCTTTAAAGCAGGTTTCAAACGGCCAAAGCCACCTGCCGCTTAAAGCATGAATCTAGAACTATTAGGAAAAAAGCTTGGTATGAGCCAAGTGTACGACGAGGACAACAACCTTGTTCCCGTAACCATCATAGAAGCCGGACCTTGTCCTGTCCTGCAGGTCAAAACCCAAGAGAAAGAAGGATATTCCGCCCTGCAAATTGGATTTAATCCAAAGGGGAAATCCCCCAATAAATCGAATCTCTGTCAAAAAGGACACGCGCGGAAGGCAAATTCCGAACCCCAACAGGTCCTGCAGGAGTTTCGTCTCCCTAGCGAGCACGAGTATCAGCAGGGAAACGTCCTTACCTTGGAGGACTTCAAGGACATCGGCACCGTAGACGTGGTGTCGAAAACCAAGGGCAAAGGTTTTCAGGGTGTGGTGAAGCGTTGGAATTTCGCAGGAGGCCCGGCTTCCCACGGGTCCATGTTTCATCGCCGCGGGGGATCTTACGGTTTGTGCCAATGGCCAGGTCGTGTTTTCAAGAATAAGAAAATGCCCGGACATATGGGCGACGTGAGCCGAACCACTCAGAATTTGAAAATCGTCAAGATTTTGCCGGAAAAGAACCTTTTGTTGGTCAAGGGAAGCGTGCCTGGTCATAAGGGTTCCGTTTTGACGGTTCGGGTGTCCAAGAAATTGAAATCTCCAAAATCATAAGATTCAGATGAAATTCGAATTATTTAAGTCAGATGGCTCAGCCTCCGGAGAAAAATCGATAGATAATTTTCCAACTTACGAGGGAGAGAAAGGCTTGGATGCTCTCAGACAGGCCGTTATTGCCATTCGCGCCAATAAGAGACAAGGCAATGCATCCACTAAGTTGAGATCGGAAGTGGCGGGTTCGGGGAAAAAGATTTTTCGCCAAAAGGGACTTGGCGTCGGACGGGCAGGAGACAAACGAGCCATACAGAGACGGGGCGGAGGAGTCATCTTCGGACCCAGACCGCGTTCTTACAACCAAAAGCTTAACAAGAAGATCAAGCGATTGGCTCTGGGTCGCGCTTTGTATGACCAGGCGAACTCACAGGGAATCTGTCTGATTACGGAATGGAAAGTCTCGGAGCCTAAGACTAAAATTCTGCACACGCTTCTGAAGAACATAGCCCCGGATTCAAAAAGGGTTTTGGTCGTAGATGAAAAATTTTCTACCGAAGTAACCTTGGCGGCGCGAAACCTACCCAAGGCAAAAATCACCACGACCGATAATCTCGGACCCTTGGAGGTGGTACAAGCCGACAAGATCATCTTCAGTGAAAGCGGCATGTCAAAGATGATCGAGAAATTTCACAAGGAAAAGGCAGCATGAAGGAATCAGTTACCATATTAAAGGAGGCGCTCCTAACGGAGAAGGCCACAATGCTATCCGCAAACCTCAACCAATACGTTTTCTCCGTTTCGCCCGAAGCCACGAAGCACAACGTCAGGGATGCGGTTGAGAGAGCCTTCAACGTAACCGTTCTCAAAGTCAATACCATCCACGCCAAGCCCAAAGCCAAGCGCGACCGTATGCGTAGAAACAAGCTCGGATTCACTGCAGGGATTAAAAAAGCGATAGTTACCCTCAAAGCGGGTGACGGAATCGATCTCGCTTAATTCAACCGTTAGGAATACTCGTTATGCCGATCTTACAACAAAAACCCGTAACTCCTTCCGGACGCTTTCATTTGAAGAACAAGCTTGAGCTTTCCGACAAGCGTCCTGAGAAATCTCTCACAAAAGGGCATCATCGCAAAAAGGGACGCAATGCTTACGGACGGATCACTTCTCGTCGACGAGGCGGAGGTCACAAAAGACTTTATCGTCAAATTGATTTTCGTCGTTCCCGCTTGGATCAACCGGCGTCCGTTCTTTGCTTCGAATACGACCCCAACCGCACCGCAAACTTAGCTCTCTTAGAGTATGAAGATGGGGAGAAATCCTATGTTCTCGCCCCGGCTGGTTTGGAAATTGGAGACAAAATCGTTAGCTCGGCAGACAAAGTCGATTTCAAGCCAGGAAATGCGATGCCCTTGAATCAAATCCCTTTCGGCACCAAAGTTCATTGTGTAGAAATGTTGCCGGGGGCAGGCGCTAAAATCGCCAGATCCGCGGGTTCGGGGGTTAGACTTGTTTCCATCGATAATGGATATGCTTCCCTGAAGCTCCCCAGTGGAGAAATTCGTCTGGTTAAGGAAACCTGCCGAGCAACAATTGGTTCAGTGGGTAATTCGAGTCACCAGAAGGCCACTATCGGCAAAGCTGGCAGAAATCGCTGGAAAGGCCGCAGACCCCGCGTTCGTGGGGTTGCCATGAACCCTGTCGATCATCCAATGGGTGGGGGCGAAGGAAGAACCTCCGGCGGAGGTCATCCCTCATCGCCGTGGGGTCAGCTTTCCAAGGGATTTCCGACACGCAAAAAGTCCAAACCATCAAATTCGCAAATCCTAGTCCGTCGTAACGGAAGAAGGCTTAAGTAGTCATGACACGTTCCATAAAAAAAGGTTTTTTCGTTGATCCCGGTTTAATGAAAAAAGTCGTAAGCGCGCAGGAATCCGGCGATCGCAAGCCCATCAAGACTTGGTCTCGGAGATCCACCATTACACCGGATTTTGTCGGCCTAAACTTTACGGTTCACAACGGAAAGAGCTTTCTGCCGGTATACGTCACGGAAAACATGGTGGGTCACAAACTCGGTGAGTTTTCCGCGACACGTGGATTCAAGTCACACAATCCTCATACCCAAAAATAGGTTTTCCATGGAAATTAGATCTTATTCAAAATATATGAGAATTTCTCCCAAAAAAGCCAGGGAGGTAGCTCGAGTTTTGCCGGGAAGAAAAGCATCCGACGCGGTCTCTTTGCTTAAGTACATTCCCCGAAAGGCTGCTCGCATGTTCGACAAGACGCTTAAGTCCGCTATGGCCAATGCTGAAAACAATCTTAACCTGAGCGCCGACGATCTTTACGTTCGGGAGGCAATCGTCGACGAAGGACCGGCTCTCAAGAGGTTTCGTCCTTGCGCCCGAGGTTCCGCTCATCCCTACAAAAAAAGAATGAGTCATCTTCGCATCACCCTTACAGACGAGGTATAATTATGGGACAAAAAGTAAATCCAATAGGCTTTCGTTTGGGGGTTCGTCGCAACTGGAGCGCCAGATGGTATGCCAACAAACATGACTATGCCAAGTTCATGGAGGAAGATAACAAGATTCGAGGCTTTCTCGAAAGCAAGCTGAGGTTCGCTTCCGTACCTAGAATCGTCATAGAGCGCGCATCTACCCGAACCCGCGTTACCATTTGGACGGCTCGACCAGGGATTGTAATCGGCAGAAAGGGGCAAGAACTCGATGCGCTCCGCGATTCATTGAATCGTACCGTGGGAAAAGAGCTCCGACTCGAGATCCAGGAGATTAAGAAACCTGATCTGGTTGCTTCCTTGGTCGCGGAGAACGTCGCCTTACAATTAGAAAGAAGAATCGCCTTTCGTCGTGCCATGAAAAAAGCCGTTCAAACAACCATGTCGATGGGTGCGGAAGGAATCAGAATTCAATGCGCTGGTCGACTTGCCGGAGCGGACATTGCCCGAACCGAACAATTGAGGGAGGGAAGGGTTCCCTTGCACACGCTCCGTGAAAACATCGATTATGGGTTGGTAGAGGCGAATACGGTTTACGGAATCATCGGCATCAAATGCTGGATATGCCTTAAGGACGAAGACAAATTATTTTAAGAATCAAATTTTAAGTTATGCCTAAATTACTTCCATCTCGCACTAAGTTCAGGAAAGTTCAGAAAGGACGAGTTCGCGGTGTAGCCTCAAGAGGCAACTCGGTATCTTTTGGAGAATTTGGTATTCAATCACTTAGCCGGGGTCGAATGACGTCAAATCAAATCGAAGCCGCCCGTGTTGCGATCAATCGTCATCTCAAACGCAAGGGAAAAGTTTGGATACGCGTGTTTCCTCACAAACCGGTAACCAAAAAGCCTGCAGAAACTCGGCAAGGCAAGGGAAAGGGACCGGTGGATCGTTGGGTTGCGGTTATCAAACCAGGCCATGTTCTTTTCGAAATCGCAGGTTGCTCTTTGACCCTAGCTCGTGAGGCTCTTGGCCTAGCCGATGCAAAGCTCCCCTTTCGTTGTCGTTTGGTTACCAGACAGCAAAGTTTTTAAAAAATTATGAAAATGTCCGAGATCAAAGAATTATCATCAGTCGAGTTGGACAAGAAACTCAGAGATTTGGGTGACGAGTTGTTGCAACTGCGTGTCCGAAAACAAACAGGACAAGTCGAAAGGCCCCATCTTCTCAAAAGCATTCGCCGTGACCGCGCCAGAATTCTCACGGTGCTCGGAAATCAAAATAATCAATCATAAACCAAGTTACTATGACTTCAGAAAATCCGAGAAACAATCGAAAGGAACTCGTGGGCGTCGTCAGATCTAGAACCGGCGAGAAATCGGTGAAGGTAGTTTACGAATACAAAATACCTCACCCCTTGTACAAGAAGGAAATTCGCAGGAAGACCACTGTTCACGTTCATGATGAGAACAACGATTCTGGAGTTGGCGACAAGGTGAGAATCATGGCTACGCGCCCGATAAGCAAAATGAAAAGGTGGAGACTCATCGAAGTGCTTGAGAAAGCTCCGATATTGTAACAATCATGATCCAATTACTTAGTAGACTGGAAGTGGCCGACAACACAGGCGCCAAAAAAGTGCGCATGATTCGTCGACTTGGACAGAATAAGAAGACGGCCTCCATTGGCGACATAATCGTTTGTCACGTGAAGGAAAGCTCTACGGAAGCATCCGTCAAGAAAGGTTCGGTCGTGCGAGACGTTGTCGTACGAACTCGCTCTCCGATGCGTCGCAGAGACGGACGCTACGATCGCCCAAGGGAACCCGGATATTTGGGCCCGTGGCCAGAGAGTTGCGTCAAAAGTTCATGAAAATCATTTCCCTTGCCCCGGAGGTTTTGTAAGATGTCGAAATCCATTAAGAAAGGTGATGAGGTCGTGGTGATCTCTGGTGACCACAAAGGATCAAAAGGGAAGATTCTTCAAGTCTTGCGGGCCAAGAATCGCGTGATCGTCGAGGGTGTCAACCTGACTAAGAAACACGAAAGAAAGACGCAAGACAACCCTCAGGGTTCGATTGTCGAGCGCGAGTCTCCCATACATTATTCTAACGTAAGAAAGGTTTCCTAAGCAGGGGTCCTCAAATTTTATGATGAATGTTCCAGAATTAAAATCCATCTACCTCAACCAAGCGGTTCCAACCCTCATGAAGGACCATGGTTATTCCAACGTTCACCAAGTGCCTAAGATTGAAAAGGTAGTCATCAATAGTTCGTTTGGAGCCGAATTGGACAAAAATGGGATAGAGGAGTTGAGGAAAGACATTGCATCCCTTGCCGGTCAAGCGCCTGTTACCGTAAAGGCCAGGATAAGCGTTTCCAATTTCAAGCTCAGACAAGGAATGCCGGTCGGCATCAAGGTTACCCTTCGTGGCAATGGGATGTGGGAG
>JAYOEB010000020.1:0-24118 GCA_038116775.1 Opitutia bacterium | reverse complement strand
GTCTATGAGCGGACCACCGGAATGACGGTGCACGACCGCCACCCTTATGGGGGCGACCTGGTATTCACCGCTTTTTCCGGATCCCATCAGGATGCGATCAAAAAAGGAATGGACCTGCGGGAAAAAGAAGGAGATTCCGATGATACTCATTGGCAGGTACCCTATCTATCGATTGATCCCCGTGATATCGGAAGAACCTACGAGGAGATCATCCGCATCAACAGCCAAAGCGGAAAAGGCGGAGTGGCTTACGTTCTTTCCCGCGAATATGGACTCGATCTGCCCAAGGCGATGCATCCGGAGGTTGGCATGCTGGTAAATGAAAAGGCGGACTCCGAATCCCGTGAATTACCAGCCGATGAAATTTATGCGACCTTCAAATCGGAATATTTGGAGAAGAACGATCCGCTGAGACTAATTTCCTACGATACCAGCAAAGAACCCGGGCAGGAGGAGATAACCTGTATTGCCAAGATTCAGATCAACGGGGAGGAAAAGGAATTGTCCGGCAAGGGAAACGGACCGATCAATGCCTTTGTGCATGCGCTAGAGCAGGAAGGATTGAAGGATTTCAAACTTACGGACTATCGCCAGCACTCGATCGGAGGGGGTTCGGCTACGGAGTCCGCCGCCTACGTCCAACTACAGACCAAAGTCGGTCGGGTGGCCTATGGATGCGGGATTGACTCGAGTATTGAAAAAAGCGGCCTACTGGCCTTGGTAAGCGCCTACAACCGCACGAGGTAGCCTTGTCCGGAAGCAAACCGAATTCCACCGCTACCATCCTCGAAGGGGTTCTCGAACGCATCACTTTCTACAACGAGGAAAATGGATTCCTCATCGGCAAACTCAAGGGTGGAGACAAGACCGCCGAGATTGCGGTCGTGGGAAAAGCCCCTAAGGTCCAGTGTGGAGAAACCCTGCTTCTAAGAGGAAATTGGGTTAATCACCCCAAGCATGGAAGACAGTTCTCCTTTGATTCCTTTGAAAGCAAATTGCCCGCTTCCGCCTACGGAATCCGCAAATATTTGGCCAGCGGATTGATTCACGGCATCGGCAAGACCTATGCCAATAAGATCGTCGATAAATTCGGAGCGGATACCCTGCGGATCATCTCCGAAGAATCCGGCAGGCTTCGTGAAATTCAGGGAATCGGGCAAAAACGGGTCAAGAGCATCAAGGAAGCCTGGGAGGAGCAAAAGGCGGTCCGCGAAGTCATGATGTTTCTTCAGACCTACGGGGTCACCGACGCCCTCTGCCTGCGGTTGGTCCGAAAATACGGAAATTCCGCCAAATCCATTCTCGAGACAGATCCCTATCGCATTATCCGCGAGGTCAAGGGCATCGGATTCAAGACCGCCGACAAAATCGCCCTCAACCTCGGACTTTCCAACAACGGACCCGAACGTATCGAAGCGGGTATTCTGCACACCATGCAGGAAGCCGAAGACCAGGGCCATAATCACGTCGAGCGCAGGGAATTGGTCATTCAAGCGACTCATCTCCTGGAAACCGATTCCAATGAGGTGGAGAAAAGAGTGGATGCTCTGCTGGAAAGTACCGACCTCGTGATCTCAACCGCGGACTGGGTCCAACTGCCCACCTCCGCCAGAGCCGAAGAAACCCTGGCGAGGACTCTGGCCAAGATCAATCGCTCGCGTTCCTCGTTGCCGCCCATCCAAGTCGAAAAAGCCATCGTTTGGGCCCAGGAAAAGGCTGGCTTTGGATTTGCCGAGGCCCAGGCGGAGGGAGTGCGGCAAGCCTTGCTCTCCAAGGTTTCGATCTTGACCGGTGGGCCGGGAACGGGAAAAACCACCATTCTTCGGGCCTTGGTTGCCATCCTCAAGGCCAAAAAGGCAAAGGTCCTGCTGGCCGCCCCAACCGGCAGAGCCGCCCGAAGAATGGCCGAAAGCGCCTCCCATTTTGCCCAGACCGTGCACCGGCTCCTCAAATTCGATCCCGGTCAAGGCGGTTTCACCATCAACGAAAACACTCCCCTTTCATGCGACTTCCTGATCATGGACGAGGCCAGTATGCTCGATCTTCGCTTGGCCGCCGCATTGGTAAGATCCGTCCCCCCGCAGGCTCATTTGCTCTTGGTGGGAGATGCGGATCAGTTGCCGTCGGTCGGATCAGGAAACGTCTTGAAGGACTTGATCGACTCCGAACTTCTTACCGTCACTCGTCTCGCAGTTACCTTCCGGCAATCCGAAGACAGTGGGATCGTGGGTCTTGCTCATGGTATTTTGGGAGGTCGGACCAGTCCCCCTCCTCCCGTCGACCATCCATCCGACCTCAAGCCAAATCATGACGTTCACTTCGTTCGGGCCAATTCACCCGAAGAATGCGTGGCCCAGGTAACGATGCTTTGCCGGGAAATTCTCCCCAAAAGATTTTCCTTGGACGTACGAAACGAGGTTCAGGTTCTCGCTCCCTTGCACCGGGGAATCGGAGGGATCGGCAATTTGAACGACCAAATCCGCGACGCGATCAACCCAACCGGAGCTACGCAGGTGATGGGTCCTTTTCTTTTCCGCGAAGGCGACAAGGTGATTCAAACCCGAAATAATTACGACAAGGACGTATTCAACGGAGACATGGGCATCGTCGACTCAGTCGACACCTTGAACGGAAAAGTGGAAATTCTTTTCGATGATCGAAGAATTGCATACGAACGAATGGAGGTAACCGATCTTCAACCGGCCTACGCGATTTCAGTACACAAGAGCCAGGGGAGCGAATATCCGGTGGTGATCTTTCCACTCCTCAAGCAGCACTTTATGATGTTGCAGAGAAATTTGGTCTACACCGGACTGACCAGAGCGAAAAAAAAGGTCATCTTCGTGGGAGATCCCGCTGCCTACGCCATGGCCATCCGCAACGACAAAACCCTCGAGCGGCACACGGACCTTATCCGAAAACTCAAGGATTTCTTTCAAGCCGGAGCAAGCGAATAAGCGAGTACGGGCAAAGACATACTTCAGTCCAAAATCAGAAATATGCTGAAGGACAGAAGCAAGTATGCGGGAAGGGCCTTGACCAGCGGATCCCTCATTCTCTTCAAGTGGGCCATGACCGCAACCAGCATGATGGGAGCAAGGGCAAAGGCCGCGGGTTTGACGACTGCGGGATAAAAATAGCCGAAGAGGAGGCATGCCGCCAAGCTCAACTTGACCACCCTCATCAAGGGCAAGACCCAGTCCGGAAAACCGTAAACGGCAAATTCCTCCTTCATGTTGCGGGCATTTCCCCCGCGAAACCTTGAGGGTCGGTTGAAACCGACCGTCCAAGCGTAGATGATTCCGAATGAGATGGCCCCCTTGAACACGAAGGAAGCGATTGCATCCATCGGATCAGGATCGGGAAACATGACTTTGATCAGTTGTCGAGACTGCAACGACCGCAGTTGCTCGGCATGCCTGAACAGGGAGGAAGATCAGGACCGACCGCGGACGAACCATCCGAGGAATTGGAGGAAAAAACCGAAAGTTTCTTCTCCAGCTTGGAGGAACCGCAATCCGGACATTTGGCAATACCTTCCCAATCGGAGGATCTCACCAGTACCTCCGACTCCTTCGAGCAATCGAGACAATTGAACTCGTAGATCGGCATGCAATCAATAACTTGCGAGCAAATCGAAGAACCACTTGATCATGTAGTACAGGGATATCAGAATTCCCCCGCCGAAAAGGACGACGAAAACGGCTCCCAGGACTTTCTTGACGCCCTCGGTCTCCAAAAACTTGGGTTGTTTCTCCATAGCCCCCACCATGACGATGGCATAAACAACGATCGCGAATATTGGCATCGTCACCATGAACCAATCAAATTCCGTATTCATGCCTCACATCATGTCGAGGTTCCCCATCAAGTCAAGAAAGCGATGTCGAAGATCCGTGCCTTTCGAAAAAAATCAAACCTTTTTTCCTACTTTCCTATTGAAAATTGTCATCTGTCCTGAATTTTCGCCTATGTGACTTTCAATCTCTCCAATCTTCCTTGTTTTCTATTGACGAGCTTTGCGCTATCGGTAGGCATGCCTTCATCCACCGACGCCCAATCCAAACCCAATCCCGTCCGGCACGTCGTCTGCCTCAAGTTCAAGCAAGGAACCCGATCCTCCGCAGTCAAGTCCGTGGAACGGGAATTCGCGGCCCTGCGGGATAAGATACCGGGTATCCTTTCCATCGAATGGGGAACCAACGACAGTCCCGAAGGCTTGAACAAGGAATTCACTCATTGCTTCATCGTCAGCTTCGAGAACGATGCCGCCAGAAGGACCTACCTTCCTCATCCTCAGCACCAAGCTTTCGTTTCGATTCTAAGACCCATCCTCGAAGACGTCTTCGTCATCGATTTCACCCTTTGAAAACCTATACTTCATGAATCTCCCAACCCTTCTTTTCCTTTGCCTCAACCTGCTTCTCTGCTCCATCCTGAAGGCAGAGACCAAGACTCCCGCGATCATCGGCAGCAACATGGTTCTCCAGCAGAACCACAAAAACCCGATTTGGGGTTGGGATGATCCCGGACAACGCGTCGAGATCGACCTCGACGGGCAATCCCACATAACCCAAGCGGACGAAAACGGGTACTGGAAGGTCAGACTGGCTGCCTTGAAGGCTTCGAATTCACCAAAATCGATGACCATCAAGGGAAGTTCGACCCTAAGATACGAAAACATCCTCGTCGGAGAAGTCTGGCTTTGTTCGGGGCAATCGAACATGGGATGGAGCTTGGGGCAGGCGGACGACAAGGACATCGAATCTCTCGGAGCCAACTTCCCCAACCTGCGCCTGATCAGCGTCCCACAAGTCGGAACTCAGGAACCTCAGTCCGACTTCAAGGGCCAATGGGAAGAGACGACCCCCGAAACCGCGATTGCTTTTTCGGCGGTCGGCTACTTGTTTGGAAAAAGACTCCGCCAAATCCTGGGCGTGCCCATCGGCTTGATCGACAACGCCTGGGGCGGTTCCGCCTGCGAGGCATGGATTCCCCGGGACCGGCTCGAAAAGCTTGAGGTGGCCAGACCCTACGTGGAACAGTGGAAGAAAAACGAACAAAACTATGATTTTTCAGAGATTCAAAAGGCCTATGACGCCAAACTTCTGCCGGGGGATAAAAAAGCGACGGCCGCCCGCAAGGCCGGAGAACCGCTCCCCGGCGCTCGCCCCAGACCTCCACGCAATCAGATGACCGGACAACACCGCCCCGCCAATTTGTACAACGGCGTCCTCAATCCGATCATCGGCTATGGCATCCGGGGGGCCATTTGGTACCAGGGAGAGAGCAATGCAAACAGGGCTCATGCCTACCGCGAGATCTTTCCTCTTATGATCCAATCCTGGCGCGATGCATGGGGACAGGGAGATTTTTCCTTCTACTGGGTCCAGTTGGCCGATTTCCAAAGTGAGCGGGATGAACCGATCAGTGAAAACTGGCCCGAACTCAGGGAGGCCCAAACCTTTACTCTGGATAGACTCGAAAATGTCGGTGAAGCCGTCATCATCGACGTCGGAGAGGGACGCGACATTCATCCCCGCAACAAGCAGACCGTGGCCAACCGCTTGCTTCGCCACGCCCTGGCCAAGGACTACGGCATGGATATTCCCCATCAAAGTCCCCGCTACGCAAATATGAAAATCCAGGGAAACAAGGCGGTCATTGACTTCGCTCAGGTAGGGGACGGTCTCTATTGCTTCGATCGCAAGGAGCCCGTTGGTTTCGCGGTCTGCGGAGCGGACGAAAAGTTCGTCTGGGCCAAGGCCAGGCTCCTTGGCAAAGACAAAGTGGAGGTATGGTCGGAGGAAATCCAAAATCCGGTTGCCGTCCGCTACGCATGGATGAACAATCCGGTGTGCAACCTGTATCGCAAGGATGGATCAGTCACCCTGCCCGTCACCCCCTTTCGCACCGATGACTTCCCGATGCTTTCCTTGGGTAATTAGGTCATCCCGAAGATCACGCTCATGAAATTCGCCTCCGTAAGCCTCCCCCTCTTTTTTTCCATCTCCTGCCTTGGGGGAGAATTGCCCAACGTTCTTTGGCTGACCAGCGAGGACAACGGTCCCCACCTCGGTTGCTACGGTGACTCATACGCGGATACCCCAAACCTGGACGCTCTCGCCGCCAAGGGAATGACCTACACCCGGGCGGTTTCCAACGCCCCGGTTTGCGCCCCGGCCCGCACCACCATCATTTCGGGCATGTACCCGACTTCCACCGGCGCCGAACACATGAGGAGCATGACCCGTTTGCCCAAGGACTTCAAAATGTACCCCGTTTATCTCCGGGAGCTGGGATATTACTGCACCAACAACTCCAAGGAAGACTACAATTTGGCCAAGGAGGGACAGGTTTGGGACGAGAGCAGTCGCCAGGCGACTTGGTCCGATCGACCCAGCCAAGATCAACCCTTTTTCGCCATCCACAACTTCACCACCACGCACGAGAGTCAGATCCGCAAGCAACCCCACACCCTCGTTCATGACCCTGCAAAGGTCAGGGTGCCGGCCTATCACCCGGACACTCCTGAAGTCCGCCGGGACTGGGCGCAGTACTACGACAAAATAACCGAGATGGACGAAATGGTGGGGGAAAGGCTCAGGCTTCTGGAAGAGCAGGGCCTGACCGAAGACACCATCGTCTTCTACTACTCGGATCATGGTTCGGGCATGCCAAGGAACAAGCGCTGGCCTTATTTTTCGGGCATCCACGTGCCCCTGATCGTTCACGTTCCCGAAAAATGGAGACACCTCGCCGGATCCGATTACCAAGTGGGGGGCAGCAGCGATCGCAGGGTCGGATTCGTCGACTTGGCCCCCACCCTCCTCAGCCTTGCCGGCCAAGTCCCACCTGCCCATATGCAGGGCCATGCCTTTATGGGAAAGTACGAAGCCCCCGCCCGCGAATTTGCCTTTGGGTTTCGCGGACGCATGGACGAAAGATACGACATGGTTCGATCCGTCCTTGGGAAAAAATACCTCTACGTCCGCAACTACATGCCTCACAAGCCCTATGGTCAGCACCTCGCCTACATGTTCGAGACACCGACGACGCAGGTATGGAAAAAAATGTTTGATGAGGGAAAGCTCGATCAATCCCAGAGTCACTTCTGGAAAAGCAAGCCGGCGGAAGAACTGTATGATTTTGAAAACGACCGGGATGAAGTGAACAACCTCGCCAAATCCAAGGATCATCAGGAGGTGCTTCGAAAAATGCGCGAGGCTCACCTCGAACACCTCAATGAGTGCGTGGACCTGGGGTTTCTGCCGGAAGGCGAAATTCACTCCCGTTCGGAAGGTTCCACCCCTTATGAAATGGCCAGAAGCGGCAAGTACCCCTTCAAGAGAATTTTCGTGGCGGCCGATCTGGCGGCCGGACTTTCTCCTTGGGCCACCAAGACCCTGATCACTTATCTCAAGGACCAAGACTCCGCCGTCCGCTACTGGGGCGCAATGGGTTTGCTGATGAGGGGTAAGAAAGGGGTATCCGCTTCCTCAAAAGCCCTGGAATCGGCATTGAGAGACGCCTCGCCCTACGTGCGCGCGGTGGCCGCCGAGGCCTTGGGCAAACATGGCGACGAGCGACAGATCAAGCGGGCCGTCAAAACCCTTGGCGATCTAGCCGATCCCATCCGAAACGGTTGCTTTCCCTCCATGCTGGCGATGAATGCGATTGATGAGCTCGATGAAAAGGCGAAATCACTCCTACCCCTGATCGAGTCCATGCCGCAAGTACCTGTGGGCGTGAATGCTCGGTTCAAGGGCTATGTGGGAAGACTGATCAAGACGATCCTCGGGGAATTAAAGGCCGAATAAAAAAACTTCCGTCTGGAAAATTCGGGGCAAGCCCGGCGATTTCCCCGGAACCTGCGGATCGAATCCAGTGGATCCCGGACCTCTCAGACCGCCAAACAGGGCATGAGGGCCCCGTCCTTCATTCCATGGATGATTTTTTTGTCCGAGGGGCAAAAGGTCGCCAAGGCGCCACTCCATTCGGCCTCCGGGCCGGTGTTGAAAAAGTAGGGAGACAACCTGACTCTTCCGGATTCCATCACTTCTTCCCCTTGGTCGGAAAAGAGAGGGTGCTTGAATCGGCTTGGCTTTTCATACCGTTGAACGATTTGAACGGGCTCGGGAAAGCTATCCAGAGCTTTTTGCAGGGCGGTTTTCCAATCTTCGCCCGAAAGGTCCTCGCCGATGACCACGCTCCTCGCCCCCCAGGCGCTCTGATGAAAACCGCTGGCCTTGATCACCAGCGATCTTTCCCTTTTGTTGGCCATTGCCAAATCCGTCCAATCCGTCAATTTTCTTCCCCGGGCTTCGGGCCCGTCCAGGAAGGCGCCCGGGGGAACTTGACAAGGTTCCAGGATCCAGGAGGAGGGAATCGATTCCCGAAGAGTCCGCAATTGCCCATGGCTCAAGTTTTCTTCCCAAAAGGGCTGGAGGCGGTGATGATGAAAGAGGGCAAGGGATAGCTTTTCCTCCTGGGTGTGCTTCATAGGGGGGGTTACGACCAAGTTCCCCGACTCGACCAAGTCAGCCAGATCCCGCATCACTACCACTTCTTCAAAATCAAAAAGTTCCCAGAATCGATAAACCAAATGAATGCGAAGTCCGCCGAGGAAAAGCCCTTCCCCTTCCCTTTTCAAATCGTTGGGATTGCAGGTTCTGATCGAATATCCCATTTCCCTCAACCGTTCGCACAACCAATCCATTTCAGGGAGATAAGTCCCTGCTTCCTCGCTGACCGCAATGACCATATGGGCCGCCTTGCCTCCGAATCTTTCAGCGGCGCGACGAAGGGCCTCACCAAAGGATTCGACCATCCCCGGCTGTTTCTCGGTTTGGTAAAGTCTCGAAAGGTTTGCAGTAAGTCCGATTCCCCCGGGAACCGCATCCCACTCCGTCAAGGCCAGACCGCCGCGGTGGGGAATCAGGTCGGGCCGAAAGACGGCGGGCATCGACGACCGGACGGCATGCGAGCGGCCATGCCTCACCAACCAGTCCGGTTTGCCCCCATCGAAATAATCCGCCACCCAAGGCGCCGACGATTCCTCATTTCTGAGAATGGACTTGTCCGACCAGGATTTTCGGTAAAGCAAGTCAATCGCCCGGTAAAAGGGAATCGCCGCCGCCGCCAAATCCCGGATCTTTTGGCTTAAGGCTACGGGCAAAGGCCATGCCTGCGGCGACCACTTCCAACTTTTGCCGGAAAAAAGGGAATGCTCGGATTGCTCTCTTGCTTGCTTGGCGGAAAGTGGAGGAGTCATTCAGACTTTCCTAGTCGTCGATTTGTATGTCCTTGTTTCTTTGCCTCGGACAACCCGCCCGCAACCATCCGTTGACGAAAGGATCCAATTCACCATCCATCACGGCTTGTACGCCCGAGGTTTCCACCCCAGTGCGCAAATCCTTGACCATCTGGTAAGGCTGAAAGACGTAACTGCGGATTTGATTGCCCCAGCCCATCTCTCCCTTTTCACCGTAAAATTTTTCCATCTCCGCCCTTTTTTCATCCTGTTGCCTTTCGTAGAGTCTGGATTTGAGGACCTTCATCGCGGTTTGCTTGTTCTTCAATTGCGAACGCTGATTTTGGCACTGCACGACGATGTTCGTCGGCAAATGCGTAAGACGCACCGCCGAATCGGTCTTATTGACGTGCTGCCCGCCTTTTCCGCTCGAACGATAGGTATCGACGCGCAAGTCATCTTCGGGAATCTCCATATCGAGGTCGTCATCCTCAATCTCGGCAACGACGTCGACCGAACAGAAGGAAGTGTGCCTGCGTTTGTTGGAATCAAAGGGACTGATCCTGACCAAGCGGTGCACCCCTCGCTCCGCCTTGGCGTATCCATAGGCATTGAGCCCGTCGATTCGTATCGAACAACGGCTGATGCCAGCTTCCTCTCCCGGTTGCAAGTCCTGCAACTCCACCTCATAGCCCCGCCTCTCCGCCCAACGGACGTACATGCGCATGAGCATGTCGGCCCAGTCGCAGGATTCCGTACCTCCCGCCCCGGCGTGTATGCTGAGCAGGGCGGGACGGGCGTCGAAGGGCTCGTTCAAAAAGCTGGCGACCTCAAGATCCTCGATTCTGGAAAGAAGTTGGTCCAGAGAATTGACGAATTCCTTGGACGCATCCTGATCGTCCTGATCCTCCTCGCAAAGTTCGCAAAGGGCTTCGAGGTCATCCACCTCCGCGCGGAATTCCTCGATCCTCGAAACCGTTTGCTTGAGACGGTTGTTTTCCGACCCCACCTTTCGGGCCTTTGCCTGGTCGTCCCAGAAGGCGGGAGCGGACATCTCCGCTTCCAGTTCTTCGATTTTCCTCTTCTTCTCGTCGCACTCCAGGAACTTCCACAGATGCTGGGTGCGCTTGAGAAGTTCCTGCAGTCGAGTCTTGTCTTCGGGTAAGATCATATAAGTTCAAACGTTGAAATCCAATCCTTCGGGCACCTCGACGTGCAGTCCGCACTCCCGTCCATGTCCCCCATGTCGGGCATCTTCCGCAGATTCCACCTCGGATAGTTTCTTGGTGCTGTGCCAATCTCCCAGAGAGTCGTATCCCACCCCTTCCAGCGGATGATAGGGCAGATCGTTTTGGGGAAGATACTGGTATGTTTCCCGATCGCTCCAGTCCAGAATCGGATAAATCTTGAAGACCCCGTTTTGTTGCTCGAGGAAAGGAAGTTCGCCCCGGGATTTGGATTGATCACGCCTCAAACCCGCCAGCCAGGCAGTCGCGCCCAATTCCCGGAGGGCCCGGTCCATGGGTTCTTTTTTGTTGAGAAAATTATATCTTTTCATTCCTTCCGGACCCTGCTCCCATAATTTTCCGTATTGGGATTCCTGAAAAGCGGGACTCTTCGAGGCCGAAAAGACTTGAGCTTCGAATCCCATCTTTTCCTGCAGAGACTGGGCATATTGGTAGGTTCCCGGAAAAAGATAACCGGTGTCGACGAATACGATCGGAATTTGATCACTGACCTCGCGAACCAGATGGATCATCACCGCGCTTTGCAGGCCAAAGCTGGTGGAGGACAAAAGTCCGTTGCCAAACCGTTCCCACGCCCAGCGAACGCGACCAAGAGCATCGAGTTGCTCGAGTTCCTGGTTCAATTCATCCATCTCTTTCCGGTCGGCTTTCATAGGGGAAATCCCTAGCATCATGTCAAAATTTCCAAAAGAGTAAAGAGTTTGCCGAACTATGACGTTTTCATCCCGCGCAATTTGCGTTGTCGGAATTCGTCGGATGCCTTAGCTTGGAGAGCATGGACGAAATCGACCGACTACTTTCCAGAAACCCACAACTCGCTCCTTGTGGTCCGGCCATTCGCGAGGCCGCTTCCATCCTGGTCGAATGCTTTGAGAACGGAAACAAGCTTCTTCTTTGCGGAAACGGCGGAAGTTGCGCCGATTGCGAGCACGTCGCGGGGGAATTGGTCAAGCAGTTCTCCCGAAAGCGGGCTCTCTCCCCGGAATTGTCCGCCAAGCTCGGGCCCGAGCTCTCCGCCGAACTTCACGGCGGTCTCCCCGCCCTTTCCCTGCCCTCCATGATCGGATTTCACACCGCCTTCAACAACGACGACAAACCAGAGTACGCCTTTGCCCAGCAGGTGGTGGCCTTTGGAAAACCCGGAGACGTTCTCCTCGGGATCAGTACTTCGGGAAATTCCTCCAACGTCGTACAGGCCGCCCGAACCGCTCGAGCCATGGACCTGAAGGTCATCGGTCTTACGGGGTCGGGAGGAGGAAGGCTCTCTTCCGAAGCCGATGTCTCCATTCTCGCTCCAGCCGAGGAGACCCCCAGAATTCAGGAACTTCACTTGCCCATCTACCACTGCCTCTGCCAGATCGTGGAAGACCGTCTTTTCGGCTAAGGAATATGCCGGTCGTTCCCGACTACCTGGCCAAGCTGGACGCCCCTCTTTTGGAGAAAGCGCAAGAACTCGCCCGGCTCCTGCAGGCCCAGGGAGCCGAACTTCTGCTGGTCGGAGGCTCCGTCCGGGACTTGATGCTTGGCTTCAGCCCCAAGGAACTGGATCTGGAAGCGCGTGGTTTGGCGGTGGAGGAAATCATCTCCATTCTCGCTCCCCGATATTCCTGCCATGAGGTGGGCAAAGCCTTCGGGGTGCTCAGGATCAAGGGACAGCCCATCGAAATCTCCCTACCCAGAACGGAAATCAAGACCGGCAAGGGTCACACGGGATTCAGCATAGAGGTCGACCCCCACCTCCCCTTCGAAACCGCCGCCCAACGCAGAGACTTTACCATCAACGCCATGGGCTTGGATCCGCTCAACGGAAAATTCCTCGACCCCTGCGGGGGGAAAGCGGATTTGCAGGAAAAGATACTCAGGGCGGTCGGGCCCGCCTTCGCCGAAGATCCGCTGCGCGTACTGCGGGCCATGCAGTTCGTCGCCCGCTTTGATCTTCGTCCCACGGAGGAAACCATTCGCCTCTGCCGATCGATGGATGCAGAGGGTTTGGCTCCGGAAAGAATGTTCGAGGAATGGAAAAAACTGATCCTGCTCGGAAAAAACATGAGCGCCGGTCTGAGCTTTCTCAAGGAAAGCGGCTGGCTCGCTCTTTTCCCCGAACTCAAGGCTCTGGTCGGATGCGAGCAGGAACCGGAGTGGCATCCGGAAGGAGACGTCTGGGCTCACACCCTTCACTGCATGGATGCATACGCCAAGGAGCGCACCGGAGACGACTGGGAGGACTTGGTCGTGGGGTTCGCGGTTCTTTGTCATGATCTCGGCAAACCACTCACCACGCACCTTGCTGAAGATGGTCGAATCCGGTCTCCTCTTCATGAACCCAAGGGAGAACGACCGACCCGATCCTTTCTTGCCCGCTTGACCAATCGGAGCGAGCTTCACGAGCAGGTGGTTCCCCTGGTCCGCCGGCACCTCACTCCAAGAATCTTCTACAAGGATCAAGCCGGCGACGGGGCCATTCGCAGGCTGGCGAAAAAGGTCAAAAGAATTGATCGTCTGGTTCGGGTAGCCGCCGCCGACATCGCCGGGCGCCCCCCCCGGGAAGACGAATTCCCCGAAGGACCTTGGCTTCTCAACCGAGCCGAGGAGCTGAAAGTGAAGGATTCCGAGCCACAGCCCATCATTCTCGGCAGGCACCTCTTGGAGAAAGGACTCCAAGCCGGTCCCGCCTTCGGCCCCATCCTCGACCAATGTTTCGAAGCCCAGTTGGACGGGCATTTCGCAACCCTCGAACAAGGCATTCAGTACCTCGAAGAATTACTGGATCATAAGAAAGACTGAGCCGGGTTTTCCGCCCACCCCGATTGGATAGCAGGTGAGCACATCTTTTGTTCTTGCGAAATCGGACAAATCATGGAGTCATTCGGGGGAATGGGCCGACGCTCAGGGTAAGCAATACCATTGAAATCACGTCCATCCGCCAAGTCCTTCCGCTCGATGAAATGAAAAAAAAGGCCCTTATCCTGCTCTTCCTTCCGCTGTTCTTGCAAGCGGATGACTTTCTCTGTTTGAAAATCAACGATCTTTCCTTTGAGGACAACCGCAGCATCCCTCGGAATCTTCGTCCCGATCAAAGTTCCTGGCGCTACTCGAACGCCATGAGGGCATACCTGCCGCTGTCTCTTCCCTACCTTAGGACCGATGACGCCGAAGAAGCCTTCGTCTCGGTTCGCAAAGACGGTTATTTCAGCAGGCGCAGAGACTTATTGGCTTCCGACTTGTTTCTTTGCCTTCGTAATCCGAAGCCCCGGGTACGGGGCCGACTTTTTCTTTTGGACGGCGAGAAAGGGTGGCAATCCTTTCCCTTTAGCTTCCGGCTCAAGGACAAAGACACCCGCCTGGAGCGACAAAAGAGCGAAAGGGAATACCTCACCCACCGGATCACCCGCTACCAATGGCTTCGGGAACTCCAAGTTCCAGGCGCCGCCTGGTTCAGGCATCAGATAGGCAAAGACCAGGAAAGACTGGATCATATCGACGAAAAAGCCGGACGCCACGATCATACCCACGAACCCAGGGTCAGCGTCCTCAATCGTCCCAGCCCGGAGAGCGGCTTGAAAAACAGCATGGATCTGTTTTCCGGTGGCCGGGCCATCAGCGAAAACCTGCAACTCGACCGCGAGCTTCGCTTGTCGGGGGATGATCAAAACCGCAGCATTCTCATTTCCTCCATCCAGGGAATCACCATCGACGAGATCCCCTGGAAGGATTGGATGCAAGGAGACAAACCGCAACTCGACCCCATCGCATCGATCCTTCCCCACGACCAGCACGCGCTTATCTTTCCATCCTATGCGAGCATGCTGGAAGTTCTGGATGAGGCGACCTCACGGGGGACTCCTCTGCTGAGGCTCTCCGAGGAACGGGCGGAAAGCGCCCGGTCCAAGGAAAAGTATGCCCGACAGCTGTGCCTACCGATGGATCGACTTTCCCGGATTCTGGGCCCGGAACTCATTTCTTCCATTTCAATCACGGGCAGCGACCCCTTTCTGCGCACCGGCACCTCACTCACCCTCATTTTCCAAGCCCGGCAAAAAGAGGCCCTTTTGGCGGCCCTGAAACTCCGCAGGATGGAAGCCCTGAGAAAGTTCCCGGAAGCCAAGCTTGTCTCGGGAAAGATCCCGGATTCCGAAAAGGGCGGCTATGAAGGAATATCTTCCGAGGACAGGGCCATCCGGAGCTTGGTGAGTTCCTTCGACGACTTCGTGGTGGTAAGCAATTCCTTCGAACAACTCACCCGCATCAGTCGAGTCTTCGACCAAAAGCAAAGGAGCCTGGCATCCTTGGAAGAGTACCATTTCTTCCGACAGCGTTATCCCATCCATGCCGGCGGCGGAGAAGATGCCTTTCTCTTGATTACCGATGCCACCATTCGTCGATGGTGCGGCCCCGAATGGCGGATCGGGGCTTCCCGCCGAACCCGCGCCGCATCCGCTATGGCCGAACTGCAAGCCCGACACGAGGACGGCATGCCACTCAAGGCCAAGCAATTCCCCGAACTGGGAAAAGTATCCCTAATTAAGGGCCAGGTACAGAGTTCCAAATTTGGAAACCTTTCCTTTCTCAAATCAGTCAATGAATTGAATATCACAAAAGTAACTCCGGCCGAAAAAAAGGCCTATGAGTTCTTTCGCGATCGTTATCAGAGCCATTGGTCGAAATACTTCGATCCCATCTGCGCCCAACTAAGCATTGACGAAGACAAAGTCAGGGGGGACCTTTCCGTCCTTCCCCTGATTGGAGGAACCGATTACCGGGAGATGACCGAAACCTTTGGTCAGGTCAAACTGAAAGCCGAATCCGGCGACCCCCACCCCGAGGCCCTCATGCACTGGGCGAGCGCCTTGGACTGGGAAGCCCCCAAGTTCAAAAAAGCCAGTGGCTTTGCATCCGTAGTCGCTCCCTCTTTGGGAGCTGGCGCCTTTGGCTGGATCGGTCAGTCCTTTTCCTTCTATTTGGATGAGTCGCCCTACTTTGACGAATTACAGGAAATCTTTGCCGTGGAGGGGGCCCGGACAAGCGAGAAGTTCGTTGAAAAAAACCTCGGCCGCTTGCCCGTAGGCCTCAACTTCGAGGTCAGAAACCCCTTCCAGCTCACCGCATTTCTGGCGGCCCTTCGTGTCTGGCTCGAGGGTACTGCACCCGGAATGACCCACTGGATCAATCATTCCCACAAAGGACAGGGCTACGTCGAGATCGCCCCCAGCAAGGAACTCGAGCAAAGCTTGAAGATCGAAGGCTCCGCTCCGCTTTCCCTTTACTATGCCCCGACGCCAAAGCTGCTGACTTTGAGTCTCAGTGAGGAAATAATCAGGCGGAGCATCGACCGGGCCCTTCTCCGGCGCGACGGCAATCATTCCCTGCCTTCCTCCAACTGGGAGGGGATGAGTTCGGCTTTCTTCGCCACCCAGCCCATTCTCACCCTCTTCGAATCATCCATGGGCGCGCAGGCAGAGCGGCGACTTCAGGAAAAGTCATGGAAGAACCTCCATGCCCTCAACGAGTGGCGCCTTGCGCTGAAAAAGAAGGACCCCATTGCCTACCACCTGAGGGTTTGGCAGACCGAGCTCATCTGCCCGGGAGGAGGCGAGTACCTTTGGAACGACGACTTCAAGACCTACGAGTCCACCGTTTTCGGACATCCAGGAAAGCCGAAGCAAGCCAACGACCTCAGCGTGATCGGAAACTGGAACAAGGCGGACTTTGGAATCGACTTCGAGGGAGACGGCTTGCGGATACGGGCCGCGCTGGAAAGATAAGTCACTTGGATTCCGCCGCCCGCCGCTTGCGGTATTGGGACAGTTTCTCCTCGACCATCCTCACTTCCTCCTCGCTCAGGGCTTGGTACCCTCTTCCCATAGGCCAACCGTAACCCCACCGATACCAAGTCGGGTAATGCGGGGTCCCCCCCTTTCTCACCGCTTGGTACATGAGTTCGGCGAGCTCGGCGTTCCCGGTTTTCTTCAAAATGCAATTGCGAAAGTCGAGGTCCGCCTGATCCCTCTCCGATTCGGTTCCGCCTCGCCAATAGGCAAGATCATGAATCCGGCAGCATTCTTTCCACAATTCCGGATTTTCGAAGGTTCCATCCAAGAAAAGACTGCATCCATCGCTGCTAAAATCAGCCAGTTCCGCCTTCCTCTCCCCGCAACCGAGACAAAGAAGACAAATCGCAAGAGGGCTAACGCCCCTCTTTAAAACCGTCGAGCATCTGCGAAGAGAATTCCAAATGCACGAATGACCGGCCTTTTGGCTCCGCTTTACCGGAGCCGAAGAATCGTCTTCGCAGGACCCTTTCACGACAATCCATAAAATCAGGCAAATGAACTTCTGGCAATTTTTTTGAATCCCGAATCCTAAGGTGGTCAAGCACCTCGGGACTCTGGAGTCTCACTTCTCCGCCCCCGGGGCTACGAAGAGGAAAGTCGATTCTTCCAAACCCATCCAAAGCTCCTTTTCCTGCAAGCCGAATACCGGTGCAACCGCCAAGGAACTCAGGAAAGGGAACGGTTTTTTCCGTATACCCCCACCAACAAGACGAAGAAGCAAAGCGTAAGATTGAAAAGGGGAATCTGCAAGGGGGACGGCAACGAATAGACGATGGCGGTAGCCGGGGTCCAAACCAACCAGGTCGAAAGGATCAGGACGGTCACCTTGTCGATGAAGTCGCCAAGAGTCGACTCCGACCGCCAACGCGCCCACGAGTATCCGCAATCCTTCCACCCGTAGAACAAGGCGGTTACCGGCGTCGCCCAAATCAGGCAATAAACGAATTGATCGACCACTACCTTGCAGGCAATGGTCTTCCAATCCACCCCATTTCCAAAGAGCCAAGCCTGCAAGCGGTAAAAGGCGTCGACGTCCATTCCGCGAAGTCCCCAGTAGGCAATGAAAACCGCAGCCAAAAACAATGGATGCCCCCCCTTTTCCCTCCCGCTCGCCCACGAATAAAGAAAGGGAATCAACCCGCCGAACACTGCGGTCGAAGCCGCCGAGTAAAGATATCCGTAGTCAAGCTTCCAGGCGATTACTCTCTCAAACCATGGCCGGGTGAACTCCAGACAATAATAGGAGCATACCAGGCAAAGTCCCAAAGCCCACAAAATCACGCCGGGAATCAGGTTGCGGCGAAAACCGGAACGGATGAGTTCTCTGATCGAAGATCTTTTCTTCATAAGTCGGACGATTGCAATGGCAGAAAATAGACCAAAGCTCAAATCATTCGATCCAAATCCGCCAAGTCCCCCGTCCTCCCAAGCTTTGCCGACAAAAGCCCTCCTTGCTCTTATCTCTTGCTTGATGGGTCCTTATCACTTTTACTTTTGGAATCAAACCACCAGCCCCAACTGCCCCATGAACGTTTACGTATTCAAGGACGGCGCCCAACACGGACCGTATACTCTCGAGCAACTTCAGCAATTTATCCAGCAGGGAGCCGTCTCACTACAGGATCAAGCCTGTTACGACGGACAGAATTGGGTAACCATCGGGCAAGTCCCGGGAATAGCCCAACCCGCGGCAACTCCCCCACAACCCGCCGCCCAACCGCAGGCTCAGTCCGCGTCAACTCCGCAGGCAACGGGGCAAAAGAAGACGATCAAGGCCCAGACCAAGCCAGCGGCGGCAGCCACAACCCAAAAGACGAATGCGGGAGGAAGCAGGAAGTGGATGATCTTTGGAGGAATCGGGGCGCTCGTCGTCGCCATCGTAACGGGCCTATGCATTTGGATCTTTTCCGGAGACGACGACAAGCAAGACAGTGAAAATCCGCCCGCCGAGGCTGAAGGCTCGGCTCCGGGGAAAACTTCCGCCGAGTCCCAGAATCAGGCAAACGAGGAGGCCCCGGCAACTTCTCCCCCCCCCGCTTCCAAGCTTTCGCTCATCGAACGGAGTGCCGCCGATGCCGGGATCGTGATTTTAGTTCGAATCAACGATCTCCTCGAAAAAGGTCGCGAAGACCTGGCCGCGCTCCTGCCCCCGACTTTGCCGCCGATGGCGGACAAGGCCATCAGGGATCCGTCCTCCTTGGGCCTCGACGTCTCGGAACCCCTCCAAGTCCACGTGGTTGCCTACGAGGATCAGGACCGACCCCCCACCGTGAGCATTGCCGGGAAGCTCTCGGACAGGGAAAAATTCATGAATACCGTCGAACTTCTCGCCGGACTCGACGAACCGCTTCAAAAGGAAGGTTATCGACTCTATGAAACGGTCGGGGAAAAGGAAGGAGCGGGTTCCTTGGGAATCGGAGCCGATTTTTTCATCTTTGGAGGTTCGGAGGATACCAAGAAAGGGGATGTCGATCCATCGATTGAACGATTCGTCCTTGCCCGGGGCGAGGAAGGCTTGCTGGCCTCGGATAAGTCATTCGCCGCCTTTGCCAAGCAAACGCACGACCTCAGCCTCTGGTTGGGCGGAGACTCGATCTATCAGGCTTTGGACGCCAACATAGAGGATGCGAATTTCGCCATGTTGGCTGGCGGCAGCGGCAGCTTCAGCCTGAATTTCGAAAGGGGGGAAATGGTGGCGGAGATGGAATTCGAATCCCCGAGAGAGGACATGGTCTACGGCAAGGGAAGCTTTTCGGATGCAATTCTTTCCTATGCTCCCGCCGACGCCATCTTCTCCTTGGGATTTGCGACCCAAGTCTCCAAATTCATGCAATTCTTCGAAAAGGAAATTCTCCCGGAATTTGGAGATACGTTAAATTTGGACCAAGCTGTCGAGGAATTGGGCGGTATGACGATCAGGGATGCCGTCGGTGCCTTCACCGGTGAGTTTCTCTTTTCCGTAACCGGCATCAAGATGCCCGATTTGGAGGGTGAGGACGAGCCATTCGACGATGGTCCGGGAGCCAATCCCTTCGGCGACCCAGAAATGGAAGACGAAGACTTCGCCTTCTCGGGCGACGGAACCGAGGATGAGTTTGCGGCGGAAATGAATCCGGCGGCCATGATGATGGACTTCATGCCCCGGCCCGAATTCATCTTGGCGGCCTCCATCGACACTCCCAAGTGGCAGAAATTAAAGACCGCCCCTCCTCTGGCCATGGTTATGGGCCTGGCCATGATGCAGGGCTATGCGGTTACCGAAAAAAACGGCTTTCTCCTCATTGCCAGCAAGGAACACACCGAAGCCACCCAAACCGGCTCCGTAAGAAATCCGGTCAGCGGAGCGGCCCGGAAAATCTTTGAGGGCAATGATGCCATGATGCTACTTAACTTTGTCCCCATCCTCAAAATGAACCTGCCCATTCCTCCCGGTGGTCCCATGGAAGCGCTCCGTGAAATCTCCCACCTGGAAATGGCATCCAACTCAGGCCAGACACAGGGAACCGGTATCCTGAGGTTGGTCTTCGCCGACAAAGACAAAAACTCTCTTTCCTCGATCCTTGAGCTGATTAAAGCCGTTCAGACCATCGTACCGGAGGGGCTGAATGACTTCGACGACTTGGAGGAGGAAGAGGAAGGCATTCAGGTCTTCAGAATGAACGGCGTGCTTCACGTCAGGGAAATCGATCAGGATGGAAACCAGAAACTCCACAAGATTACCGACGAGGAAGACAAACAGGGGCTTTCTCCCGAAATTTTGGAGGAAATCAAGTCCTTCGAGGAAACCATGCGTAAGTTTCCGCAATAAATACGGAACAACCCATGGACGAGGAAGTCGAGGATCTCCCCACTTCCGATTCTTCCAAAGCGAAAGAGGAACCTTGGTGCAGCGCCTGTCACGCCAATACCGATTACCGCAGAAAATGGGGAACGGTGACGCGCGGCGACCTCAACGGTGGTGCCTATTCGGAAATTTACGAAATCCCCCATTGCATCGCTTGCCAAAGGCCGATGTCGATGGTGTCGAATTCGCGCAGGCTGGTTTATGCCGTCAATACCGTGGCAGTCCTCACTTGGGCGGCCGGCTTTCTCTGCGTAATCTGTCTTTTCGGCATCGGAACCAAGTCCCTCCTCGGACTTCTCGGACACACCTCCCTCTGCTGGTTGATCAGCCGTCTTCCCAAGGAATCGAGAAAAAACCTTCTGAGTTGGAAAAGAGCGAAGAGAGACGCAGCCCTGCAAGACTTGCTCAAGCAGCTCTGAGGGACGCATTAGGGGCAAGGAAAGAAAGGTGAGAATCGACGGACACATACACTTCGTCGGGGACGGTTCCAATGGCTCCGGTTGCTGGCTGCGGCGAAATCTCGGCGATCGCCTGTTCGAGCCAATCGTCAAGTCCCAGGCGGGCATCGTCCGAAGTAGTCAAAAGCTGGGAGTGGATCAGGCCTATGAGGAAAAACTGATCGAGCTAATCAATGATTCGTCCCTGGATGCCGTTCTCCTTCTGGCGATGGATTATCCTTACGATCAGGACGGTAATTGTCGGAAGGACGAGGCAAAATTCTACGTTCCCAATGATCATGTTCTCGGACTGGCGGAAAAATATCCTCAGATCATTCCTGCCTGTTCAATTCATCCAGCCCGTAAGGACGCAGTTGAGGAACTTGAACGCTGTGCAGAGAAAGGAGCGAAAGTCCTTAAACTACTCCCCAATTGTCACGACGTCGACTGTTCCGACCATCGATATCGGGCCTTTTGGAAAAAACTCGCACGACTCGGTCTTCCCTTCCTCGCTCACACCGGGGGCGAATTTTCCGTACCCGTACTCAATGCAAAATTTGCCGACCCCCGCATCCTCCGCCTGCCTTTGGAGTGCGGCGTCCGAGTGATCGCGGCCCACGGAGCGGGAAGGTCTGGTCTGTGGGACCCGGACTACACTAGGGAACTGCTCAAGATGATCAACGAATTCCCGAATCTGTTTACCGACAACAGCGCCCTCGCCAGCCCCAACCGCTGGCGGACCATCTCCGCCCTGCTCGACCCCGAGGTTCAAGCACGCGTAATCCATGGGAGCGACTTTCCTATACCATCCGGTGGTTTTGGACCTTGGATGGGAGGTCTTCTCAAAACGGGAGATTATATAAAATCTACAAAGATCAAAAACCCACTCCAACGGGATGTTTTCATTAAGCAGGCAGTCGGGTTTGAGGAAAACACTTTCAGCCGATTGGCTGAGTTAATTCCCTAAGTCCAATTGTTATTTCCACAAGCCAACGATGCGAACAAGGCGGCAATTCATGGTATAATGAAGAACGCGGGAATGTTGTCTGCTTGGTGATTAGCTACCGGAGGGATCAACACAGGCTGAGGCCCTGGGGATGACTAGGATAATTGGAACAGAAAGGGGCCGAGACTTGCTCCCCTGCCCATTTCGCTCTTCACCCTTTAAACTCCACTCTTTCTTTACTGATTTTTTTGAAGGGAAACGCGGAAGCCGATGCGGTTGCTGCGGTCGCTGTGGATGGAAGAGTTTCGCTTAGCCGAACGAAGGTTCGTCCCCCAGTCGCCCCAGAAACTACCTCGTATGACCCGATACGAGCCCGATGCCGGCACGGTGGGGTCGATCGTGGGATTATCGGAAGGGTACACGGCGGTATACCCGTCTGCAGTCCACTCCCAGACATTGCCATGCATATCAAAAAAGCCCCACGGGTTGGCCGCATACTGACCCACATCGCGGGTTTGTTTAAAATCATTCCCGGTATCCCAAAGTGCGTCCCAGTTCCAATTTGCATGGGAAGAGTTTATATCATTACCCCAGGAATAAGCCGTGGTGGTGCCGGCACGGCAGGCATATTCCCATTGCGATTCGGTGGGCAGCACATAACTCCACCCAGCTGGCAGATTGCCCGCCTGTTGTTCATTTAAGCGGGTCAGGAAAACCTGAGCGTCATCCCAAGATACCATTTCCACAGGACGGCTTGGGTTACCGTGCCAGTTGCTGGGAGTGGCACTGATTATATCGCCACTACTGTTGGTCTCGGTATTGCCCGTCATCACCGCTTCGTACTGGGCCTGGGTCACCTCGTATTTGCCTAAGTAAAACCCATGAGTGAGGGTAACATTATGTTCGGTTTCGTTGCTTCCTCTTCCTGCCTCCGTGTTCGGACTACCCATCGTAAAAGTCCCTGGCGGACACCAGATCATATCCATCGCCACGGTGGCGTTTAAATCCACGGTGCGGTTGCCCGTCACCGTGACCGTGCGGGTGGCGGTACCAGTATTACCCGCGGCGTCAACCACGGTGTAGGTTAAGAGATAGGTACCGGTGGTGTTTACATCCACGGTGCCGGTGATGGTGATGGCATCGGTCAAATTTCCGTCACGCACATCGTGCCCCGCAGCGCCTGGCTCCGCCCAGGCTTGCCCGGCCTCATGCGTGAACCCCGCTCCACCGAAGAGTTCCACTTCGGGGTCCGCGGTATCTGGCTGGACTGCCTGGAAACCAACACGGAAGCCGAAATTGTCGCCGCGGTCGCTCGGGGTGCGGCTGTGGCGCCTAGCCGAACGTTGGTACGCCCCGCCGTTGGTCCAGGAACCACCCCGTAGGACCCGATACGAGCCCGATGCCGGACCGAGAGGATCGGTGAGGGCACCGCCCGGGTAGTTTGCTTTCCAGTCATGGACCCATTCCCACACATTGCCGTGCATATCAAAAAAGCCCCAGGGGTTGGCCGCATACTGCCCCACCTCAAGGGTGTGTTTAAAATCGCTTCCTGTATTCAAGTCTCCGTCCCAGTTGTAATTGGCACGGGAGGAATTGATATCATTTCCCCAGGAGTAGATCGTGGAAGTACCGGCCCGGCAGGCATATTCCCACTGGGCTTCCGTGGGCAGGGCATATTCCCAACCCGCAGGCAGGCGACCGGCGGTCTGCTCGATGGCATTGAGCCGGGCAAGAAAGACCTGGGCATCTTCCCAGGATACTACCTCCACCGGTCGGTTGCTTCCCTTAAATTGGCTGGGGTCCGCACCCAAGCCCTCGCTGTTGCCATTCATCACCGTCTGGTACTGGGCCTGGGTGACCTCATACTTACCCAGGTAAAACCCATGGGTCAGGGTGACCGTATGCGGAGTCTCATCCCCTCCACGGCCGGGCTCATTGGCAGGACTGCCCATGGTGAAGGTGCCGGGCGGGCAGAAAATCATTTCCAGCCCAATCGAGGAAACCGTGTGATAAGGCGGGGTCGCGTCGACTTTTAATTCGGTTGCCGGCGTCGTCACCGTGCCAAAATCATTGCTCACCACCAGGGTGTAATTCCCATCGTGCAAACTGCCGTTTACATCGGAAATTATATAACGCTTCTGGGTGGCACCGGGGATCGCCTGCCCGTCCTTGTACCACTGGTAAGATAAATATTTCCCCTCCGCACGGGATTGTAAAATAACCCGCTGCCCGTGAAAGACCAGGCCCGGGGCCTCCGGTGACTGGAGAACCTCAGGGCGGAGATATTTTAAAATCTGCTCATTTAACTGAGCGGTGGTGATGGTGTTTTGAGCCATCTGACTGGCGGTAACCGTACGGTTGAGGTCAGCTTTAATTTGTGGAGAAAGGTCGTTGTGGGTGATCGTCCGATTAAGATCGGACAGCACCGAGGAAGGCAGCATTTCCCGGGTTATGGCTTTGATCGACTGATTCAGGTCACTCAATACGTCCTGTCCGAGCATTTGTTTGGTCACGGAACCGGGGTTGACCCCATCGGCCACTTCTGCCCGCCGGGCATATT
>JAYOEB010000019.1:9504-24421 GCA_038116775.1 Opitutia bacterium | reverse complement strand
CGAACCGAGGACACCAGCTTGGAAGGCTGGGGTTTTACCCCTAAACTATGCCCGCAAAATGGAAGGGATCTTATACCCGATGAGTACCCACGCGGTCAAGGTGAATCAAGGAATCTGACTTTCGATGCAGAGGGCCCGGCAGACCTCTGCATGGAAGAGGGCCGAACCGACTCTAAAAGGACAGGCTTCCATGGAAGGACTAAAGCTTTTCAGCGGAAAGACTGGTTCGTACAAAAAATGAAAACGGGCCCCGGCCCCTTCGCAAATTGGATATCCTGCGGCGCAGTCCCATGGTTTCGATCTGAATTCCAAGCAACCGTCCAATCTTCCGGTGGCTACGTTTGCCAGTCCAACGGCAGCTGACCCGGGACAGCGAATTCTCCATTCGCCAAGCGCTTCGCGCAAAGAATCCAGTTCTTTGGTGGGAATCGGGAAGTGCATGCAAAAAGTAAGTTTTTCATTGACCAACGTCGGGCTTGCATGAACCTGGGTGACTCCTTCAAAAGAGCCAAAGCCCTGCCCCCCCTGGAGTAAATTGTCTCTCCCGTAATCATAGATGAAGCCGTATACGGGCATGCCTTTTCTAAGAAGCCCGAGAGAGATTCCACATTCTGGAACACCAACGGCATAGTTGTTCGTGCCATCGACGGGATCAAGAACCCAACTGAACTCAGCTTCAAGGGCAAGGGGTTTTGGGGTGTCCGCCGATTCTTCCGAGCAGAAATCGTCCTGACCGAAGGTACGCATCAGATCAGCAAAAATCTCTCGGGATATGCTTTCGTCTACTTCAGTCACCCGAGTGCCATCTTCTTTCCAACGGCTTTTGGCAGAACCAAAATTTTCTCGAAAATAATCCACTTGGGCGAGCACCGCCCCATGAGCGGCAAAAATTCTATCCTGCAGAGCAGAATCGGCATGGGAGACGTCTGGAATCTTGTTGCTTAGGGATCGATCCATTTACCATGTTCTTGCATCAGTTCGATCAATCGGTCAACCGCATCATTTTCCGGAATCGATGAACTGACTCTATTCTTACCGACGTAGAGGTCGATTTTTTGAGGACCTGAGCCGACGTAGCCGAAGTCTGCATCGGCCATTTCTCCGGGGCCGTTTACGATACAGCCCATGATTGCCACGGTTACTCCCTTGAGATGCCCGGTAGCCTGTTTGATTTTTTGAGTCGTGCTCTGCAGGTCGAAGAGAGTTCTGCCGCAGCTAGGGCAAGCCACGAATTCGGTTTTGGATATCCTCGCTCGAGCTCCCTGCAGGAGGTTGTAGGCAAGACCTCGGTTTTTGTCAAGGGAGCCAAGGTGTTCAACGGAGATCAAGTCGCCTATCCCTTCGCACATCAAGGACCCAGTCAGAACCGAGGCGTCGATTAATCGGCCCGAAAAGAGATCATCGCGGGGAAAAAGTCGATCGGTTTCCCGATTGCGTATCCAAATGGGAAGCGAAAGTTCGGCAAGATCCAAGCAGGCGGCCAGATGACGATAAGACCCAGCGGTATGAAATTTATCTTCCGCTGTAGAGGAAAGGCATACCACCGGGGGGTTGGAAGCGCATGCCAGAAGCGATGAGATCGCCTCTGGCAACTGCTTGCCGGGTAGGGATATTACGGGATGGTGACCCGCTGCATCGCATAAGGCAAGGAACCGGGCTAACGCAGACACATCTGAAAAATCATTCGCGGGATGCCAGAGAAGGGGGGTTGAATCCTTGGTGGCGCTAGGCAATTCGTCAAAATTTTCTCTGGAATCTTCAATCAGAATAAAGGACACCGCTCCAAGAAGCGTCTGCGCAATCATCTTCAAGGCAGGAAGTTCTGAGGAACAACTAAGCTTCAGAACGAGACCTTCGACGGAAGCGTCTTTTGCTTGAGTCTGAACCTTAGCGATTTCTCCTATGATTTCAGTCGTATTGCCAATGGGGTGGGGGGTGGAAGCAAGGACCGCCGGATGGTTCGTTCCGCCGATTTTTATAGGTGGAGAGCCCAGTTGAAGCTCGGAACAGGGACGTCTTTCGTACGAGAAGGGATCAAAGTGATCCGGAACGTGCGGTTCTATGCCTTGGTTTTCCTCGGACCACCATTCCTCCGCTCTTCTGGCCAAGTCTTGGGCAACGGGTATTTCAGCAACCGGGTCCTCGGTGAGCGAAACGCGGATGGTGTCGCCCAAGCCGTCCAGTAGCAACGATCCGATGCCCACCGCGCTCTTGATCCTTGCATCTTCCCCATCTCCCGCTTCGGTCACTCCAAGATGCAGCGGATAATGCATGTCCTCCTCCTCCATGAGAGAGACCACCAAACGATATGCCTCAATCATTATTTTCGGGTTACTCGCCTTCATCGAGAGAATGAGGTCATGAAAGCCATGAAATTGAGCTATTCGAATAAATTCCAAAGCCGATTCCGCCATTCCTCTAGGGGTATCGCCGTATCTGTTTAATATTCGGTCGGACAGAGAACCGTGGTTTGTGCCGATGCGCATGGATCGACCAAGTTGCTTGCAACGCAATACGAGGGGGGAGAATTCCAGATGCAGGCGTTCCAATTCCTCCTCGTATTGCAAGTCGGTATATTCGCGAATCTGAAACTTCTTGCGATCGGCGAAATTGCCCGGATTGATCCGTATTTTCTCCACATGCTCGGCCGCTTCCATTGCAGCCTTGGGGAGAAAGTGGATGTCAGCGACCAGAGGAAGATCTACCTTGACCGATCTTATTTTTCGAGCAATCGGACCAAGGGCTTGGGCTGCCCTCAGACTGGGAGCGGTAATGCGAACGACTTCGCAACCTGCATCCGCAAGCTGCAGGGTCTGCCTGACCGTTGCATCGACGTCGAGAGTGTTGGTGGTGGTCATCGATTGGACGCGGATGGGATGAGCGCCTCCAATGGATAGATTTCCTACCCGAACAACCCGAGATTTTCGTCTTGCGGAATGAAAGCGGGAATGGCGGTAAGGGAGAGTCCCCATTTCAAAGAGTCAGAAAGGAGCGAGTCTCTGCACGTCGAAGAAAGTCACGTACAACATGAAGGAAAACAGGATGAGTACAAAAATCATCTGAGCTCTTTCAAGAAATGGAAGCGGCAGGGGATGCCCTCGAACCTTTTCAATCGTTGCGAAGAGCATGTGCCCGCCATCCAACACCGGAATAGGCAACAAATTCAGGATGGCTAGGTTTACGTTGATGAACACCACGAACCACAGGAGTTTCTTAAAACCTATCTTGGCGAAAATGCTCAAGTGATTCACGATGCCCACGGGCCCGCTCATGTTGCGGAGCTTTACGTCCGATTTTGGACTCACCAAGCCCGTCAGCGTCAGGTACATGTCCTTGACTCGGCGCATGATGAGGGTGAATGGGTTTGGATAGGTCGTAATGATTTTCGCCTTGGGTCTGAATCCGATTAGCTTTCTGGTTACGATGCCTGAGGCAGTCGTCAGTTCTTTTTCAATGGGTGTGAGCCGATAGGTTTCAAGAGGTCCGGACTCACCGCCCTTTCGAACGGAAAACTCTATGCTTTGATTGGCATCGGTCTTTCCCAAATACGAAACGAGTTGGGAAAAGGAGTGTATCGCCAAGCCATCGATCTGGACCGGTTGATCACCAACCTCAAGACCAGCGCGGATGGCCGGCATGTCGGGTTCTAAGGAATCGATGAAAAAAGTTTCCTTGGGTCCGATGCCAATGATCCTGATTTCCTCATTGCCGACCACTTCAGGATAGATTTCGATCTTCTTTTCTTGTCCATCTCTCAGGATGGTCAGGTTGAGCAATCTTCTTCCTTGAGCAGTTTGTTGCTTGCCGGTGACGATTCTGTTTTGGATGTCCATGAAGTTCTCCACAGGGGAACCGTCGACCCTAAGCACTTCGTCACCCACCATCACGCCAGCTTTTTTGGCAGGCCCCGTGACCTCTTCGCCTTCTTCTACCAAAGGATTCCATCTCTCTACCGTATCCGCTACGTAGCCGATCTTGGTGGTAAGTTGGGAATCTGGAACCTCATATCCGAAAAGCGACAAAACGCAGGCTAAGGCAAAGGCTAGAAGGATATTGAAAACCGCTCCCATTACGGAGACGATCATCTTGTCGGAGTAGCTTATTTTGGGTAAGGGTTCGACTTCAGGCTCCTCTCCTTGCCTGTTCCAGGACAAGTCATTATCTTCATCTGGGGAGTTTTCCTTTCCTTCGAGTCTGCCCATGTCCGCCAGTTGGGGGAGGGCGACGTATCCGCCAAAAGGAATGGCGGAAAGGCGGTATTCGACGCCATTTCGTGTCCATCCGAAGATTTTGGGACCGAAGCCCACGGAAAAACGGGTGATGATCAAACCCCGTTTGCGGGCAGCCAGAAAATGTCCGAGTTCGTGGATGAAAATCGTGAAACCCAGGGCGAACAGGGCTACGAAAATAAAGGCGAAATCGTAGAATAAGGACATCTGGATTAGTTGGAGGTTGCGTCGATGGTCTTCATCGCAAGGGTCCGTACGACGGAGTCGGCCTTGAGCAACTCTGAAAGTGTAGTCGGTTCTTCAAGATCAATTTGATTTATGGAAGCCTCAATTATGTGGGGAATTTGGACAAAGCCAATTCGATTCATTCTAAAAGCTTGTACCGCAACTTCGTTGGCTGCATTGAATGCAAGTGGATAAAGACCGCCTTGACGCAAGCTTTCCATAGCCAATTTCAAACAGGGGTATCTTTGGAGACAGGGCGGGGAAAAAGACAAGTTCAGGGATTTTGAGAAATCCAGTGATTGTTCGACGCCCTCAAGTCTCCGGGGGAACAAAAGAGCATTTTGGAGCGCAAAAGTCATGCAAGGCGGACTTAGTTGAGCCAGGCAGGAACCGTCGACGAAGCGAACGATGCCATGAACGGCGCTGGTCGGATGGATGACCACTTCCATACGATCGGGAGGCAGTCCGAACAACCAATGGGCTTCGATGAGCTCAAGTCCCTTGTTGGCCATGGTGGCCGAGTCGATGGTTACTTTGGGACCCATGGACCAGTTGGGGTGTTGGAGAGCTTGCTCCAGGGTGACTTGTGACAATTCCTCAAGAGGAGTTTCGCGAAAGGCTCCCCCCGATGCGGTCAGGATAATTGACTCCAGACTGCCTTCTTCTTGCCCCTGCAGGCACTGGTGGATGGCATTATGCTCACTGTCGGCTGGGATAATGCGGGCTCCGCATTGCTTGGCGGTTTCCGTGATTAGCCTACCTCCCATCACTAAGGATTCCTTGTTGGCGAGAACGATGACTTTTCCGGCTTTCGCTGCCGCCAAAGTAGGGCGCAGTCCAGCCGCTCCGACAATGGCAACAACGACTAATTCGGCTTCATCAAGAGAAGCGAGGGAATCCAATTCGTCCGCTCCGAAAGTCAGCTTGGCTTGATTGGGAAAAAGGGATGAATCATCGATTGCTTCGCTGAGGTGAGCGTGAGGAACCGAGAATTCTTCGACGATTTTTCGGAGTTTCCCGGCTTGACGATCGGCGGATACGCCAATCAGTTCAAGTTCTTCGGGGTGTTTACGCAAAACACGAAGGGTGCTCTCTCCGATGGAACCAGTCGCTCCGAGAAGAACGAACTTTTTTCTGGAGTTCACGATTGAAGAATCAATAGTGCGAAATAACCGGTGGGAGCCGCTAAAATCAGACTGTCGGTAAGGTCGAGCAATCCGCCGATTCCAGGTATGAATCCTCCCGAATCCTTCATCCCCGCCAAACGCTTCAGAACGGAGGCAATAAGATCTCCGATAACGGAAGAAACGGCAATTGCAAAGCCCCATAAAGCTCCCTCCAAAGCGGAGAAATCGAAGTTGCCGAAGTTGACTGCAGTAGGAAAATAGTTCAGTACCAACCAGGGTATCAGGGCTCCAATGCCAGCGGATGCGCCCAATCCCCCGATCAATCCTTCTATGGTCTTGCCGGGACTAATGGATGGTGCCATCTTTGTCCGACCGATGGTTTTTCCAATCAACAAGGCCCCTATGTCGCTGAACTTTGCGACCACTACCACCCACAAGGAAAAGAAGAGGCCAAAGCCAAGGCTATGCTCACCGCTTTCAATCCCAGCCACCTGTATGATGCGTACGAAGTAATGAAGTAGAAAGGTAACGAAGAGGAGACCGAAGAAAGTGGGCATCAGTCTCTTTACGTACATGCCCCGCTGAGCTTGGGGGAAAAGGACGCAGGCTGCGGAAGAAAGCAAGGCTCCCACCGCCAGCACGTCCACTCCGTTTCCCGGAAAATAAAAGGAAATGGGAATCATGCAACCACCCGTGATGAGCCCGGACATTCGATTGGCCGCAAAGCCCAGCCTGCCGAGTATCGTGTAGATTTCAAAGAGGGTCAGGGTAGAGCACAAATTTAAAATCCACATGGCTCCCGCCTCCTTCGACAAGTAGACCACGCAGCCCATGATAGACCAAAGAGTAAGCGTGGAAAGGGTGCGAATGAACATTTTCTTAGGTTAGGGAAACAATTTGTTCTCGGGTCTTTCCAAAGCGCCGTTCGCGGTGGATGAAGTCCTTGAGGGATTCGATGAAGGCGTTTCTGTCGAAATCCGGCCAATGAAGCGGAGAAACGAAAATTTCCGCATAGGCGGCTTGCAAAAGCATGAAATTGCTTAACCTGAATTCTCCGGAAGTTCGAATGACAAAATCGGGATCCGGTAAATCTCTAGTCTGTAAATGTTCGGAGAAATCTTCCCATGAAAAATTTTGCAGATCCACGCTTTTTGAATTCGCCACGGACTTGACTGCTTCAAGGACCTCTTGTCTGCTTCCGTAGTTAAGCGCCAGCGTAAGGTTCCAATTGTGGTTGTCTTTTGTCTTCTCGATGGTTTCGCGCACGATTCTCTGGGCAAACTGTGGAAGACCATTGAGGTCGCCAATGGCTCTAAGACGAATGCCGTCGCGGACCATTGACTTGAGTTCGAGTTTCAGAAATTCTTCCAAAAGTTTCATCAAACCGGATTTTTCGGCGCTGGGTCTTCTCTGATTTTCCTGGCTGAATGCGAATAGCGTCAGATAGGGAACTCCGATTTCGCGAGCGGCGTCAACCACGCTGCGAACGTTTTCCACTCCGTTACGGTGTCCGAAAAGTCTGGGTTTGCCTCTGGATTGGGCCCACCGGCCGTTCCCATCCATGATAATGGCCACGTGCCGAGGCAATTTCTTCTGTTCTTCGATAGTAAAGGGATTCATCGGAAATTTTCATTTCAACGGGTTCGGGGCGAATTGACAACGAGGAAAGCATCGACTAGTCCCAAAAGCATGAAAAATCCAATTACTGAGCAGGAAATCTCGGTCAGATTAAGGAAATTGCCCGGTTGGTCCTTTCAGGATGATAAATTGCAAAAAAGTTTTGAATTTGCCGATTTTAGAACCGCAATGTCCTTTTTGATCAGGGTTTCCTATGAGGCCGAGCAGCAGAATCATCACCCGGAGATCCAAAACTGCTACAATAAGGTTTCCTTTTCCCTGAACACGCATGATGCGGGAGGAAAGGTGACGGATAAGGATTTTTCTCTTGCTGGCGCAATTGACGGGATAGCCCCGAGAGCTTTCTAAGTTTACCTTTTTCCGAGAGGACGGGTATCTTCGGGGACTTGATAAAGCTCACGCAGTCGAGCCAGTTCGGATTTAAGTTCGGCGGTTAACTTTTCGTAACCGGGCTGACCGTACAGAGAAACCAATTCGTGGGGATCCTTTTCCAAGTCATAGAGTTCCCAACCGTCCAGGGTGTAGAAGTAAATCAACTTATGGCGCTCGGTGCGCACCCCGTAGTGTCTTCGCACACTGTGCGGACCGGGATATTCATAGTAATGATAATAAAGGGAGTTTCTCCATTCCTTAGGCTTTTCTCCCATAAGCAAGGGCACGATTGAGGATCCCTGCATGTCGCTTGGGGTCTTGACTCCGCAAATTTCGAGGAAGGTCTGGGCGAAGTCCAAGTTTTGAACCAGGTCTGAATTTTTCGATCCCGGTTTGGTGACTCCGGGCCAGCGTACGAGGAGAGGAGTGCGAAAGGACTCCTCGTACATCCATCGCTTGTCGTACCATCCATGCTCGCCAAGATACCAACCCTGATCCGAGGAGTAGATGACCACGGTATTCTCTGCCAGGCCGGTTTCTTCGAGATAGTCGAGGAGACGCCCGACGTTTGCATCCACCGAATCGATGCACCTTAGGTAGTCCTTGGCATAGCGTTGATATTTCCATCTCAAGAGATCATCTCCTTGCGGATTGGCTTGCTTGAATGCTTCGTTCTTAGGGCCATAGGCGCGATCCCACGCAGCCTTTTGCATAGGGGTAAGACCCCCTGGCGCCTTGAACTTGAGGTCACTGGCCGAGAGATGACGGGAAATGGTCATTTCCTGAGTGGAGGCGGGTTCAAGCCGATTTTTGTAGCTGTCGCGCAAGGTGGCGGGTTCTGGAATTTCGATATCATCGTACTTGGTTAAATGCTTGGGGCCCGGTTGCCAGTTTCGGTGGGGGGCTTTGTGTTGGCTCATCACGAAGAAAGGCTTGCTTTCGTCTCTTCGGTTTCGGAGCCAGTCCAGGGTGACGTCCGTAATGACGTCCGTGGTGTAGCCAGTGAGTTTCCTTACTCCATCAGGCGTATTCATGGGGGGATTGTAGTAGGGGCCTTGACCTTGTAGGACTTGCCAAAAGTCAAAACCCGTAGGATCGCTTTTTAGATGCCATTTTCCAATCATCGCAGTTTGATAGCCGTTTTTTTGCAAGAGCTTGGGAAAGGTTTGCTGGGAACCATCAAAGCGCTCTCCATTCGTAAGCTGGCCATTGAGATGGCTGTGCTTGCCCGTTAGGATGACGGCCCGACTTGGGGCGCAGATGGAGTTGGTGACGAAGGCTCGGTCGAAAAGCATGCCGTCTCGGGCAATTCGGTCGATGTTTGGGGTCCTGTTACGATTCGATCCGTAAGCCGAGATCGCCTGATAGGCATGATCATCGGTGAAAATGAATAAGACGTTCAGAGGTCGTGCTTGCAACAGGATGGAGAGCGAGCCCGGGACAAGGGCCATAAGGAGGAAAAATCTACTCATTCCTTGAGATCATCGCTTTCCGATTTCCCTTGGCAATTGGAAAATCCCCTGTGAAATGAATTCGATGAAAAGACAAAAGGTTGTTTTGCCCGATGAGTGACCCGAGCGAAAGATCATTCGGAGTCGTTTGGCCTTTGATGATCTCGCAGACCATAGGGGCATTCAACGACAACGCGATGAAGGCCGTTTTGCCATTGATGGCAGCCGTTCAAATAGGCAAGGAAAGCATGGATACGGTAAATCAGCAAGTTTCCATATTGCTGATTCTGCCCTTCGTGCTCTTGGCCCCATTCGCCGGGTGGGTGTCCGATCGTTTTTCCAAGAAAAAAGTCGTAAGTTACGCATTACTCGGACAATTGCTTGGCTTGGGCGTCCTCATGGCGGCCTTGTTTGTCAGAAGTCTTGAACTTGCCTTGAGTGGGTTTTTCCTGCTTTCGGTGCAATCGGCGGTCTTTTCCCCGGCCAAGAAGGGAATTCTCAAGGAATTGGTGGGAGCGAACAGACTGGGCAAGGCAGTGGGTTTTATGGAAATGCTTGCTATGGTCGGCATCTTGGGAGGGGCCTTTGTTGGAGCTTTTGCCTTTGATCAACTGGTGGGACAACGCGGTGGGTGGGGCGCGGCCCTTATCCTTTGCGCCTTCGTAACCGGATTTGCGATGGTTTCCTGGATTGTTTCGTGGCCGACGCCTGAAACGAAAGCAATTCGGGCGGAGCCCTTTCATGCCAAAATTCTTTTCAGCCACTTCAAGGACCTTGCCTACTTGATTAGGCAACCAAAGTTGCGATATGCCGCCCTTGGCGACGCTTGGTTTTGGGGTCTGGGCAGTTTCTTCTATCTGGTCTTGGTGAAACTTTCGGGGGAAGTCGTAGATGGAGAGATGGGAATGGGAAGCCTATACGGGTACTGGTTTGCGCTGTTGGGGGTTGGCATCATGGCCGGTAGTCTGTTTGCGGCCTACTTGAACAAGGGGAGAATCGAGATAGGTCTGACGGCGCTGGGGGCTCTGGGGATGCCCCTTTGCTTCCTTGTCCTCTTTGGAGAAAACCCACTGTCTTGGGGCTTTGACCTCAGTTCTTTCTGCTTGGGTTTTTTCGGAGCTCTTTTTTTCGTTCCCCTCAATGGATATCTACAAGACCAAGCCAAGGAAAACGAGAGGGGGAAAATTCTTGCCGCCACCAATCTTCTCACGCAAGCAAGCGGAATCGCTCTCATACTGGTCCACGCTTTTCTTTCGAGTTTTCTGGGCCTGACCGCAAAGGACGAGTTGCTCGTCGTATTTTTTCCTTCCCTGCTGATCGGCATCATTTCCTTTCGTGTCCTCATCGAAGACTTTTGCAGGTCCTGTCTTCGCATGCTTCTGTTGCTGTTCTATCGAATTGAAGTGGTAGGCATGGGCAACTTTCCAAAGCATGGAGGGTGCTTGTTGGTGTGCAATCATCTGTCTTTTGCGGATCCGGTTTTCATTGGCGCCGCTTTCCCCAGAAAGATTCGTTATTTGGCTCATTCCAGACTAACCGAATCCAGATTGCTGAGCCTCGTCTTCGATTTGACCAAGACCTTGACGGTTTCTTCCGAGAAGTCGCTCAAAAGCTTACGATCCGCGGTTCGCCTGATGAAAGAAGGGGTTCCTCTTTGTGTTTTCGCCGAGGGTGGGATTTCAAGAACCGGAGTAACCATGCCCTTCATGCGCGGTCCGGTTGTGTTGGCCAAGGGAGCCCAAGTATCCGTCGTTCCCGTTCATCTGGATAAGGTTTGGGGTTCGGTCTTCAGTATGGAGAGAGGGATTTTCTTTAAAAAATTTCCAAGGCGTTGGCCTTATCGGGTAAAGGTAAGAGTTGGTCAGGTCATGGAGGGTGATTCGATTAGTCAGGAAAATTGTCGCAATGCAGTGATGGAACTTGGGAGGCAATCGTTTTTCGAAAGAGCCGAAGTCGAAAGAGAGGCTTTGGCGTCACTAAGGAAAAAGCTCCTTCGACAAGACGACGGAATTTTTTTACTTGGTGAAGAGGGTCAGCCGATTACAAGGAGAAGGTTTTTGAATGCGGTCTTTCAGGATGACCATGACTTATCTCCGCTCATCGTCAAATGGGCATCGGAAGTCCGTGAAGTTCTGGATGGGAACGAAAGACTCGCGGAAATTCACTTATGCAACTGGATGCGGGTCAAAGAGACCCATTTTTGGGACTATCAAAAGCTTAGACTTAGCTTTGAAGAAGAACTTTGGTTGCGGCAATGGTTGCCTTGGGCAGGAATTTTATGGGGCTGGGAAATCAGGATTGATAAGGAAGGCTTTCACTTGAATGCATCGACGCCCAAAAGATTTGATTCGGAATTAGGACTATCCGGATTTGCCACCGCATCAAACGGGTTGGTCTCGATCAATGCGTCTTCTTCGGAAGAGAGGATTCTGAATCAAGAACTGGATCAGCAAAAAATCTTCAAAGATGGGGCTTTGGGAAGAGTTCTCGCAGGGTATTCCCACAAAATGGAAAGGAAAAAGTTTATTTTGCGAGGAAAGATCAAGGAAGAATTCGATAACCTCAAGGTGGATGAGGATGGTTTCCTGAGTTTTTCCTCAACTGGGTAGTTCAAGGCTTTTCCTTTCGTTCGAGTTCTGATAAATTCGGCATCTTTGACCCTATCATCCAATCATGACCAAATTTCTTTCAGAGTCCTCGGCCTTCGGATCTTTGCTTTCTGAGTTAAAGACTTCCAAGGTTTTGGTTTTGGGTCATCGACGACCGGATGGCGATTGCATTGGTTCCCAAGTCGCCTTGACCCGCATTCTCTGCAAACAGGGAATCAATGCCGTGGCCGTGAATCATGATCCCATTCCCCGCACCCTAAGGAAATTCGTGGCGGACACCCCTTTTCTCTTTCCTCATCAAGTCGTTGACGACGACTATGAGGTCATTACCGTGGATTGCGCGGATCAATTAAGGGTTGGGGAGGAATTGGCCAAACGATTTCCTGAAGTCTTCCTTAACGTGGATCATCATGTCTCCAACACTTGTTTTGCAGAGCTCAACTTTGTCCTCTCGGATGCCTCTGCGACTGGTGAGATTCTGGCCAAGTTCTTTTTCGACTTGGGTCTTTCGTTGGACAAGACGATTGCCGAGGCCTTATACCTGGGAATTTGCACCGATACCGGTCAATTTTGTTATTCGGGTACCAACGCCGCCGTTTTTGAGATTTGTCGAAGATTGTGCGAATCCGGGGCTGATCCTTCCGTGGTGGCTCACGAACTGTACGAAAAGGAAAACCCAGGGCGCATCCAGTTGCTGCAAAGATTTTTGGCGACTTTCAGGATGGAGTTCGACAATCGAGTGTGCATTGGAAGCATAAGTGATCAATTCTATCGGGAGACAGGTACCAAGCCCGAGGATGCCGAGAATTTCGTGGATTACGCCCGCTCTTTGGATGGTGTGGAAATCGGCGTTTTCATTGAAGACCAAGAGGGTCGTCTGAAGGGAAGCTTTCGGGCCAAGGATAAAAAGTTTCGGGTCGACGTCCTGGCCCAAAGATTTGCCGGCGGAGGCCACGCATGCGCCGCTGGGTTTAATCTTACGTCGCCGTTGGAAGAATTTTATCCAATCCTCATACGGGAAATAGGGGATCATTTGAAGCGAGTCTCCACAAAAGAAGTTGCGTGAAATCCCAGGAACAGTGCTTTGAGGGAATTCTTCTGGTGGACAAACCATCGGGAATCACTTCGCACGACGTCGTCGACCGCCTCAGAAGAAAACTCAAAATGAAGAAAATCGGTCATGCGGGAACCTTGGATCCTTTGGCCACGGGCTTGATGATCATGCTAATCGGAAAAGCGACCAAGGTGTCGCAATTCCTAATCAGTCTGGACAAATCCTATGAGGGAAGCTTCGAGCTCGGCGTTGAGACCGATAGTCAGGATTCGGATGGCGAAGTGGTTCGGAAAAGTCCCGTACCCCAAGAACTGAGTCAGGAAAAAATTGCCCGAGAAATGAAATCCTTTTTGGGAGATCAATATCAGACGCCTCCCATGTTCTCCGCAAAAAAAATCGATGGAACTCCATTGTATAAATTAGCTCGTAAAGGTCGAACGGTAGAGCGGGAACCTCGTTTCGTCCGTATCAATCATTTGCTTCTTACGGAATGGGATTCTCCAGTTGGAAGTTTTTCAATTTCATGTAGCAAAGGGACTTACGTAAGAACAGTATTTCATGATTTGGGGCAGAGACTGGGCTGTGGAGGTCACTTGACTTGCCTGCGTAGAACAAAGATCGACGACTTTTCCATCGGAGACGCCAAAAGCTTGGATGAGATTGAGCAAATGGGATACGGCGAGGTGCAGTCCGCCCTTATTCCCACCTATCAGGCGGTCCCTGCCCACGTCCTGTAGAGGTGATGGGGATTTTTTCCTCCATTGATGGATTGGGTCGGCAGGTTTCGCGATCAGTCAATCTTTCTCTGGGCATGTTTGACGGAATTCATATCGGGCATCAGGAAGTTTTGAATGCGTCGATTCGACAAGCTCGAAAGAACCGGGGCGTGGCGGTGGCCTTCACTTTCCCGGAGCATCCGGCAAAGCATTTGCGTCCCTTGCATACTCCCCCTCTCCTGATGCATTCCGAATTAAAGGCAAAAAGTTTGATCGCCCACGGAATGGATCATGTGATTTTAAGAGAGTTTGACGAACGCTTGGCGAATATCGAGGCGGCCGAATTCGTTGAATTTCTCCGAAAAGGAATTCCCTCCCTGAAAAGCTTGTCAGTGGGCAAGAATTTTCGTTTTGGGAAGGGAAGGACAGGGGACGCCGCTTTTTTGCTGGATACCGGGCGGCGGCAATCTTTGTCCGTTGAGATCGTTGAGTCCAAGAAGTTGGGAGATATTGAAGTAAGTAGCTCTCGAATTCGAGAATCGCTTTCCGAGGGCAAAATTGAGGAAGCCAATGAAATGCTTGGGCGGGATTTTTCGGTTTCAGGCGAAGTTCTGCCCGGAAAAGCCTTGGGTAGAAAGATCGGATTTCCGACGATGAATTTGGCATGGAGTCTCGAAGTCAAGCCCGCATTGGGGGTCTATGCCGGTTGGGTTACGAATTCAGACCATGAATCGACTGTGCCTGCGGTGGCCAACTTTGGCTTCAGGCCCACCTTGGAAAAGGATTCTTTGCAGCCGAAGCTGGAAGTTCACGGATTAGGGGATATGAACCTTAAACATTGGGGTTACGGGAGCGCAATCGAGATGAAATTCAAAGTTTTCATCAGACCTGAAAGAAAATTCGATTCGATTGAGAAGTTGAAGTCTCAAATCTCCTCGGATTGCATGGTCGCCCGAAGATGGCTGGGCTTGACTTAGCGGTGGGGTAATCTTTGCAGCTTTGGAGACCAGCAACTCGTTCGACCTCCAACCTGATCACGGGCAAGGGGACTTTTGGTTAAAGGGCAAATCCCCCCGTTTTTCCAACGGGCGTGAAAAAGCCATCCGCGGGGAGGGTCTCCTCCGTGAACACCGATTGAATTCATCGCCCCGCGAGCCACAAATTTGATTTGTCTGAATAATTCCATGGTTTTTCTCTCGGAAATTCGTCCACTGGGATGGGCAGGATGAAGTCGCGACCTCCAGAGAATTTCATCGGCCATCCAGTTGCCGATACCTTGAAAATATCTTTGATCCAGCAGAATTGACTTAACGGGGCGTCTTGCATGTTTTTGAAGGGCGTAAAGAACCGTCGAAGATTTGAACTTGGAATCGAGTATCGCCGTGGGCAACCTCTCCCACCAATCCGGCGGATTCTTGCCACGGTGAATCCGAATGCGGCCGAATTGTCTGGGGTCTGTGAAAACCAGAGCCTTTTTTTTCTGAAAAAGAATGAGC
>JAYOEB010000019.1:0-9494 GCA_038116775.1 Opitutia bacterium | reverse complement strand
GTGTTTTTCAGCTCGATGCTTGGCTTCCCTAAGAGCGAGGGAACCAGTCATTCCCAAGTGAAGCCCAAGCCAGAGATCTTTGGAGAATCGAAAGAGCATTTGTTTGCCCCGAGTCGAAGAAGACAGAAGCTTTGCTCCGGTCAGATCCTTCGCCAAGATCTTTCTGTCCAAATCCCTGAAGACTCTTGAGAGAGGATGCGTCCAAGTCTTTTCGACGAACCCTTCGATTCCCGGATTCCAGCGACTGCAAGCATATGCGACCTCGGCTAGTTCAGGCATATCAGGAGGGTCTGATGGAGAGGAGTTGATGCCTTGTCACGCAGTCGACTTTGCGATCCGTCTTGATTTCGATCACCTGAATGCCGGATTCGATCGGTTCCCTGATTCTTTGAATGACGGCAGACCAATCGTCCAAATTCTCGTGTCCTACCCCGAAGGACATGCAAAGCTCGCGGATCCGACAATATTGGGGAGTGGCGAAGAAATTTTCGAATTCGGGTTCTTCGGATATCGGCAAGTGCTCAAAAATGCCTCCTCCTTGGTTGTTGATCACGAATACGGTCAGGTTCCCTTTGAAAAGTGACGAGAAAAGCAAGGCATTCGAATCATGCAGAAAAGCGAGGTCTCCGGTCAGAAGAAAATTGGAGCACGAAGAATCATGAGCAATTCCAAGGGCGGTGCCAAGCGTACCGTCAATTCCATTTACCCCACGATTGCCGTAGAGTCGACGCGATCCGGGGATCTTTTTCCAAAACCACTCAACGTCCCGGATGGGCATGCTGTTTGCGATCATGAGTTGTGAGTCAGCAGGTAAGTGAATGGACAGCAAATATGCCAATTTCCCTTCAAAGAGTGATTGATGGTCTTCGAAAAAGGAATCGAATTCATCGTCTACCTTTTTCTCCGCCTTTTGCCACAGTGGCATCCATTCCTCGTCGACTTCGGGAAATTTCAATTCTCCGAGCCAAGAGAATTCCTTTTGGAGGGACTGGCTCTTGCTCGACAGGGGATCGACCTTGACGCCCCTTGGTTCGACCACCAAGCGCGTAGCTCCTGTTTTGTCCAGCCATGTCCGAAGGGTCTTGGAGGTAGGGAGAGAGCCCAAAGCTATAATGGAGTCAGGCTTGGCTTTGCGGATGAAACTTGGGTCACGAAGAAGATTTTCGTAACGTAGAATCGTGGTTTGGGATTCAACTTGTCTTAAGGGAGAAAGCGAATCACAGAGAACGGGAATTTTGTGATTTTCAGACCAAGAAAGGATCGATGTCTCGGAGACGGCGGGTCCGGCGATGACCAAAGGTCGCAGGGAATTCACAATCAGGGACGATATCTCTTCCTTTGAGGCGGGAGAAGGCACTTCGGGATTTGGTGGCAAAAGGATTGGACTGGGAAGGGAGTTGGCGACGGGCTCCTCGCAAAGAAAGGGTTCGCGAAATGGGAAGTTCAAATGTACCGGACCGGGGTTGATTCCAAGAGTCTGACGATAGGCAGACTGAAGGGTCTCGATGAGTCGCTGAATTTCCTTAGGATCCTTTGACGGAAGTTCCATGGGATGAAACCCACGAACGAAATCTCCAAAGAGCATGTTTTGACGAATGGTTTGTCCGGCGCCGCATTCCTGAAGTTCGGGAGGTCGGTCGGCGGAAAAGAGAAGGAGGGGAACGCTGGAATAGCTGGCCTCTGCAACCGCCGGGAACCAATGAGTGAGAGCCGAACCAGAGGTACAAATCAAACCGCATGGTCGTTTTGTTCTTTTGCTGGAACCGAGAGCGAGGAAAGCTGCGCTTCTTTCGTCCAACACGGGAATCAATTGTATCTTGGAATGCCTTCGGATGCCGAGGATGAGGGGCGTTGATCTGGAACCTGGAGAAAAGTAAATGGTCCCCAACCCAAGTGATTCCATGGTTTTGGCGAAGATTTCACCCCAAGCCATATTGGATCGAGCGATCTCTTGCCCAGAATCTTTCACGAGCCGGGAAGGGTTCTTCTTCCCGTAATTACCTCAAGCATCGCTTGCAGCTTCCAGTCGGTTTCCAATTTTTCCTGTTTGGGTACGGAACCTTCCACAAGTCCCGCCCCTGCATACAGAGTAAGTGTCTTCGGGGAGATTCTACCGCATCGAATGGGAACGATGAATTCGCCTCTCCCACGCGCGTCAAGCCATCCGGTTACCCCGGAATACCAACCTCTTGGGTGTTTTTCCAACTTACGCACCAGAGGCAACGCGATCTCTCTGGGTGAACCTCCCATGGCAGGCGTCGGGTGCAGGGCGGACAGGACTTCGAAGGGGTGAGTTTCCCTCTCAATGGTCGCCCTCAACGGAGTCTTTACGTGTTGAAGATTGGCAAGCCTAAGCAGTCGCGATTTTCCTTCCTGACACTTTTGAACTCCGATGGATCGAAGTCTGCGAAGAATGCTTTGTATTACCAAATTATGCTCTCGAATGGCTTTGTCTTCGCCGAAAAGAGTCTTACCCCATTGGGCATCCTTGCCGGCAGACAAACCCCTTGGGGCCGATCCAGCCAGAGCCTCGGTTTCAATCGCATTTCCCGAAGCCCGCAAGATCGTTTCCGGGGATGCCCCGACCATCATGTTGTGGTCTGGGCAAGAAATGCAAAAGGTATGACAATCTGGAAACTTCTCGCGCAAGCCATGAGCGATCGAAAAGGGAGGAAGCGGGGAGGAGGTATTGAAGCTAAGTTGTCTGGCAAGCACGATTTTGGAGAGATTCATGGAATTAATCTCAGAAAGGGCCTTTTCGACCGCTGCTTCGTAGTCGTATCTTTCAGTCGCCTCTCCAACTCTAACGGATCGAGGGTCGGTGGCCCTACTGGAGTTGAATCGAAGGCCTCGAATCTTATCCAGTTGGCGATTGAACTCGCGGATCACGATTTCCGGTGAGGAGGTTGAGGAGATTTCTATGTTGAAGACCAGAAAGTTGGATCCATGACTGCGAAGCACTTGCCATCGCGGAAGAAAGATTTGCAAGGGTGGGGGTTGTTCTTGGTTTTCCCTTTCCGCTTCAAACGTAGCTGCGACAAAGAGCGTCGGACCGGATCCAGGACAGCGGGTGTCACCTGCAATGAGAGTTTTCTGAAAAATGGAATTTGCCCACAGGCGCCCTTGTTCAAACCGGGAGGATCCGGAAAAGGTTCTGGAGATCAAGCGATCACCCGCCGCAATGGAAAACTCATTCGATGGTTTTTCCATGTAGCAGATGGGCATCTCTGGGGTGTGCACCGCTTCCAAAACCGCCAAGGGATCAGAATAGTCGGTTTCAAAGCTGATTGATAGATAGTGGGAGGAACCATTCGATTGAGCTTCTTCAACCAGATCGGACAGAAAAGAACCAAGATCCGAATCCTGATTGCAGTAACTGGGCGGAATGATTCGGGTGGCGAAACTCATCGACTGACTTCCGGGGTGGGGGCGTTCGACTCACAGGGCACCGGGTCGTGCCCGCCCGGATGCATGGGGTTGCATTTGCCGATTCGCAGAATAGATTTTGAGAGAGCTTCCGTGAGAGGAAGCTTCCGAAAACACTCGAGCGCGTATTCGGAACAAGTGGGATGAAATCTGCATCTGGCGTAGGGCCCGAAAACCCATTGTTTGATCGGCGAGACGAGTTGATAGAGTCTGATGAAGACGATGCACAGGGAAGCGACCAAACGATATCCGACGAACAACCTAATCAATTTCATTGGATATCTTTATATCGGATTTTCGGTCTACGGGCAAAAAAGGAAACACGAAAAGGCGATCATGCTCTTTTTCTCGGCAGGATTTTTTCGTTGATTTCCAATTTGATCGATTCGATGCATTCCTCCAAAGTGTGGGTTCCGTCAAGCGTAGGATCGTTGCGGGATCGAATCGTGACCTTTCCCTCTTCAGCCTCTCTATTTCCAAGAATGATCATGTGGGGTATCTTTTCGTTTTCCGCTTTGCGAATCTTAGCCCCAAGCTTTCCTGACTGCCGGTCGATGCTTGCCCGAATCCCATGGCGAGAAAAAGCATCCAAGCTTTGATCCGCGTAAGAGATCAAATCGTCGTTCATGGGAAGAATGCGAACTTGCTCGGGGGACAGCCAAGTCGGAAAATTTCCGGCGAAGTGTTCCGTCAGCACCCCACAAAATCGCTCCATGGATCCAAAAGGAGCTCGATGAATCATCACGGGTCGATGATCTTGGTTGTCCGAACCGACGTAGGATAGGTCGAATCGCTCGGGAAGATTGTAATCCACTTGCACCGTGCCCAGTTGCCACTCCCTTCCGATGACGTCCTTCACCACAAAATCGATTTTGGGTCCGTAAAACGCGGCTTCTCCAATCTCCTCCTCAAATTCGACTCCCAGTTTTTCAACGGCGATGCGCAAGGCGCTTTCTGCTTTTTCCCATGCATCGGGACTACCGACGTACTTATCCGAAGCAGGATCCCTAAGGCTTACCCTAACCCGATAATCATCCATGCCGAGAACGGAAAAAACCAATTGAACCAAGTCCAGGCAACCTTGGATCTCCTCCTGCAGTTGGTCCTCTCGAATGAAAAGGTGCGCGTCGTCCTGGGTGAAACCTCGAACCCGAGTCATGCCGTTGAGTTCGCCGGATTGTTCCCAACGGTAAACGGTGCCAAACTCGGCAAGACGGATGGGAAGATCCCGATACGAACGTTGCTCGGAACGAAAAATTCGAATGTGCATCGGGCAATTCATCGGCTTGAGCAGGTAACCTTCGATTTCACCGTCCTCCAATTGATTCGATAATTCCGAGCAAGAACAGCCTTCGGAGGCTAATTTTCTCAGGCAGTCGCGGTGAATGATCGGAGGATACTGAGAGTCCTGATAATAGGGAAAGTGTCCAGAAGTCCGAAAAAGGTCGAGCTTCCCCACATGAGGCGTAAACACTTGGGAATAGCCTTGTTTCGAAAGTTCCTTGGATATGAAGCTTTCCAATTCCCGACGGATGATGGCACCGTTTGGTTTCCACAAGATCAACCCTTGTCCGACCATGTCGTCGATGTGAAAAAGTCCAAGATCCCTACCCAAGTTGCGGTGATCCCTTTTTTTGGCTTCCTCGGCTTGCTCCAAGTATTGATGGAGTTCTTCCTTCGATGCGAAGGAGGTCCCATAAATCCTTTGAAGTTGTTTGTTCGCCGCATCTCCTCGATGGTAGGAACCGGCGATTTGAAGTAATTTGAAGGCTTTGATTTTCTTCGTGTAGGATACGTGGGTTCCTGCGCAGAGATCCATAAACTCTCCATTTTTATAGAAGGATATGGTTTCGTTCTCCGGAACGTCGTCAAGCCTGCCCATCTTGTAGGCTTCCTGCTTCATTTCCCTGATGATGGAGACCGCTTCCTCTCGAGAAACCTCAATTCTTTCGAAACGCTGGTTTTCCTTGATGATTCTTCTCATTTCAGCCTCGATTTCTTCGAGAATCTCAGGGGTAAAGGATACTTCGGAATCAAAATCGTAATAAAATCCCTGATCCGTTGGGGGGCCGATATCGAGTTTTGTGTCGGGGTACAGGCGCAGTACCGCGGCGGCCAAGACGTGAGCAGTTGAATGACGGATCTCTTCCAAAGGTGACATTTCCTTCATCTTGCCTCTTTCTTACTTTCGTAGCGCCAAAGCTGCAACGCCAAAGGAATGCAAATTATGCGTCGAATCCTAAATTGGGCCTCAACCACTTGACTGCTTGATCGAACGACCATCCTTTGCGAAGGGCGTAGTCTTCGACTTGGTCTCTGCCCAGACTACCGATATTGAAATATTTCGCCTTGGCGTTGGAAAAGTAGAGTCCCGAAACGGAGCAACCGGGGTTCATGGCCCTTGATTCGGTCAATTCCAAACCGATCCTTTCCTTAACCGACAATAAGTCCCAGATGGTGTCTTTTTCGGTATGGTCCGGTTGACTAGGGTATCCGCAGGCGGGTCGTATGCCTTGATATTCCTCCCTGATAAGCGCCTCGTTATCAAGTTTTTCCTCCAAGCCATACCTCCACCATTCGCGGATTTTCCTATGAGCAAACTCGGCCATGGCTTCGGCAAACCGGTCACCAAGAGCTTTGACCATGATGGAAGAATAATCATCGTTGTCCGCTTCAAACTTCTTGGCCAGTTCCTCCACTCCTTTTCCCGCGCAAACCGCAAAAGCTCCGAGAAAGTCGGTACGATTCGATTCTAGTGGAGCGACGAAGTCGGACAGGCAGTAGTGAGGTTGATTGGCTATCGCCTGTTGGCGTCGAAGAAAGTGAAAGGTCCCGATTTTCTTACTTCTTTCCATATCTTCGAACAAGACGACGTCGTCCGAGATCGAGTTGGCCGGCCAAAGACCTACGACTGCTCGGCAATGGAAGGATTTCTCCCGAACGATGAAATCGAGCAACTCCTGGGCGCGGTCATAGAGTTCTTGGGCTTCTCTTCCAATTTTTTCACGCCTTAGAATATCGGGAAATTTGCCCTTTAGTTCCCAAGACCAAAAAAAGGGGGACCAGTCGAAGAAAGGGAGCACTTCGCCAAGAGAGGCATCGAAGGAATGAACTCCCAGTTTATCAGGGAAGGGCTTTTCGATTCGATCTTTCTTCCAGTCTATCCTTACCCCTTTGGTTCTCGCTTCGACGAGAGAGGTCAGTTTTCTCTCTCCTTTTTTTGCGTGGTTCGTTCGTATGTGTTCCTGCTTTTTCCTGAGATCCGCCACGAACGTCTTCTTTTTATCGGGGTGGGTAAGATCATTGCAGACGTTGACGACCAGGGAAGCGTCCGCAACCTGAACCACCGCCTGATCGTAGTGAGGGGCGATTTTGATCGCCGTATGATCCTTACTGGTGGTGGCGCCTCCGATGAGCAGGGGAATCTTAAGGCCGGACTGTTTCATTTCCTTTGCGTTATGAATCATTTCATCTAGCGAGGGAGTGATCAAACCGCTTAACCCCAGAACGTCGGCGTCGTGCTTCCTAACCGCTTCCAAAATCTTATCGCAGGAAACCATGACGCCTAGGTCAATCACATCCCAATTGTTGCATGCCAAGACGACGCCAACGATGTTTTTTCCTATGTCGTGAACGTCTCCTTTAACGGTGGCGATGACCATGGTGCCTCTTTTCTTCGAACCACCCGCGGTTTTTTCGGCTTCCATGAAAGGTTCGAGGTATGCCACTGCCTTTTTCATCACCCGGGCGCTTTTGACGACCTGAGGCAGAAACATCTTGCCGTTTCCAAAAAGATCTCCAACCACTTTCATTCCGTCCATCAAAGGGCCTTCGATCACTTCCAAGGGACGACCCAACAGAACTCTGGCTTCCTCGGCGTCTGCTTCCGCGTAGTCTCCTATGCCTTTGACCAATGCATGGCTAAGTCTTTCGGCCACGGGTTTTTTCCGCCACGACAAATCCGGACCTTCGGTTTTCTTGCCGGTGCTTGAATCTTTTATTTTCTCGGCGTATTCGAGAAGATCTTCTCCCGCGTCTTTAGATTTGTTGAGAACCACAGCCTCTACTTTTTCTCTGAGTTGCGGTTCAATCTCATCGTAAACCGCAAGCATTCCCGCGTTGACGATTCCCATGTCCAAACCGGCTTGGCAGGCATGATACAGAAAACTGGCGTGCATCGCCTCCCGCACGAGGTCGTTTCCTCGAAAGGAAAAGGAAACGTTACTTATTCCTCCACTTGTCCGGGCATGCGGGCAGTGTTTTTTAATTTCCCTAACCGCCTCAATGAAATCAATTCCGTAGGCATTGTGCTCATCCATACCCGTTGCCAAGGTCAAGACGTTCGGATCAAAGATGACGTCGTGCGGGGGGAAGCCAACCTCATCGACGAGAATTCCATAGGCTCGCCGACAAATTCTCACTTTGTCGGGAAGAGTCGCGGCTTGTCCCTTTTCATCAAAGGCCATTACCACGACCGCCGCCCCATATTTCATGGCTAGCCTAGCCTGTTCCTTAAAAAGATCTTCTCCTTCCTTCAGGCTAATTGAGTTTATGATGCATTTGCCTTGAATAACCTTCAGTCCTGCCTCAATCACCGACCATTTGGAACTGTCGATCATAATGGGAACCTTGGAGATATCAGGTTCGGAAGCTACTAAATTCAAAAATTTGGTCATGCAAGCCTCGCCATCCAACAAGGCAGCGTCAAAATTGACGTCAATGACGTTCGCTCCATTTTCAACCTGTTGCTTCGCCACCTTCAGGGCGGACTCATAGTCTTCGTTTTCAATGAGTTTGCGAAAGCGGGGAGATCCCGTGACGTTCGTTCTTTCGCCGACCATGATCAAGGATTTTGATTCGCCCCTGATTTCAAAGTCCTCCAGCCCGCTTAAACGCATGGCTGGTTCTATCTCGGGAATTCTTCGAGGCGAGGCTTCCCGCATTCGGCGCGAGATGGCATCAATGTGTTCGGGGGTGGTGCCGCAACACCCACCGGCCATATTGAGGAGTCCTTCTGTGGCGAAGGCGTGCAGGGAGGCAGCGGTGTCTTCGGGTTTTTCGTCATAACCGGTGGGAGCCAGAGGATTTGGCAATCCTGCGTTGGGATAGCAGTGTACGAAGCAATCCGCGTTTTTGGACAAGGCTTGGAGGTAGGGCCTCATCGCATCAGCTCCCAAGGCGCAGTTGAGGCCAACTCCAAGTGGCTTGGCGTGGGCGATTGAGTTCCAGCAAGCCTCGGTGGTTTGTCCGGAAAGCGTTCTTCCGGAGGCATCGGTAATGGTAATCGAAAGAATCACTGGAAGTCTACGCCCGAGGGACTCGAAGAAATTCTCGATGGCAAAAATGGCTGCCTTCAAGTTGAGAGTGTCGAAGGTGGTCTCCGGCATGAGGATATCGACTCCTCCCTCTACCAGTGCGGCGATCTGAGCGTAGTAGGCATCGACCAACTGGTCGAAGGTCACATTGCGCTTTGCGGGATCATTGACATCGGGGGAGAGGGAGGCGGTGCGGTTGGTCGGGCCAATGGCACCGGCTACGAACCGCGGACGGGATGGGTCCTTGGCCATGGCCTCATCCGCAGCTTCCCGGGCCAACTTAGCCGATGCGAGGTTCAAGTCGTGGACGACCTCTTCCAAGTGATAATCCGCCATCGCAATGCTGGTTGCGCTGAAAGTGTTGGTTTCAACCAGGTCGCTCCCGGCCTCAAAGTAAGCGCGATGGATGCCCTTGATGATCTCCGGACGGGTCAGGCTGAGTAAATCGTTGTTTCCCTTTAATTCGACTGGGTGTCCTTTGAAGTCGTCACCCCTGAAATCCTCTTCAGCTAACTTTTCCTGCTGGATCATGGTGCCCATGGCTCCGTCAAGGATCAAAATCCTATCATCGAGGATTTTTCTTAGGTCTTTTTCATTGGGTCTTCTGGAAGAGAAATCTAGCATAACATATCATCGTATCATGATGCATTGATATGTTTTTTGAGCAAACCTAAAATGAAGGGAAGGAGAGATAATTGCTTTGCCATTTTATGGGAAAAGTCTATTCAAGTATCTTTGCTCGGGACGTAGCGT
>JAYOEB010000018.1:8741-24966 GCA_038116775.1 Opitutia bacterium | reverse complement strand
ACGTCGAAGGAAGACCCCCGGTTACCAACCTTTACTCCTCCGCCCTTTTCATTGGTTGGGGGGCCGTTCTCCTGTGTTGGCTGACCGAGAAGTACCTCCGCTTCGGAATTGCCTCTGCCATGGGGGCGCTCGTCGGCGGAGGCAGCCTGGTGATCGCCCACAACCTCAGCTTGGACTCTTCCCTCAATCCAACCGGCGACACCATGGAGATGATGAGAGCCGTCCTCGACTCCAATTTTTGGCTGGCCACTCACGTCGTCACGGTGACGATTGGCTACTCCACCACCTTTCTGGCCGGATTTCTCGGCATAGCCTACGTCGTTCACTATCTCCTGCAAAATTTCTTGGTCTATGAGGGGAGTCGTGGCAAGTTGTCCGAATTGCTCTCGACGTCCCGCCAGCAGACCGAAAAGACCCTTGGTTCCATGATCTTTGGAATTACCTGCTTCTCTCTTTTCTTCAGCCTGGTGGGAACGGTTCTGGGAGGCATTTGGGCCGACCAGTCCTGGGGAAGGTTTTGGGGATGGGACGCCAAGGAAAACGGTGCCCTTCTCATCGTCATTTGGAACGCCATCATTCTCCACGCCCGCTGGGCGGGAGTCGCCCGGATTCGTGGAATCGCCTCCTTGGCGATTTTCGGAAACGTGGTCACTTCCTGGTCTTGGTTCGGGACGAATATGCTGGGTGTCGGCCTGCATTCCTACGGCTTCATGGACAAGGCCTTCAACCCTCTGATGACCTTCATCGTTTCTCAGATTCTGTTGATCGGCTTTGCCTACGCCGTCCCCTTGGCGCTGAGGGTCATCAACTACCGCAAAGGCAGCGCCTGACTGCTAAGTCAGAGGTCGGGGAGTCTTATCGAGATTGTCCCGAAGAATCGAAAAGACTTCATCGACGGGTCTGCCAAAGGCGCATGGAAACGGACGACGCGAATTTCCGGAAGTACCTTTGCCCGAACGCAGGCAAACCATGATGAGTTTGCGGCTCATATATTCGTCGAGCTCAAAGTCGCGGATTGCCTGATGCGGAATTTTTTTTCGCGTCCACCAAGTTCTGAGATCGTATCCGTCTTGGTCGATTTTCAGTCTAGACCAGGTGATCAACTGATCGCCAAGGTTTAAGACCCCTGCCAAAAGCATGATGATGGTCATCGTCCAGCTTAGGAATGGACCAAGGAAATTCACAAATGCAAAGAACACTCCGCATAGCAGCAGAAACAAGCCAAAGCATAGTTGTCGCCACCAAATCGGCTTGAGAACGAGGGCTTTCCGAGCTTGGCTTTGATTCACGCTTTTATGCGGCGAGAGCGAAAATATTCCTCCGCTAATGTCTCAGGCGGGACGCAAGGTGGGGAAAAGGATCGTGTCGCGAATATTGGCGGCATTGGTCAGAAAGATCACCAGACGGTCGATTCCCATTCCCATTCCACCCGCCGGGGGCATCCCGTGCTCAAGGGCAGTCAGAAAATCCTCATCCAATTCCTGCGTTTCCTCACCCACCTGCCTCATGAATGCCTCCCGCTGGACCTCCGGATCATTTTGTTCGGAATAGGCGGGCGCGATTTCCTGACCGTTTATGCAGAGTTCGAAGACGTCGATGGTGGAGGGATCGGATTCGGTGATCTTGGCCAGTGGGCAAAGTTCGCGAGGAATGTGGGTCACGAAGGTGGGCTGAATCAAAGTGTGCTCTATCACCTTTTCAAAGACGTCGTTGGTCACTTCGAAATCTTCCAGGGCAGGATCCACCTCGATTCCCAGATCACCGCACTTGGTCAGTTTTTCCTCCTTGGGCAATTCGAACCAATCCTCCCGACCCACGGCCTCGATGATCAGGTCCTTGTATTTGGCTTCACGCCATTCGCCGGACAAATCAATCGGTTCGTCTCCCTCCGCCCTGTCGACGACCAAGGTTCCCAAGGCCCTCTCCGCCACCTGTTGAATCAGGGATTGGGTCAATTCCATCATGCCGCGATAATCCGAATATGCCTGATAGGCCTCCAACATCGTGAATTCCGGATTGTGCCTTCTGGAAAGACCCTCGTTTCGAAAAACCCTGCCGACTTCGAACACACGGTCGAAGCCTCCAACCAACAATCGCTTGAGGTGCAACTCCAGAGCAATCCTCATCGAAAAGTCGCAATCCAAGGCATTGAAATGCGTACGGAACGGACGGGCCGCCGCCCCCCCCGATACCGATTGAAGCATGGGCGTTTCCACCTCGAGAAAATCACGATTCCAGAAAAATTCCCGGATTTCACGAATCACTCGACTCCTCGACCGAAAGCGGTCACGGGAATCTTGGTTGACGATCAGGTCCAAGTACCGCTGTCGGTAAATTTGTTCGTTGTCCGTCAGACCATGCCACTTTTCTGGCAGGGGACGCAGGGCTTTGGCAACCAACCTGTACTCCTTGGCCCGTATGGTCACTTCTCCGGTCTTGGTCCTGAAAAGCGGACCCCGAACTCCAATGAAATCCCCTAAGTCCAACTTTTTGAAAGCGGCGTACTCCTCCTCCCCAATCTCGTCTTTGCGAACGTAGGACTGAATTTTGCCCGAACGGTCGAGGATCTTCAAGAAGGAGGCCTTGCCCATGAGACGAAAGGCGACGATTCGTCCCGCCACCGAAACCTCCGGGCCTTGTTCTTCTTCCTCCGAGAGCAAGGACAACACCTCTTCCGCGACGTGGGTTTGCTCCCAGTTTGCCCGAAAGGGATCGATGCCGGATTCACGCATGCGATCCAACTTGTCCCGGCGTACCGCAACCTGATCGCTGCCGTCGAGATTTGCCGCTTGCTCGCTTGTGCTTACTTTGCTCATAAGGGGTCTACTAATGGCCATTTTCAAAAGGATTGACAATGTAAAAGCCAGTGCCTCCTTCCGGAAAGCGGTTTACAGCTTGGCCGTTCGGGTCAAAGCCACTCGAAATCCAAGGTTGCGAAATCGGTGGTTAAGGGAATTCGTCGACCTTGAGGACGACATGCATTCCGTGGCCGGTTTCATGTAGGCCCCTCCGCGGCTAATTCTGAATTCGTCCTGTTCGCTGTCGTTGAGAAGGGTGTTGACGAAGGAGTTCCCCACCCATTCCTTGACGTTTCCGTACAAGTCGAACAATCCCCAGGGGTTGGGCTTCTTTAGACCGACAGGATGCATCTGCTTGCGGCTGTTTCCCCGAAACCAACCGTGCTCATGCAAGTCGGAGGAGTCATCGCCAAAGTAGTATTTGCTTTGGGAACCGGCCCGACAGGCATATTCCCACTCCACCTCGGTGGGCAGGCGGTATTCGTGATTGCCGGGCAGTTGCCCTTCGTTCTTGGCCAATATGGTGAGGGCTCGACAAAAGGAAACCGCGTCCAACCAGGAGACGTTGTTGACCGGGTAGTTGTCCGAGTCCTCCCCCAAGGCAAGTTCGGTGAAACTTGGATTCGAACCCATCAGCTGACTGTAGACGGATTGGGTCACCGCAAATTCTCCGAGCCAAAAACCATCCCTTACGTGAACCGTTCTGCGCTCGTCCGAATAAGGCACCAAAATGGTAATCTTTCCAGGAGGAATCCATTTGAAAACCCCTGCGTAATCATTGAGGTGGTCATTCCTCCGCTCCACCGCATCGTCCGAGCTTTCCTTGCCAATGACCACGTCCAAGGCAAAGGGATGCCTTGTCTTGTTGGCTTGGTTTTGCAAGCAAACGCCCTCGATTTTCCTGTTACCAGGGGGCATCCCTCTTTTGGCCTGATTTTTCTCGGTAGAGGGAACCGCCATTTCGCGAGGCTTTGAGTAAGGTCCTAATTTCAGTCTTTTTTCATATCGAATGTTCTGCGTGGCGTAGGCTTTCTCCCAGAAACTCCATAATTGCAAACCGTGATCAAAATCATCGACGATAGTTTCCTCCGGAGAGGTTTTTTCGAGATTGCTCTTGGTCTCGAGGGCTTTTTTTTGTCTGAGCAGCAATGCCTTGCATGCGTTTTGCATCCACTTCTCGTCGCTGGTGGAGATCGATTGAAATTGTTGCAGACACAAGGCAAAGCCAGGGGGCAAGATCGTTTCTTCGAGAAAAATGGTGAGGATTTCCTTTTTTTCGCTCAAGGCATACTGCATCTCCATCCGCACGTATCTCGAATCCACGGAGCGTGGCGAAATAAAGACGACGAAACAGGAGGATTTCTTGATTGCCTGGGCCAACTCATCGACCCATTCTCCGGCAGGGGGGATGCCTTCGTCGTACCAAATGTTCGCCCCCTTGTCCCGGAAGCCTCTAATCGCCTGATAAACCCTTACCTTGTCGGCGTGGGCATAGCTGATGAAGGAATAAGGCCCTTCGCCGGCATAAGATTCGAAAGGGGGCGGGACGTCGGCTGCACTCTGGGTAGAATGTGTGGACTGCATTAAAAAAAATCTATGTGATGAGCCGGTCCGAATAGCCTTTTCGCTGCAGAATGTAAACGGGATAGGTTCCGTAATTCTTTGCCAGGTCTATATTGCCCGCATACTCGAAGTCATATTCTTCGTAACCGAAGGATATCAAGGCCGCGACGGTTTCGGAGACGAAAACCGAACCGGGAAGGACAATGGGTTCGATGCGTGCGGCTTGGTTGACGTGACTCCCGAAGAAGTTCCTCTTCTTGAGGATGGGGTCGAATTCCTCGTAGACAGGTCCAGCGTGCATCGAGATCCTGACTTCCATCTTGCCGTTGGGCAACCACTCGGACCAGTTGGAGTCGGTGAAATAGTCCCGCATGCCCAAGGCCAGCTTGAGGGCGCTCTCCAAGTCCTCGAAGACCGCAAAAAAACTATCCCCCCAAGTGTTTACGAAAGAGGGAGGGCGGGGAAGTTTGTCGATCATCTGAGCGACGCCGCCGTGAAAGGCCTCGACGAATTGACTGGTCAATTCTTCGGTGATCTGACTGAAGGCGGCCACGTCTGCGAAAATCATGGTCTTGACGGAACGACGAGGATTCAAATCATCCCCAAATCCATCTTGCGAGACCTCTAGGCTTTGGACGTCGTCGACCACTCGAGCGGTCTTCAAACCGGACAAATCGGTCAGCACTTCGTTGGCGTCGATGATGACCGGTTCGTTGAAAACCGATTTCCAAGACTCCACCAATTCACCGGTTCCGCCAACCGAACCCGGCTTGCCGTCCCAAAATACAAGAAGTTGGGGGTCCTCATCGAGACCGCGTCCGCGCATGGCGGCGAAACCAAGCATAACTTGGTTGCAAAAGGTAAACAAAGAGTCGTCTCCGTAGTAGCCTTCATGCGTGACGTAATGAACGGAGGTAGCGTGATCCAATACGTTTTCCAAGCGGGAGACCCAATCCCCCCCTGCCCTCCTCACGCTGGTTTCAATGAATTCCTCCTTGGAAAAGGGGAGGAATACATGGGTTTCGCCCCCTCGCTCGATCATGGTTTCCAAAAACAAGATATCAGTCCCGCAAGCGGCGGAGCTGTAACCGCAATTGGCTCCCATGCGGTCAAGGGCCTCCTCAATTCTTTGCTTGGCGATTTTTTCGGCCTCGGGCGGAAAGCGACGGTTTCCACCCGAATTGTCGATGACGTGCCCCGAACAGGCGACGATGCCCAAAATCGGGAAGGAGTTCGCGACTTTTTCGCGAATAGACGGATCACTGTAGAGCGAGGCGATTTGCAGGGCCTGCTTTCTGGTGCTGGCCACGTGGGATGGTTGGGCGTCCTCAAGCTTGACCGCACCCCCGTATGCGGCGATGGCCTCCTCGATTTCACCGAGATACAAGCAGGCTTCCGCTTCCGTAGCCTGGACCCAATAGGATCCATCGCCTCTGGACTTGAGGGTTCGGCAAATTTCTCGGGCAAAGGTGGCGTACTTTTGGGCCTTGGGCAGGTTGTGGGTCACGAAATGCATGAAAGCGACGTTGATGCAGGGGTAGTACTGACTGTCCAAGTTGTCGGCCCCGGTTTCCGCCTCCTTTAACTGGGCGACGAAGGCTTCCTTGTACCTGTGGATCGCAAGTTCGCCGTATTGGCTTTTGCTTTGCGGATCCGTGGAGCACTCGCAGAGATCCTTGTAGGCGCTGGCCAGCAGACTCTGAGTCTCGACGTCGCGCACCCCCGAACTAACCAATTCCTCCAGGAGGGTCGCCGCCATCATCGGAGAGCCCGCCTTGCACAAGGCATGAGCCGCTTTCTGCGACAAAATCTTGTCACTCTTGTGCCTTTTCAGACCCTCCCTGGCGACGTCGTAGGCCAAGAGAAACTCTCCCACTCGAACCATTTTCCCGCATAGGTCCAAATACGCCTTGGCTCCAGCGTTTTGCTTGTCAAAAACCTTCCATTGTTCTCGCAAGCTCAGAGAATGACGCTTAGCTAATTGGGACATAGACCAACTAGTTAAGTCTATTTTCGTTTATCTTACGAGAAAAAATACCCGTCGCTCCGATGCGACGAAAACCGACTACATCTTTTCGTAACGCGTACGCAACATCTGGGTAAAGGCAGCGACTTTGCGGGCTTTCCGTTTCTTGTCGGACGGCTTTTCAAAGTATCGCTTCGCCCGGACGTCGCGAATGACGCCTTCTCGATCCAGTCGTTTCTTCAATCGACGGATTGCGCGGTCCATGGGTTCGCCTTTGCGTAACTTGATTTCTATAGTCATAAAGGACAGGACAATATCAGAGTATGCCTCGGGGTCAAGAAGTAAGAAATCAATTTAGAGACAGCCTATTTTCGGCCGTAGGATCTTTCCGGAGGCGGCGCAAGCTCCCTCAACTTGACGCGCGCCCCGATGACGGGTTTCCTAAGCCGCCACTCCTTGAAGTTTTCAACGGTCATGCGCATCTTGAAGCGGTCATCCAATTCCAAGACCAGTCCGTCCTCGTCATCCTCCTTGGCAAAAGCCAAGCGGATCAAGGTCTTGCCCAGCCCCTTTTCTCCCAACTGAAAGAGTTCCTGGAGGAATGCAAGGGCGTCTTCGTCACTGGAATCAATCAACCAAGTGACTTCCTCGACAAGCGATGCCAAGGCCTGATCCATGGGCAAGGCTTGGCTGACCGACAGCCTCGTTTCTCCATCCCGGCGCGACGCCACGCCCTCGACCACCATCATGCTTCCTTCTTCCAACTTCTGCCCGTATTCCTGATAGGCCTCGGTAAACATGGGCAGGGAATAGTCTTTTTCCTTGCTCAACAGGGTAAAGCGGGCCCACGGCTTTGCGTCCTTCTTGGTGTATCTCTTTTCCAGATCGGTCAAGACCCCGCACAATCGAAAGGAAATCCTCTCCTCAAGATTTTCCAAATCCTCCGCTCTCAGGGTATCCACCAACTTTCCCAAACCAGCTAGAGTATCCACCGGATGCCCGGATAGAAAAAAGCCCAACAATTCCTTTTCCAGCTTTAATTTTTCCAAGTCGTCCATTTCGGGAAGATCGTTGCCGGCGGCATAGCCCCCGAAGTCATTGACTCCCGGATTCGGCGAATCGTCTTCCATCATGTCAAACAAGTTGACCTGGCCAGCCTCCCGGTCCTTTCGTCTTAGTTGAGCCTCGCCCATGGCCCTGTCCAAATCCCCAAGCAAGACGGCCCGGTTTCCTTCCAGGGCATCGAATGCTCCGGACTTAATCAGACATTCCAAGACCCGTCTGTTGACGGCCTTGCCATCGACGCGCTCCACCAAATCCGAGAAACTTTCAAAAACTCCGTTTTTTTGGCGTTCCTCAACGATGATTTTTCCCGCTACGTCGCCCACCCCCTTGACCGCGGCCAAGCCAAAGCGGATGGAACCGACCGTTTTTTGCGAAGCTTCGATCGGAGTGAAGTTTTCGCCGGATTCATTTACGTCGGGGCCGAGAACGGCTATGCCCATTTCCGTCGATTCGGCTATAAAATGGGACAATTTGTCGGAGTTCCCCAACTCGCAAGCAAGGGCCCCCGCCATAAAATCAACGGGATGGTTTGCCTTCAGAAAGGCGGTCTGGTAGCTGATGATGCCATAAGCCGCCGAGTGAGATTTGTTGAATCCATAGCCGGCGAACTTTTCCAATATGTCAAAGATGTCGTTGGCTTTCTTGGCTTCGATCCCATTGGTGTCCTTGGCTCCCTTGACGAAGATTTCCCTTTGCTTGGCCATCTCCTCCGGTTTTTTCTTTCCCATCGCCCGCCGCAGGATATCGGCTCCGCCCAGCGTATAGCCGGCAATTCGACGGGCCGCCTCCATGACCTGCTCCTGGTACACCATGACGCCGTAAGTTTCGGCGCAAACGTCCTCCAGCAAGGGGTGCGGGAATTTGATCGTCGAAGGATCATCCTTGCCCTTGATGTAATCGGGTATCCATTCCATCGGACCCGGTCTGTACAAGGCGATCAGGGCGATGATCTCATCGACGTTGGATATGGTCATTTGCCTGCATAGCCTCCGCATGCCCTCCGATTCCAATTGAAAGACGCCCACGGTTCTAGCCTCGTTGAGCAGTTTGAAGGTGGGCTCGTCTTCCAGAGGGGCCTCGGAAACCCGAAATTTTTCAAAACCCTTCTTTTTCCGAATATGGCTTTCGGCCTCGGCAATCACGGTCAGGGTCTTCAAACCAAGGAAATCCATCTTGAGGAGGCCGAGGTCTTCCACTGGGTCCTTGGGAAACTGAGTCGTCAGGACTCCATCCTGGGTCGTAAGGGGCACGAGCTCCTTGAGGGGACGGTCCGCGATGATGACTCCGGCCGCGTGAGTGCCGACGTTCCGAACCATCCCCTCGATCACCCTGCCGGTATCGACGATTTGGGCGGCGATGGGATTGCTCTGGTATTCCGCTTTGAATTCCGGGCTTTTTTCAAGGGCTTCGTCCAAGGAAATGTTCAGGTCGTCCGGAACCATCTTGGCCAACCGGTCGGCTTCGGCGTAGGGAACGTCGCGCACCCTGGCGACGTCGCGCATCACCATCTTGGCTCCAAAGGTTCCGAAGGTGATGATGTTGGCCACACAATCGCGTCCGTATTTTTCCCGTACGTATTCGATGACTTCACTCCGACGCCGCATGCAGAAGTCTATGTCGAAATCAGGCGGTGAAACTCTTTCCGGATTTAGAAATCTTTCGAACAAAAGTCCGAAACGCAGAGGATCGACGTCGGTGATTCCCAGCAAATAAGCCACCAGGCAACCGGCTCCCGAACCTCGCCCGGGACCGACGGGTATCTCCTGTTCACGAGCCCAACTCATGAAGTCGGCGACGATCAGAAAGTAATCGTTGAATCCGGTCTTGGCTATGACCTCGAGTTCATAGTCCATGCGCTCGCTCAACCGTATGCTCTCCTCCTCCAACCCTTCCTTTCGGGAATCCTCCGCTTTGTAGTCCAGATCATAGCGCAGCTTCAAGCCATCGATGCACTGATTCTTGAGATATTCCCGATTGTCCGAGACTTTCGTGGAAATTTCCGGTGGCAAGGTGAAGACCGGATAATTGTTCTCTCCGAAGGGAAGCCGCAGGTCGCACATCTCGGCCACCGCAAAGGTGTTGACGATTGACTCGGGTACCTCCCGGAAGAGATCTTCCATTTCAGACCTGGACTTTAGGTAAAATTCCCGAGCCTCGTAGCGCATCCGCTTGGGATCATCTATTTTAGAACCCGTCTGAATGCAGAGCAGGGCGTCGTGGGGAGCCCAGTCCTCTCCCTTGACGTAGTGAACGTCGTTCGAGGCCACCACCTTGAGGTCGAATTTCTTCGCCAATTTTAGAAGTTCGGGAATCAATTGGGCTTGCTCCTCGATTCCGTGATTGTGAAGTTCGACGAAGTAGTTTTCCCTTCCGAAGATTTCGATCATCCGCCCCATGGCATTTTCCGCCTCTTCGGGCTTGTCGCGCAAGATCAGTTGTGGAATCCAACCCTGCATGCAACCGGTAAATCCAATCAATCCGCGGGCGTGCTCGGCCAAGGTTTCGAGATCGGTTCGGGGGCGATAGTAGAAACCATCCACATGGGCGTCGGAAACGATTTTGGATAAGTTTCGATACCCTTCGTAGTCCTTGGCCAGCAGTCCGAGATGGTAGGACTTATGGTTTTCGCGACCGGGCTTTTCGTCGTTTTTGTGATCGGTCACCAAATACCCCTCGCAACCGACGATTGGCTTGATGCCCCGTTTCTCCGCTTGCTTGATGAAGGAAATCGCCCCAAAGAGATTTCCGTGATCCGTAAGAGCCATGGCCGACATGCCCAATTCGACCGCTCGATCCATCAAACGGTCCATCCGACAGCATCCGTCCAACAGGCTAAAATCGGAATGAACGTGCAGGTGTACGAAATCTTTGTCTTGGTTGGCCATTTAGGATGAAGGGAAAACTCCCCACCCATTCATCTAGCAATGAAAGTGGGCTTTCAAGAATATCTTGCGCACAAAAAAGCGGGGTACGGAACAAGCGGTCTCCGAGCAACGCTTCGATTCTTCAGCCCATCCCTTCTCAAGGAACGCCGCGAGCGAAATACTTTCTGCAGATCAGCCTCCATGCGATGATGACGAAGGCCGTCAGGGGTATGCCCAGAATCATTCCCAGGATACCTCCCAGAGCGGTTCCCCAGAAAAAGATCGATACGATGATCACCACGGGATGCAGGCCGGTCTTCGCGCCCATCACTTTCGGCGTCAGGTAATAGCTTTCAAGCAATTGCACGAAGACGAAGGAAGCCGCGCAGCCGTAGAGAATGGTCCATTGACCGCTCTCCGCGATCCCCTCCGGTTGCAGGTAGGCGACGGTCAAGGTGACGCAAACCCCCACAATCGACCCAAGGTAGGGAACCACGTTCAAAAGCCCGAAAAGCAAACCCAGGGTGATGCCGAACTTCAAGCCGCTTAGGCTGAAGCCAATCGCATATCCGACGCCCATCAACAGACCGATCAGAAGCTGTCCCCTGAAAAAGGCGACGAGGATGCCCACGAACTCACGGATCAGGAAGACGATGTCCTCGCGTAGTGAAGGCGAAAGAAAAGCAAGTTCCTTTTCCAAATCATCGAGAAGATTGCGATGCGAACTCAGAAAGTAAAAGAGGTAAATGGGAATGACCGCCAAGTAAGTGATTTTGGCGAAGATTCCAAGCAATCCCTCCCAGGCGGTTTTCAGAACCTTCGCCGATTTTTGGGCGATTTCTCCACTCTGAGCCCCGATTACTTCCATGGTCTGGTTTTTCATTTCCAATTTCTTACGCTCCAAAAAGAGCAGTCTTTGAGTTCGATCCTCGACTTTAAAAAATTCACCCTTCTCCCGCTCGTCCAAGTCGCGAAAGACCGCTCTTTCCTCGAAAGTCAAGGCCTCGTAGAGCTCTTTTTCCCTTTCGTTCAATTCCAGGAAATCAAGTTCAGTCTGCGGAGAAAGCGTATTCTTCCAATAGGTCTTGAAGGCGCCGAACTCCCCGGAGATCGATTGCCAGGTTTCCTCGGGCAAGCGTTTCTTGCCCTGCTCTTCCAATCGGTCCGGCCATTCGGAGGCGGTGCTCAGGAATTCATTGGCTTGCTGGAGAATCTTCGCCCCCAAGAACCAGGTTGCCGATCCCGCCGACAAAATCACCAGCAGATAAAGGGTGATAATGGAGGTGAAGCGGCTGATTCGAAGGTGATCCTCCAGGAAGCCGACGATCGGCTTGAATAGGATCGCCAACATTCCGGACAGGGCAAGCGACCAGATGACTCCCGAAAAAAAGGAAAAAGCTTGGTTCAAGACGTAGATTAGAAAGGCGATCAACAGACCAAGGCCCAATACGCCCGCAAAGCAAAGCACAAAGGCAATGAACTGCCTCTGCCTGTCCCCTAAGAAAAACCGGTTGTCCTTTTCCTCATTCACGGAGGTTCTTCCTTTGTTTGCTTGCCATTCGGGGTTTTTACCAGAAATGTCGCCTGATGTCCGCATAAATATTTCAAGTAAAACGAATCTCCTTGACGACTCCGCCTTTACGATATGCCTCCTCTTTCCGCAATCCATCGACTACTCCTTGCTTGTTGTTGCCTAAGCCCCCTCGAGGGCGCCGATCAATCCGACACTCTCAACGAAAGGATTCGTTCGGTTTACCAAGCGATCGTCCGCATTGAGGTCGTTTCCGAAAATGGTTCGGGAGGAAGAATGATGAAAAGCCGCTCGACCGGCAGCGGCGTAATCATTGATGACGATGGCCTGATTATCACCAACCATCACGTCGCCGGCAAAGCCACCCGACTTACCTGCCGTTTGCATGATGGCAGCGAATGGTTGGGAGATCTTCTCGGAGCCGATCCCATGACCGATCTCGCTCTTCTGCGCATGCGCCTTCCCCAATCCGGGAAACCGAGACCAAAGCTCAAGGTCGCCGAGTTCGGCGACTCCGATGAAGTGAAGGTCGGTGATCTTTGCTATGCGATGGGCAGTCCGGCCGGTTTGTCTCAGTCGGTCACCAAAGGGATCATTTCCAACACCGCCTTGATTTCCTCCGGTTCCCAATCCTTTCGACTGGACGGAGAAAACGTCGGCGAGCTCGTTAGATGGTTGGGTCACGACGCGGTCATTTATCCCGGAAACAGCGGAGGTCCGCTGGTTGACGAAAACGGCAGAATCATCGGAATCAACGAAGTGGGCATAGGAAGCCTGGGGGGAGCCATTCCATCCAACCTCGCCAAATCGGTCGCCGAAGAATTGGAAGAAAAAGGATACGTCTCACGCTCCTGGGTTGGCCTCGAGTGCCAACCGAATATGGAGCTCTCCCGGGACGGCGTCTTGGTGGCCGGCGTCATTTCCGGTTCCCCGGCGGCGAAAGCCGGTCTGCAAGCCGGGGACTTGATCACCCAGTATGCGGGTCGAAAGGTATCCGCCCGCATCCCCGAAGAAATTCCCCTATTCAACCGACTTCGTTACGATCAGCCGGCTGGAAAGGTCGTGGAAGTCTGCGGCTACCGCAACCATGCCTCCATGACCTGGCAAGTCGAGCCTTCCCACAGGGAGGCCGCCTACACCAAGGAAAAGGAAATGAAAAGCTGGGGCATCACCGTCCGCAATTTCACGCTCATGTCTTCGCTGGAAGCCCAGCGGGAAAGCAAAAGAGGAGTCCAGGTCCATTCAATCGGCAGAGGGGGGCCTTCGGCGAGCGCCAAACCCAGCCTAAATCCCGGAGACGTCATTACCTCGGTCGATGGAGAGGCGATCCAATCGGTAAAGGACCTGATAGAAATTTCCCGCAAGATTACCCGTGGCCAAAGCGAACCCGTACCCGTTCTGGTGGAGTTTGAAAGAAATTTGGCCCAATTGCTGACGGTGGTGAAAATCGGCCCGGAAGCTGAGGAAAACCAACCACTGCAGGCATGGAAGCCATGGTTGGGAATTTCCACCCAAGTCATCACCAAGGAGTTGGCGGTCGCCCTGGATCTTCCCGCCTCTACCAGGGGAATTCGAATCGCCCAGGTCTTTCCGGAAACTCCTGCGGAGAAAGCTGGACTGGCAAGCGGTGATCTGATCTATCGAATCGACGGACAAATCATACAGGCTCACAAGGTCGAGGACGCGGAGGTCTTCGGCAACATGATCAAGCAATACAAGACCGATTCCACCATCCGACTGACCGGTCAGAGAGGAGAGGAGGTCCTCGAATTGACGGTCAAGCTCGACAAAAGACCGGACCCTTCCAACGAGCTTCCCAAATATGAGGAGGAGACCTTCGAATTCACCCTTCGAGAGCTTTCTTTCGCAGACCTCGTCAATCGTCGTCTGGACTTGAACCAATCGGGCTTGTTGGTTGAAAACGTGGAGCCTGCGGGTTGGGGAGCCATCGCCGGTTTGCGTCAGGGCGATTTGTTGTTGAAAGCCGAGGATCAGGAGCTCGAAGACGTCGATCAATTCGAACGGTTGATGAACCGACTCATCGCCCAACGCAAGGAAAGAATCATTTTTTTCGTCCGCCGTGGCATCCACACCCTCTTCCTGGAACTCGAACCGGATTGGAGCCAAGAAAATTAAGCCCTCATGAATAGTCCTTTCCTTTCACTTCTCGTTCTCGGTCTCGCGTTGCCAATTCTTGGGCATGGATCGGAGGACCCGAAAAAAGAATGGAGATCCCTGCTCTCCAAATACGCCGATTCCGTAACCTGGGTCTCTGCGACGGTGCGGGTCGAGGCAAGCGTCGGAGGACGAAGCCTCCCTCCGCAGGAACAAAAGCTGGAAGCCTTGGGAACGGTGATCGCGGATGATGGGCTGACGGTTCTCTCCCTTACCAAGGTCGACCCGACCTCGAATATTCTCGCTCGGCTGCGGTCTCCGGGAGCCTCCGTTCAAGTCCATTACACCGAAGTGTTGATTCTGATGGAGGACGGAACCGAAATTCCCGCCCGTTTGCTCCTCAAGGACGTCGATCTGGATCTTGCCTTCGTGCTGCCGATTGCAGAGTCCGATGCCTTGCGTGAGGGATTTGTCTTTCCGGCCCTTCCCAGTCCCAGGAAAAGCAAGATGACTCTAGAACCGGAAGTGCTCGATGAAGTGGTATCCATAGCCAAACTGGGCAGGAACCTGTACCGCAATTCGACCCTGAGAAAAGGTTGGGTAAATGCCGTAATCCAAAAACCCCGGGATTATCTAGTGATCGAAAACACCGAACCCGGAACTCCCGTCTTCGATCGTCTGGGCCGATGGCTGGGGGTGGTGGTCTACAAGATGGACTCGGGAAGACCTTCCGCCATCGTGACCCTTCCCGTCGAAGACGTCATGGAAATCGCCGATCAAGTCCGTTCCCGAAATCCATAAGTTTTCCATTGCAGAACGCAAGCTCGGCATCGTATGATGTCCTCATGTCTCCACGATGCAAAGGGTTGTCCAAGAACTCTCTGGCATGCCTGTCCTTGGGCATGCTTTTGCTGCAGTCATGCTCGGAAAAGAGGCTGTCTTCGGACGACGTCGAATACCGCAAAAATAAGGACGGCGCCGAAATCCTTTACGCAATCGACGAGGACAAGCCCTTTGGCCAAGGCAAGAGAGCCTACGTATCCGACAAGTACGACAACGGACAAATTCGTTTTGAGGTTGGTTTTTTCAACGGCCTCAAAGACGGAAAGATCGAATTTTGGCAACCCAACGGTCTTCCCGAACTGTCCGGTTTCTACAGCGAAGGCAAGAGGGACGGTATCTTCACCGCCTACGGCAAGATTGGAGAAATCGTCTACCGCAAGAGTTTCAAAGACGACAAACTGGACGGAAACTTCACCCTGTACTACCCCGCCTCAAACAGCGACACCGTCCGTTTCTTTGAAAAACTGCATCAGGTCAGATCGGAAAAGTCCTATTTTTCCTGGAAAAGAATCACGGAGTTCTTCTCTTCCCAAAAAGTGGACCGACAGGAAGTCAAGGTAAGCAATCACCTCCGTCTGCAAGCATCGTTCAAGGACGATTTCCCCATTGGCTCCTACCGCGCTTTCTTTCATCCGGGAAAACAAAAACTATCCGCCGACGAACTCCTCAAGGAGGACGGCGTCTTCAGCGATCACGACGATTCGCTTGGTCAGCTTGTGGAAAAGCAGAACTTCTACTATCCCCGGGCGATGGGACTGGTGGTGGTTTTACCCGACAAAAACCGCATGGAAACCATCCACCCTACCACCCGTGACGGATTCTCCCGGGCAATCGACGAGGCGACCAAGGCAATCCTGGAAATTCCCGCTTATCGAAACCCCGACAACGAGCCAGCCCTCGTCTACACCATTGACGGAAGGGGTAATGAAATTTTTCCCATCTGGTCTTCACACGTCAAGGAATTCGCCATTCGTAACCTGGATGGTTTTTTGCTGCCCAAAAGATTTCCCAAGACGACCTACGAAGCCTATCTCGATGAAATCATTCCTTTCACCGAGGAATGGATGGTGCAGCTCGACCTCAGCCAAGACCCGAAGATTCCCGCATACGTAAGGAGCGGAGCCTCGGTCGACGTCGTCGGGTTGAACGAAAAGGGAGAGATCATAGACGTCTTTTGGAGCAGTCCCTCCAAGTCCTCCACCGATTCTCTCGAAAACAGAATTTTTGCCCGTAGAATCAAAATTTCCAGAGGTTGGAATAATGGAATTTCGAGTGAAGCCGACTGGTTGATGAACAACGGATCCAAATTGTTCCTGAGGGGCCGGGCCGATCTCGCCCACTGGAAGGCAAGGCCTTACTGAGGAAATTCGCCCTTTGATTACTTTGGCTTCTGGCCCTCGAACGGATTGATCGGGGCGGCGGGCGCTCCCTCGAACGGATTGACCGGGGCGGCGGGCGCCCCCTCGAACGGATTGACCGG
>JAYOEB010000018.1:0-8641 GCA_038116775.1 Opitutia bacterium | reverse complement strand
CCCTCGAACGGATTGACCGGAGCGGCAGGCGCTCCCTCGAACGGATTGACCGGAGCGGCGGGCGCTGACGGCGGATTCATGGCGTCGCTCGGAGTTTGGAGCTCTTCGGGCTGATAGAACAATGGTTCCTGGAAACTCTCGAGCTCAAGCAATCTCTCAAACCTCGGCCTCACGTCGTAACTCCAGCGAAAACGAAAGAGGCTTTCATCGCTGCGCGAGGTCAACTCCTGTCTGGATTTTCCGTCATACCCGCCCCCGTTCTCGGGATAGCCCCCAATCCAGCGCAAGTAGAAACGCCACGGTATGCGGTCGTCGGAATTTTCGAATTCAACCCAATGATCTCCAATTTCAATGAGACTTCCCGTAAATATCCCCTCCTTCTCCCGTGGAACCAAGATCGACAGTTCCCGAACCCGCAAATGTCCGTCGTGGCGCCATTTCATTCTCACCCGATTGCCGACGACCGATTGTCTGATGATTTGCAAAACCCTCGGATCGAACTTGCCTCCCTTGCTCGGACTGCCACCTAGCCAAGGAGCGAGATAACGGTTCGTAAAACCGTCGTCTTCCCTGACCTCGACCCAAGCTTCTCCCTTGCTGGTGAGAATACCCGTCAGTTCACCTTCCTTCTTCATCGGAATCGTCAAGGCTGCAAGAAAGGAACTTTGAAGTAAAAGCAGCCAGGTTATGAGGATCGCGCGCATATCTTGAAGACCTCTAAGGAGTAGCCTCCCTTCTGTCTTTTGGCAAGTATTCATCGGGAATTTCCTGATAACAAAGAGGTCGGAGAAACCTCGAGACCAGCAAGCGGGCCAACAACCCCTCCCCCCCGAGCAAATTGGCGCAAAGCGGGGATCCCATCGATGAGGAAGCCCGAAGCTGGCCAAAACTCGGAAAACAATCGTGCGAGAGAATGCTCGCCTTCCATTCGATTTCCTCCAACAGGGGGTGGTCGCTCTCATCACCATCGGGAAATCCCAAAAGCTGGATGGGAAACCGACCCGTTGTACTTCTTATCCAATCAAGGCATTCGGTTCGGTTACGGTAAAACAAGATGGTGCAGTCCGGCTTCCAATCCCTTTTTTTCAAATATCCCCGGCGAAGAAAGTCTGCAAGCGCTCCCGAGATCGAGACAAGGCCGGCATCATGAATTTTTTGCCTGAGTCCCTTCTCCCACCGCTTTCCCTCCTCGAGAGGCAAGAACAAGAAAAACGAACCTCCGAAGCGACAGTCTCGGCAATTTCGCAGGTATTCAAGGAATTCCCGAGTCTTTGGAAAATTCCCGGTGCTTCCCCTGTTCCAGAAACTAAAGTTGGCGCTTGGCAAGCCACTGGCAAAAACCGGGCAGGGTCCGTGCATTTCCGCCAGTATCCGCTTGCAGACTCCGGAAGCTTCGGCCTCGGGCATGTTCAAAAGAACGCCACCAGGACTCGATTCCCTGCATAGCCGGCCCAATTCGGATTCCGGAATTTCCTCCGACAACGAAAACTTTTCCGCAGCCCAAGTCGTTGCCCTCAGGGAGCGCCTGAACCCGTCGAGAATCTCCAAATCCTGATTTTCTAACTTTTGCCGGGTTACCAAAGTAACTCCACACCCTGCGGTCAGGGCGCTGATCAAATCGAAAACGATCAGCGTCTCGAGGTTTTCAAAATTCATATCCGCATAAATCAGAATCGAGCCGAGAGGTTGCAGGGTATTCTTCATTTCCGGTCTCGGGACGCCATCGGTTGATGCAGGGACGAAGGAGACCTTACGAAGATCATCGTCTTGAATTTTTGAATATTCTTCGAGAAATCGCAGGTTTTCCTCCCTCATTGCCGGGGAAAGGGCGGATTGAGGTCTCAGTCGATCCGCAAAGCAACTGGCAAGCTTGCCAATCTCATGGTTCATCCCCTTTGGGTTTTCATTCATTCCGGGAAGGTGTTGCCGCACGCCGAATCAAATTTGGGGCATCCCCAGGGAAGCTTCTCGGATAATCACGCCTCAATCTCGACATGGCCCGTATTCGTGCATCAAGTAAGAGACAAGACGAGCCATAAATATAATTTTATATTCGTTTATTTTTGATTTATTCTTTTATTTTATAATTGCTTTTTTTTAAACTGATGCTTTATTGGACTGAAATGAGTCAACAACCGAAGATGGATGAAATTCATGAGTTTCGGATCGCTTACCGAGAGCAAAGCGAAGCGTCCGGGGATCCGGCTCATCGGCACTTTTCCGCATCAAGTCTCGAAATGGCCAAGGAAATGTTTGGCTTTGCCTGCAGGAAAGATTCCATGAACGCGGAAATTCTAAAAATCGAACGATGGAATCGGTGGGCCGACCGCTGGGAACAAGCGGTGGAAGATACAGACCCCCAAGAAGAAATCACTCCTTGACTCTCGGCCAGAAGCCAAAAGAAACTCTAGGTTACCCTTCGGCTTCAGGGTAATTCCCAACAGACGAGGGAACGGTCGTCCCGAGCATAGATTCTACGCTCCGAATAGGCGGGGTGAGCCCAGGTCCTACCCACGACCTGCTCCCTCCAATATTCCCTGCAACCTTGGGGGGAAAGACCCAGAAAAACAAGCTCGCCCTCCGCATTGAGGGCAAGGACTTCCCCCTCTCCCTTGTCCGTCCATACCAGCGAGCATTGCGGGTTGCGACCCTCGGGAGTCAGTCGATGCCCATCTCGCCAGAGAATCTCCCCCGTTCTCAGCCTAAAGGCGGTCAAACCATGACTTCGATCGAGCAGATAACAAACGCCTTCGCTGTAGAGAGGTTGGGACATCAATCCCTTGATCTTCTCTTCTTCGGCCCAGAGCAATCGAGCCTGTCCCTGCGCTTCTTCCAGGCTAATGGCTCGTGATCCCTTCCAATACCCGCAAACCAACAGGATTCCATCTTCGAAAATGGGCTTTGCGATCGAAACGCCATACTTCACTTCATAGGGAACGCTCCATAGCTCGGAGCCACCGCCTATGGGCAGGCCCATGATCTTGTTCGGCCCCCAACAAACCAAATGCCGCCCTCCCTGATGATGGACGATCAGGGGAGGAGCGTACCCCGCTTTTTCGTCATCTCCCGCTCTCCACAAGGTCCGTCCGTTTTCCGGATCCAGCGCCAGCAGGTTGCCCGAATCACGATCTCCCACATGATAGAGAATCACTCCCTCGAAAGGTTCGGGGGAAGAGGAAAAACCCCAGTTTGGTCGATCGATCTTTTCCTCCACCGCTAAATTTCTACTCCACCGAAGCTTGCCGGTTTCCGCGGCAAGGCAAAAGGCGCGCCCCATCGCCCCCAGTCCAAACACCTTGGAGTCGAAAATGGTCAGGGAGGCCCGTGGTCCCTTTCCATAGTCCAAGTTCCCGTACTTGGCGGCGTAGGCGTATTCCCACTCCGATTTTCCGCTTTTCGCGTTCACGCAGAGGACCCGTTCCCGATCCCCGGTCGGATCACTCGGGGGACGGTCCATGGTGTAGATTCTTCCATCCCTCGCGGTTACCCCGGAATACCCGGGAGAAAGGGGTATTTTCCAAACCCTCCTCAGTCCGGTTTGCGGGATTTTCTTGGCAATTCCCGGCAAATCCCAAGTGCCGTCTCCCTTCGGCCCCCTCCATTTCCACCAATCGCTCGAGGCATTCGACTGGATGGTCAGGCTAAGAAAGATCCACAAGGCACGCATTCGCATCCTGAAACCGCTATGCGCTTTTCCCGGTCTTCAGAAAATCAACCATCCGAGTCGCCAGTTTGGGTCCGAATCCCTCCACCTGCCTGATTTCGGAGACGCTTGCCTTCCTTAACTTCTCAAGGTTTCCGAAGTGCTTCAACAAGGCCAGCTTGCGCGCTTTGCCCAAACCTGCGAAATCGTCCAGGACCGACTCCCGGATGCGCTTACTGCGGAGCTCCGCATTGAATTGATTGGCGAAGCGGTGGGCTTCGTCCCGCGCTCGCTGCAACAACCTCAAGGCCGGATCCCGGTGGTCGAGCTTCAGTTCTCCCCGCTCGTCGGGAAAGACGATGCACTCCTCACGCTTGGCCAGGCCAATGAGCGGAGGAACCTCCAACTCCATCGACAGGAAGGCCTTCACCGCCGCCCCCACCTGCCCGATTCCTCCGTCCACCACGATCAGGTCGGGGAAATCGCTTCCCTCTTCGCGGAGTCTTCCGTACCTTCTGCCCACCACTTCCTGCATCGCCCGAAAATCATCATTTCCCTCAAAGTCCCTGATTTTGAATCTCCGATAGGCCTTCTTGTCGGGTTTGCCAGACTTGAAGCGAATCATGGAAGCGACCAGAAAGGTTCCGGAGACGTGGGAGACGTCGAAGCATTCGATTGTCTCCGGACTTCTTTTCAAACCCAGGACCTTGCCCAGCTTTTCCAGGGCATGGGTTGCGGTCTCTTCGGCTTGCGGCCAGCTTCGGGTGAATTTTCGACTTTTTCCGATGGTCTTGGCAAGAGCTCTGGCAAGATCCCTCAGGTCCGCCGCCCGCTCAAAGTCCATCGCCTCCGCCCGCCTGTTCATTTCTTCCCGCAATTCCGCCAGCCAACTCTTGGCCCGGCCCTCCAAAAAGGAACAGGCATCCTCCACCCTCTGTCCATACTCTTCCACCGTGGTTTCGTTGTGTCCGGCGAAAATTTCCGCCCTCGCGTCGTCGTAGAGCTTGTATCTGCCATCCGCCTGCTTGACGGGATTGGCGTCGGACAACAAAATTCCGAATTTCTTGCGCATTTCGGAGAGCGTGGAGCGGAGCATTCCCGCCTGGGCGAAAGGACCGTAGTAATGGGCCCCGTCTTCCTTTTTGTTGCGACACAACCGAAACCGGGGCAATTCGTTCTGCAGATCCACCCGAACCAGCAGGAATTGCTTGTCGTCGGTAAAGTCGGTGTTGTAGCGCGGTTTGTATTCCTTGATCAGCTTGCCCTCCAGCAAGAGGGCCTCCGTCTCGCTCTTGGTTTGATGGGTGGTGATTTCACGGACCATTTCCACCATCGCCGCGATCTTGGGCTGGGCCCGTACGAATCGTCTCGATCCCTGAAAGTAACTGCTCACCCTCTTCTTCAGGTTTTTGGCCTTGCCCACGTAGATGACCTGCCCCAATCGATCCTTCATCAGGTACACCCCGGGCGCCTGCGGCAGCCCGCGGGCGATTTTGCACATTTCACTTAGATGATTTTGCATTGGCAATCCTATCCACTCTTGCCTAGTTTATGAACCGTCATCTAGACAATACCCAAAATCACGACACAGCTTGAACCAAGAACGAACATGAGTTCCCCCATCCGCGTAGAAACCATTACCCTCGGAGACGAGCTTCTCCTCGGGATTCGTGAAAACGAGCATCTCACCTACCTGGGGGCCCAACTTGCCCACCACGGGATCGAAGCCTCGGCCAATCTCGTCATCCGGGACCAACCGGACGACATCCGTCTCTTTTTTTCCGATTCCTGGAAACGTTCCGATCTCATCATCACCACCGGCGGTCTGGGGCCCACCACCGACGACCTGACCCGCGAGTCCATCGCCCAGGCCCTGGGAGAAAAGCTGGTCTTCGACGAATCCATCGAGCTGGCGATCAAGGAACGCTTCAAATCCCTCCACCGCGAAATGCCCGAAAACAACCTCAGGCAATGCTACCGGCCGGAAAACGCCGAGGTCTTGTCCAACCCCTACGGCACCGCTCCCGGTCTCTTCCTGAGGAAGGACGGCAAGATTCTGGTGATGCTTCCCGGGCCCGCCCGGGAGATGCACCCGATGTTCGAGGAGCAAGTGGTTCCCCGACTGCAGAAGGAGGGAGTCTTTCCCGAAATCGATTGCTACCTTCAATTGCGGACCGCGGGGATCGGGGAGTCCGCCCTTGCCGAAATCGTCGAACCGGTGCTTCAGGGCATCGACGGTCTCATCGTGGGCTACTGCGCCCATGCCGGGATGGTCGACTTGCGCCTCAGCTCGATTGACGCCGAGCTTCTCTCCGAGGAAAAACTCCATCAACTCGCCGATCAATGCCGCAACCTGCTGGGCGAGGACTTCGTTTGTTTCGGGGATCGCTCGCTCGCCGAGGTCATCTTCCGCGAACTCCGCGGGCTCAACAAGACCCTGGCGGTGGCCGAGTCCTGCACCGGGGGCCTTCTTTCCTCGCAGTTCACGGAAATCGCGGGCATTTCCAAAGTCTTTCACGGAGGGGCGGTCTGCTATCACAACGACGCCAAGGTGCAAATGGTGGAAGTGCCCGAGAGCATGCTCGAGCAACACGGGGCGGTCAGCGAGGAAGTGGCCATCGCCATGGCCACCGGGGCCTGTGAGAAATTCGGGGCCGACTACGGCCTCAGCGTCACCGGTTTCGCCGGTCCTGCGGGCGGCACCCAACTTCTCCCCATCGGCTCCATTTACTTGGGCTATTCCTCTCCGGTCGGAGTCTGGGCAAAGAAGCTCCACCTGCGGGGGGACCGGGCATCCAACCGGCGGCGGGCCACCACCGCCGCACTCGACTGGATGCGTCGAAAACTCCGCAAGTACAAGCTCGAGGAAGTATTCGCCGCCGCCGATTCGGGCAGCATCGAGCTCTGACTTGTCCTCTTTTTCAATAGGCTTTCCCCTACTCCTTCCCCAAGCCAACAAATGTCCAAAGACTCACTCTACGCGGTGCTGGGCGACGATGACTTCTTGGTACGCCAACGGGCCCGGGAAATCTTCGACGAACTCTGCGCCGATTTTCCGGATGACTTATCGAGGGAAATCATCGACGGCCGGGCCGACCGGGTCGACGAGGTCGAGCGCATCCTCGGCGAGGCCAAGTCCGCCGGCGAGACTCTCTCCCTCTTCGGCGGGGGCAAACTCGTCTGGATCAACGAGGCCAACTTTCTCAACCAGTCCAAGACCGGGGCCGCCCAAGGCTCCAAGGACGCCCTCGAAAACTTCAAGCCTTTTCTAGAAAACCTGGGCGACGGCAAGTTCGTCCTCTCGGCCTGCCCGGTCCATCGGGCTCACTCCTTCGTCAAATGGTTGCAGAAGCATTCCGTCTATGAGGACGTTTCCAAGAACGAAAAGGAAGACCTCGCCTTTCGGCGGCTGGTGGAGGAGACCGCCCGCGATCTCGGCGTCCGCTTTTCCCCCGGGGCCTTGGAATACTTGGCCGGCAAGATCGGGGCCCACCCCCGGATGGGGGTCGAGGAGACCAAAAAGCTGGCCTCCTATTTGGGCGAGGACGGCGGGGAAATCACCGAGCAATTGGTGATCGACCTGGTCCCCGACTTCGGGGAGGGTGATTTCTTCGAGGCCTCCGAAGCCTTCTTCTCGGGAAAATTGGACTGGGCCATGGAAGCCATCGACCGTCACTTCTTTCAGGGCAAGGACGCCCGTCCCCTGCTGGCCACCCTGCAAAACCGCAACCGCCTGCTCATACAACTTCGGGTGCTGGTCGACGGGCGCGAGCTCGACCCCAACCAACGGCTCGGCAAGGAACAACTCGAACGCATCGGTCAAAAGTATCAGGATCACTTTTCCGACCCTACGGAAAAGACCACCCTCAATCTCTTTTCCCAAAACCCATGGTTCTTGGGCCGCTTGCTTCCCTTGGTCAGGAAATTCTCCACCCGCCGCCTCATCGATCTCCAGTCCGACCTGATCAAGGCATTCGAGGAAGTCCTGGCCCTCCCCAAGGAACAACACGCCTCCATATTCAAGAACCTGGTCATCCGCACCCATTCCCCCGGATAACTGATGACCGAGGCCCATTGCGGCTCCAACTGGCAAAATGGGGGAGTCTTTCGGGGAAGGCGTCGTCTTGTCCGTCCCAGCCCCAGAGAGGAAAGCTTTTCGAAAAGCCCGCCCATGGAATCAGCAATCCACCTTCGTCCGTCTTCAGGAAAAATTCAAAAACTCTTCCCCTCGCCTCCGACGAGACCGATCCCCTCGGATCACCCTCGCCCCCAAAAACTCAACCTTGCCAATTTCCAGCAAGTCATACATGTAGGGAATCATGCGAAGTTTATTTTTTCTCATTCCTTTCATTCCCGCCTGCTTGTTTTCCCAAGAGCAGGTTTCCAACGCCGATCTTTCCAGAAAGCTTGATTTGATTCTCCAGAAAGTCGGGGGCTTGGAGGAGCGGGTCACCCGGTTGGAGTCCGACAACGCCAGCGTAAAAAAAGAAGTCAGGCATGCGGCCCGGTCCGCCAAAGAGGCCAAGTCCGCCACCGCCAAGCTCTCGATTCCCGAAGACGAGCAGGAAAAGGAATCCTTCTTCAAGAACCTGAAGAATCAGATCTATTCCCAGGAGGCCAAGGACTCCGGGCCCTGGGCCAAGCGAGAATCTTGGGAACAGATCCGAAAAAACCTCACCCGCGTCGAAGTGCGCCGAATTCTGGGAAATCCACACCGGGTAAAGCTCAATCTCAATCCCCGCATCGATCAGGTCTATCATTACGAGGGTGACCTGAACGCGGATGGCGTGGAGGATCAGGGCGTGGTCAATTTCTACCGTGACCGCGTGGTCTCTCATCAAAATCCCTTTCAGGATTGATCGGTTTTTACGGGGCTTGACTTTTTTTCAAATTTTGATCTAATGTTGGAAAGTTTATTTCTACCCCGTGGTGGAAATTTTCGGTTAACCTAAACAAACAAACAAACAAACTACTATGAAAACAAAACTATTGGCCTTA
>JAYOEB010000017.1:0-25201 GCA_038116775.1 Opitutia bacterium | reverse complement strand
TCTTTCCTTCTCTTGCGGCTTCGTAAATCCGCAACTCTTCCTTCTTACTTCTTTCCGCTCTTTCCTGGTCCTCACTTCTGGCCTCATCCCTGTCTCGCGCTTTTTCACGCTCACGATGACCATCGGCAAACAAAAGGGATATGGTCCCCACAACAAGGGCAGACGTGAGGATAACGAGCTTCTTCATTATTAGGAGGTTAAGGGATGCAAAAACAAAGGAAGCACGAAATTACTTAATCTCTGCCACCCTTTGGGCAGTCCCCTATTTCGTCAGGACTCGATTTTTCTCCCTTTTTGCAGGAAGAATCCTTCTTGGGACAGGACGTGGATTTTTTACGCTGACCCTTTGGGCAGGACTCCTTTTTGTCGAAACCGGACCGACATTTCCCACAACAGGACTTGCCATCCTTATTACCGCAATCTGATTTTCCCTTTCCGCAATCAGGCTTGCCTTCAGATTTGCCACAGGCTGATTTTCCGCAATCAGGCTTCCCATTCGAAAGAGGGCCGAACCCTCCCTTGTGATCAAACGGCATACGATGAAAATCGGGACGGCTTGGTTTGTTCCCAAAACGTATCCCGGGTCCCTTGCCCACCGGAGGAAACATTCCCTTGGGCGGCCCACTCCGATGCATATCTGGCTTCGGTCCGGCGCCATGATGAGGATGCGGAGGCTTCATGCCTTGCGAAGGTCGGCCTCCATGCGGAGGACTGACACCCGTTCCGGGTCCGCCGCGCATCTGCATTTCCATCTGCTTGCGACGCATATCCCATTGCCTGTTTTCCATCTCCCACTGGCGACGCTCCCGGTCGAAATCGCGCCGCATGCGTTCCATTTCATGCTCCCATTCACGGCGTTCCCTTTCGTGATCGCGCTCCATTCGGTCAAGCTCATGCTCCAAGGCGCGGATTTCAATCTCGCGCTTCAATTCCTCGGCTTCCTCCCACTCATCGTCATGGCGATCGTCGTGGTCATGCTTATCCTTTCGTCCAAATTCACGCTTAACCGCATGCCATTTGGCCCAACCTTCCTTTTCGGAGATCTTGCCGGCTTTCACCGCCTGCTTGATTCGCTCACCGACTGCCTTGAGTTTGTCAGGGTGACCATCGGCGAAAAGCGAAAACGAACCGAAGCAAAAAAACAACAGGATAAAGAGACATGAGGGTGTTCTTTTCATAGGAAGTCGGGGTTGGTAATTGAATGTGATCAATCACAGATTATAATAAAATCAAAGTAAACTTCTTTTTGACGCTTGAAGCAAGTTCTCCCGACGAACACCCTATGATGATGAAACCAAGACTTCTCTTCATTTTTACCTATTGGCTTTCTTTTTACACCTTTGCCGAGCATCCCAACGTAATTCTCGTCTTCATCGACGATATGGGATGGGGCGACTTTTCCTGCTTTGGAAACGAAGCGGCAAAGACGCCCAATATCGATCGGCTTGCCCAGGAAGGACTTCGCTTCGACCAGTTTTACGTCAACTCTCCCATCTGTTCCCCATCCCGCGTAGCCATATCCACCGGTCAATATCCACAGCGTTGGAAAATCACTTCCTATCTGAGCAATCGTGATCACAACAATAAACGGGGAATGGCCCAATGGCTGGACCCGAAAGCGCCCATGCTGGCCCGCTTCCTCAAAAATGCGGGCTATGCCACCGGGCACTTCGGGAAATGGCACATGGGCGGACAGCGCAACGTGGACGATGCTCCCCCGATATCGGCTTATGGGTTTGATGAATCTCTGACCAATTTCGAAGGTATGGGGCCGAAACTGCTCCCCTTGACTCTAAAACCCGGGCAGGATCCCCACAAACCGGGCCGCATCTGGGGGCACGCCGAGATTCTTGGTGAAGGTGTAAAATGGATGCAACGGTCCAAAATCACCGAAGGGTTCGTGGACGCCGCCATTTCCTTCATCAAAAAAGCAAAAAAGGACATGAAACCATTCTACGTCAATCTCTGGCCGGATGACGTACACACTCCATTCTGGCCACCCGTCGATCAATGGAGGGACGGATCGAAACGCCAGCTCTTTCTTTCCGTACTTGAGGAAATGGACCGCCAACTGGGCAAGCTATTCGATCATATTCATAATGATCCCGACCTTGCCGACAACACCATCATTCTCGCCTGTTCAGACAATGGTCCCGAACAGGGAGCGGGAGTGGCCGGCCCCTTCCGCGGATACAAGACCCATCTGTTCGAGGGAGGTATCCGCTCATCCCTCGTGGTCTGGGCACCGAAGCTGATGGCGGAAGAAGCCAAGGGCGCCATCAATCAAAAATCAATCTTCAGCGCCATCGATCTCGTACCCACCCTGCTTGAGATTACAGGAACGAAAGCACCCGATGACGTGAAATTCGACGGGGAATCCCTGCCCGATGCTTTACTTGGAAAATCCAATGCTTCCCGCAAGCAGGATATTCTCTTTCGACGCCCGCCCGACCGCGATTCCTTCTATGGTGTCGAGGATCTGCCCGATCTTGCCATCCGTTCGGGTAATTGGAAACTACTCTGCGAATATGATGGATCGGATGCTTTGCTGTATGACCTAACCACCGACCGGGGCGAACAAAACAACCTTGCCGAGAAGCATCCCAAGATTGTGAAAGCTCTGTCCCGACAACTCATCTCCTGGCACAAGTCGATGCCATCGGACAATGGAGGGCAAGCGTCTGCTCCTCGGGCAAATCACTGAAGCTTGACCTAGGAGACTACCTCCCGAACCACATGGCCGTGGACGTCGGTCAACCTGAATTTTCGCCCCTGGAATCGGTAGGTCAAGCGTTCGTGATCCATTCCCAAGAGATACAAGAGCGTGGCGTTGAAATCGTGCACGTGCACGGGGGCATCGGCAATTCCGTAGCCCAAATCATCCGTCCGTCCGTGAACGTAGCCGGGCTTGGTTCCACCTCCCGCCATCCATACCGTAAAAGCTTCCTTGTGATGGTCACGACCGACCTTTGCCTTATCCCCCGCTCCGTCGGTACCCTGAGCCATGGGGGTACGGCCGAACTCCGCGCTCCACACGACCAAAGTCTCATCAAGCAGACCACGACTTTTCAAATCCTTGATCAGAGCGGCAATGGGCTGATCGACCTCTCTGCATTTTTTGGGCAGGCCGTCAAAAACCGCATTATGATGATCCCATCCCTGGTCGAACAATTGAACGAAGCGTACGCCCCGCTCCACCATACGACGCGCGAGCAAACAATTATTGGCAAATCCGGCACCGCCCGCTTTTGCCCCGTAAGCATCAAGAGTGGCCTGTGATTCCTTTGAGATATCCTTCAACTCGGGAACGCTCGTCTGCATGCGGTAGGCCATTTCGTATTGGCTGATTCGGGTGGCGATCTCGGGATCCCCCACCCCATCGAGCTGCATCTCGTTCAATTGGTTGACCGCGGAGATTACTTTTCGACGGGCGAATGCATCGACTCCCTTGGGATTGGAAAGAAAGAGCACGGGATCGCCTTGTCCCCGAAATTCAATTCCCTGATATACGGAAGGCAGGAATCCGCTCCCAAAAATACTGTTGCCCGCTCCGGGATATTGCCCGGTCACCATGACCACGAATCCGGGAAGGTCCTGATTGGGAGAACCCAGACCGTAATTCGTCCACGCTCCCAGACTGGGACGTCCAAACCTTTCAAAGCCCGTTTGCATGAACATTTGGGCAGGGGCATGATTGAACTGCTCGGTATGCATCGTACGGATGAAGCATAGATCGTCGGCCACGGTCTGCAGGTTGGGAAGCAGCTCGGAAATCCGGATGCCCGATTGTCCGCATTTCTTAAATGCGTATTTCGATCCCTCCGGCGTACCCAACAGAGTCGGGCGGGAACGGATAAACGCGAGCTTTTTGCCCTCGAACATTTCCTTGGGGCAGAGCTCCCCGTTTCTTTTCTGGAGCTCGGGCTTGTAATCGAAAAGATCAAGATGCGAAGGGGCGCCGACCAGATGAAAATAAATGACGTTCTTTGCCTTGGGCGCAAAGTGAGCGAATTGATTTTTGGGAGCGGCCGACAGTTCGTCATTCAGCAAATTGGCTAGGGCGAATCCACCCACTCCCAACCCCACCCGTTGAAAGAGCTGACGGCGGGTCAGCGTACGAATATATTGATCGACTGGGTGCGGGTTCATCCTTTGGTAATGGTTTCGTCGAGATTGAGCAGGGCGTTGGCAACGAAAAACCAGGCCCCGACCTCGTCTGATTTCAAGTGAGCGGAAACCTCGATCAGCGGAGCCTGGGAGATGAGGGACCGGGCGATCGATGAATCGGACTTCAGTCTTTCACTCTGTTCGTTCAATAGATCGGTCAGAATTTCGATTTCCCGAGCAGACGGATCACGGGACAAGGCGCGTCGGACGGCATGAGTGATGCGATCCCGGTCGGACTGACCCTGGGTTTTTTCCAAAATCGACACTGCAAAGCCCAGGGCCATTTCGACGTAAGCCTGATCGTTCAGCAAAGTAAGCGCCTGCAGGGGCGTGTTGGTTCGGCTGCGCTTGGGATGACAGGCGGAACGGTCGGGACCGTCAAAATTCACAAAGCTGGCATAGGGAGCCGCTCTCCTCCAAATGACGTAGATTCCCCGGCGAAAACGGTCCTCGGTCCGGGCGGCTACATACTTGGGTTCATTACGCCCGGTCTGTCTCCACAAACCATCCGGTTGGGGAGGATAAACGGGAGGACCACCCATTTTACCACTCAATAGACCGGCAATTCGAAGGCCGTTGTCACGGATCATTTCCGCAGTCATCCGGAAGCGGGGACCGCGAAGAAAAAAGCGGTTGTCGGCATCCCGCTCCAGCATGGAGGTGGTCACGCGCGAGCTTTGACCATAGGTAGCGCTTAGCGCAATTAACTTGTGAACGTGCTTCATGGACCATCCATTTTCCATAAATTCGACGGCAAGCCAGTCAAGCAGCTCCGGATGGGTCGGTGGTTCGCTCTGGGATCCAAAATCCTCTTCCGTGGAAACGATCCCGGAACCAAAGAACTGCCCCCACCAACGGTTGACGATGACCCGAGCGGTCAGTGGGTTTTCGGGATCGACCAACCACTTCGCCAGCCCGAGCCGGTTCCTCGACCATTCCGGCTTCCAATCGTTGAGGGCCTCGGGCACGTCCGCTTCCACCTTTTGCTTGGGGGATAAATAATTACCCCGGGCCATGACGTGGGTTTCACGCTTCTCATCCATTTCCACCATCACCAAGGTGGTGGGTGGAGTGACTTCCTTGAGGGATTGTTCGAGATCCGCGACTTTCTTTTGAAGAGCTAAAAGTTTTGGATTTTCCAGATCGAAGAACGCCCGCAATTCCCTCTCTTCCTTATCATTCCGTTTTGCCTTGGCTAAAAGTTCATGCAGTCTCCCGTTCTCCCCTTCACCTTTCCTGACTCCATCGGTCGAAAGTGAGAAACGCGGACGGCCCACGTTGCGCCCTCCCCCATAAAGATGTTTCATTGCGATGAGTAACTTGGAATCCTCACTGAGGACGAGGGGTTCGGAAAATTCCGCCTGTACCCAATGGACCTTACCAAATTCCGGAGCGATTGCCCATCCGTTGCGGGCATCCAATTTTCCATCAAATAATTGCCCGGGCAAAAATCCCGCCTGATTAAAATCGGCGATCACCCGGCCAAAATCCAATGCTTCGGAAGATTCCTCCACTTTTACGATCATTTCGGTAAGTACGAAATTGGGATTGGCGTTGGTGGTGTTTCTCCCCGGTCCATTTTGCTTCATGGACTTATGAAGCATGGTTTCCATTTGAAATGATTTCCAGGTGCCGGCGGGTACGGACACTTCGATTTGATAAGTTGATTTGTCTCCGGATTTTCCTTCCGCCAAGAGGCTGCCATCCCTGACGATTCGCAATCTTTCCCCGCCATCGGAAACTGCCTTGGTGGGAGTGAGCACTCGCCACTCGGATTTCTTCCCTTTTGTTGCTTTCAATTTTTGCCGAGTCCATTCCTCGTAATTCCGATTCGCTTCCTTTTGCAGGTTGGCAAGCTCCTCTTTTTCACCCTTGAGCTCAGCAAGCAGGGAATGCCGTTTGCTTGTCTCAGCGGGAGACTGGGGGAGCTCCATCTTCGGTCCCCAAAAATCAAAGGATACTCCCTTCCCACTCTTATTCTCCACTTCCAAAGGGGTGTTGTTGAAAAAAGCGAACATTTGAAAATATTCCTCCTGCGAGAAGGGATCGTACTTGTGACTATGGCACTGGGCGCATTCCAAGGTTGCTCCCAGCCAGGTCGTACCCGTAGCATTGACCCGGTCCACCACTTGATTTACCCGGTTCTCTTCCGGATGCACACCAGCCTCCACGTTGCAGGTGGGGGTACGGTGAAAACCGGTGGCGATCTTTTGATCAACGGTTGCATCAGGGAGCAAATCGCCGGCAATCTGCTCGATGGTAAACTGGTCAAAGGGCATATCCGCATTCATCGCATCAATCACCCAGTCACGAAATGCCCAACTGTCGCGCAATTGATCCGCCTGAAAACCATTCGAATCCGCATACCTTGCCAAGTCGAGCCATTGGCGCGCCCAGTGTTCCCCATATCGCGGCGAATCCAACAAATAATCAACCACTTTTTCCCTGGCATCCGGAGAATCGTCCTTGGCGAATCTTTCCAATTCCTCAAGCGTTGGAGGCAGACCGATAAGTCCCAGGCTGACCCGCCGAATCCATTTTTCCTTTTTTGCGGGCTCACTGGGACCCCAACCTTTTTCCTCAAGCTTTGCCAGGATGAAATGGTCGACCGGAGTCTTGGCGAAGTTCCTTGCTTTCACTCTGGGCAAGGCAGGTCTTCGGGGAACTACGTAGGCCCAATGCTTGGCATACTCGGCGCCCGATGAAATCCATTGGCGAAGAAGCTCGATTTGTCGGGGACTCAGCAGGTCTCCCTTGGGTGGCATCCGTTCATCCATATCACTGGAAAGCACCCGGTGAAGAATCTCACTCTCCTCCAAGCTACCGGGAGAAACGGCCGGAAAGCCGGACTTCCCCCCCTTGTAGGCAAACTCAGCGAAATCCAAGCGTAATCCGCCTTGCGGTTCGTCCAATCCATGACAAGCAAAACAATGTTCGGAAAGAATCGGACGGATCTGCCTGTTGAAGTCGATTTTCGCCCATACGGGAAAAGGCAAAATCAAAAGAGCGAGCAATCTCAATTGGCTACCCATAGAATCCGCATGGCTAAGGAAAGGTGGATTTTCATTTAATCATAGTTCCATGAAAAATGACGGAAAGAGTTCAACCTCCCTCCTTTCAATTGATATGCAGGTCGTCAAAGTGAAATGAGAGAATTTAGAAATTTTCATGGACTACGGAGAAGACCCGCCCCTTGGTCGGCGCCCTCCTTGGGGATCGGGGCCACCGTCGGCCTCGGCTTGTTGGCGCCGCGCCTGCATCTCTTGGATTCTCAAAACATCGGCTTCCACTCGTTTTCTTCGCTCCTCGTCGACGATTGATTGGGCCCAAGACAGGGCCGATTCCGGATCCTTGCGGGCAATCTCACGCACAAAGCGCTGAATGGGTTCGTCCATGAGTTCTCCGGACGGGAACTGATTCAACCACTCGGCGGTGGCGGTGGGGTCCTTCCTCGCCCACTGGGCGACCACTTCCTCCATGCTTTCGGACCTAGCTTCTCCCTCAGGCATTTGCGACACCCATCGCGCCGCCTCCTCCGGGCTTTTTCTCGCCCATCGCTCGGCCACGTCTTCACTCACCGCCACTTTGATTTCGGACTCTTCCATACTCTCCACCCATTGAACGGCCCGCTCAAGATTTTCCTTGGCCATTTTCTCCCCTATTTCACCGAAAACGTAATTTTGAACCGATCCTTCGGGCAAATGCTCCGCAAGATGCAAAGCGACATCCTCCCCCATCCTCCAGCTTTTTTCAACCAGGATGGAAGCCGCCCTTCCTCGCGTTCTCCCGTATGGCAAGGAGGTCATGAGTTCCGTGGCCCCGATCAGGTTATTTTCCGACATTCCGCTGATAATGCCCAGAAAATACGGGTTGTCCTCCCCATCATAATTTTCCTTGGCCCAGGAAATCGCGCTTTCGGAATCGTAACGGGACCAGGAGTCAAGGACGGAGACCACACCCAGACGCCTCTCGAAATCATCCAAATTCTCGGTCCACACCAAGGCTGCTCGAGGATCTGATTGGCCCCAAGTGTAGGCAAGCATGCGAAGTTCGCTGAAGCGCTGCTGGCCCTCGGGTAAATTCTCAAAAATCTCCCTGGCTTTGTCCAGCTTGCCTTCGGAGGATCGTTCCAGCAGTTCGGCAAATCCCCGGAGCCGAAGGACGGGGTTGGAAGAACTTAGTTTTTCCTCAAAACTCTTTTCTCGCGCCTGAAGGGTGTCTGCATTGCTTTTTGATCCGTCCGTCGCCAGACCATCGTATTGCGAGGTTTCGTTCAGGGTCGCGGTTCCGGGAGTAGCCGCTGGGGAGGTTTTCACTTCGTCCCGATTGGGATCCTCAAAGTCAGGCTTCTTTCCCGCAGCCGCAATTTCAAACGTTTCCCGCGCTTGATTCTTTTGCTGCCCCCGTTGCAATCCCAGCCAGAAAGAAAGCGCCAGGCTTGCGATCCAAAGTACTGGGTAAAGCTTATTCGTCATCAGGATATGAGCTTACGTTTTCGATCTCTAAAACTGATGGCTTGATGAAGGCCTAGCAAGACCCAAGCGAGGACGAATGAAAAACCTCCGATTGGGGTAAACCGGATAAGAAGATCGGGGCCGCCCAAAACCCATGCGTAAATGCTGATGCTGAAAAGGATGATGCCAAGCGTGGTCAGTGACCCCGCCAAAATCCAAAGTTTCGACCGTACCTGGTCAAGGCGAACGACTCCCAAGACAAAAAGCCCCAATCCGTGAAACGTCTGATAGTCGACTGCAATCGACCAGGCCTTTTCCATTCTGGGATTCTTGTCGAATGCAAGCTCCAGACCATGGGCTCCGAAAGCTCCCATGAGAACCGCGAGAGCCACCGCCAAGGCGCCGATCAATGCGAAAATCGGGTATTTCACGCTTTCCTGGCTCACTTCCGCTTATTGGTTTGAACTTTCGATTTCATTCTTCATAGGCTATTGCCATGAAGGATAACGGCAAGAAGAAGTATATGGTTGCGGATATGGAAAAGATCGCACCCCAGCTCTGTTCCTGCGGAGAGACCCGCCGGGCATTCACGGAAGCGGATAATTCCACCGCTTCCTTTCATATCGTGGAGGTTTCGTCCAAGAGTCGTCCGCATTACCATCAAAAAACGACCGAGATCTACTACGTCCTCGAAGGCGAAGGGGTCTTGGAACTGGATGAGGACCGGATTGAACTGAAGCCTGGGACCGCCGTGCTCATTGAGCCGGGGTGCGTGCACCGGGCGGTCGGAAGACTGAGGATCATAAACGTACCCATCCCCGCCTTCGATCCCAGCGACGAATGGTTCCCTAAGGAAGACTGAGACCTTAGAGATTCATGCCGAACTTGGCTAAAATCCTGGTCATCAGGAAATAGAGCGCCCCCGTCAGGGCAATTCCTGCAGCCAAGGAAACCGGGAACCCCACTCCTTTACGCAGCATCCAAGGCATAGTCAGGAACATGGGCAAGGATGGCAAGACGTACCAGAAGGTTCCATAAGCGTGGGAGGCGATTTTTTCCGCGTCAACTTTCTCACCGTACATCCAGCACATCCCCAGCACCGAGACCAAGGGCAAGGAAGCGATCAGACTAGCGAGCAAAGGAAGTTTTTTCGAAATCTCGGAAATGGCGACGATGATCGCGGCGGATATCAGCAGTTTTACCAGGTACCAGACCATAGCGTCTCTTTCAAGAATCCACCTTGCTCGCCGTCAACGGAGAATCTCCGGCCAAGTGAATGGTTTGAGTGGGGAAGGCGAATTCGATGCCCGCTGCATTGAACCGGGTGAGGATTTCCAAATTCACCCACTCGCTGAACCTCATGTATTCCCAGTAATCAGGAGGATGATACCAATAAATGCATTTGAAATCCATCGAGGATGCCGAAAACTCACTGAAGGCGACCCGAGGCACAAGTTCGCCATTGGGATCCATCCCTTCGTGGTTCTCGAGGATTTCCTCCAGAATCCTCTTGGCTTCCCTGACTTTTTCGGGGGAAGTGTCGTAGGTAACCCCAATGGTGAAGACCCGTCGGATGAAGGGACGCTTGGCGACGTTGTGAATCGACTTATTGGCAAGCTCTCCGTTTGGAATAGTGACCAGATGACCGTCCAAACGGCGCAATCGCGTGGAACGCAAGCCCACCTCTTCGATCGTTCCCTCATGTTCTTCATAACTTATGCGGTCGCCGAGGCCAAAAGGTTTGTCCGTGAAGATGACCAGGGATCCGAATAGGTTCTTGATCGTATCTTGCGCGGCCAAGGCAAAGGCAAGTCCTCCCAAGCCGAGACCGGCGACCAAAGCGCTGATTGGCTTGTCGCTGAGGGATTGGGCGATGCTCACGATGCCGAAGAGCACCACCGTGACCCGTAGACTTTTGCGCACGATCGGCACGAGCATATCATCGAACTTGCTCTCCGTTTTCTCGGTCTGACGCGACAGCCATGAGCTCGGCACCTCAACCAAGTGATAGCAGAGCAGAACCAAGGCGATGATGAGCAAAACCTCCAATCCGGTCAAAATCAAGTTCTCCGCCAGTTCCCCGGCAGGACCAAGATTTACGAAATTCACCCCGATCCGAACCCCTGCCCAGACGCCCAGCAAAGGCAGGGATTTGCCCAAGGAATCAAAGAAAACCGACCGCGTTGATCCCTTCTCCGATCCCGCAACCAACCTAGAAGTCCAGCTTTTGGCGATCTTGGCGACGAGCCAAAAGCCAAAGACGCAAAGAAAAAAACCGACGACCTGAACCCCGGTGTTTCCGACAATGATTTCGCGGTCAAGCCAATCGTTTAGAGAATAGGTTGCCAAAAAAAATAAATTCACGACTAAGATTGTTAAAAGCTCATTTGATCCTAGTCTAGGTAAATAGGCAAACAAGATTAAATCCTTTTTTGATGCCCGTGCGCGACCCAACCAAAATAATCCTCGAATTGGCCGAATCCCGTGGCCACGCCAAGTCCTTTTGCCCCTCGGAAGCGGCAAGAAGGATCAACCCGGATTCTTGGCGAGCCTATCTAAGTGAGGTGAAAAATGCCGCCTCCAAACTGACGGCGAAGGGAATCCTGGTTTGCACCCAAAGAGGAAGAAAAGTAGACCCTTTGGAGGCCGAAGGTCCCGTCCGCTATGCTTTGGCCGAAGATTGACCCTTTTCCATCATGTCCCTTCCCCCGCTCCGCCCCCCCGAGAAATCATCCAAGCCCATAAGGCCGGTGGTCAGCTGTCTGGTCAGGAACGAGGATCAAATTCTCATTTTGAGGAGATCCGACAAAGTCGGCAGCTTTAGGCAATATTGGTCCTGTGTGTCCGGATACGTCGAAAAAAACGAAAAACCATCCAAAACCGCGGTTCGGGAAGTCTCCGAAGAGACGTGCATCCCTCCCTCCCTTCTCCAGTTGCTCAGATCAGCCGGTCCTTTTTACAGCGAGGTCGACGAACTCATTTTCGAAAGCCACTGGTTTCTCTTTGAGTCCCTGACCCGAAAAATTGATCTGGATTGGGAACATGACGAGTATGATTGGATTTCGCCCCTCGATTTGCCGAGCTACAAATCGGTTCCCTGGCTGTCCGCCCTTGCCTCGGTCTTGCTGGATGGGAATTCAAAAGGGAACGAATCCCCAAGCTGAGGCGCTTGCCGGAGCAGGAGGTGGCCGTACCAAGTACGCTTTTCCGGAACCGGCCTACCTGCTGGAATCGGACTCGACCGTAAATTCCGGGGACTTGAGGAGACGAAACAAGGGAGAGTCAGTTGTCAGAATCAGGGACATGTCCTTGGCCAAAACCTCACGGTAGGTCTCCAGGGTTTTGAGGAAAGCATAGAACTCCGCGGCCTTGGGGTCCTGATCGTAGGCTTCGGCGTAAATGGCAGAAGCTCGAGCATCGGCCTCGCCATAGATTTCCTGAACCTTCTTGTAGGCTTCGGACTCGATTTCCTGCAGATCCCGCTCTTTCTTGCCGAAGATTTTGGCGGCTTCACCCGCCCCTTCGGAGCGAAAGCGGGAGGCGATCTGCTGGCGCTCGCTCACCATGCGCTCGTAGATGCGACGACGAACCGTCTCGTTGTAGTTGATTCTCTTGAAGCGGACGTCCAGCAATTCGATGCCGAAACCAGACAATTTCTCCGCCGCCTTCTCGAAAATCTGACGTTCGACTTTTTCGCGACCCACTTTGATGGGATAAAGCGTGCCGACGTTCTCGATCCCCTTGACCAAAGCCTGATCCGTCTTGGCGATCCGATCTTTGGTCGTCCGTACGATTTCAATCAACTCATGCTTGGCCACCGCGTTCCGGGTTTCACTGCCAAGAATGTCGTCCAAGCGGGAAAGAGCGCTTCTTTCGTCGCGCAAACGCAGAAAGTACTGCATGGGGTCGTTGATCCGCCAACGAGCGAAGGTATCGATGATCAGGTAGGTCTTGTCCTTGGTCGACATTTCGTTGGCCGGGCCGTCCCACGGCAGGAAGCGCTTCTCGATGCGGTTAACTTCCTGAATGAAGGGGATCTTAAAATGCAAGCCCGCCTCGGTCACGGGTTCACCGACCGGTTTTCCGAATTGGGTGAGAATGACCTGATCGGTCTCTTCCACCACGTACGAGCACAGGTAAAACCCAATGACTCCCAATAAGACCGGCAAAATCAGAATTTGAAGCTTCATCGGACCAAGCCTCCTCCCTGACCGTTCAACTGGAGAAGGGGCAGAATTTGGGAAGCATCCTCATCAATGACGATCTTCTCACCCATTTGGGGGACCACTTCCTTGAGCGTCTCCAGGTATAGCCGGGTTCGGGTTACGCTCGGGGCCTTCTCAAATTCCTTGAACTGGGCATTGAATCGAGAGACGTCGCCCAGGGCTTCGTTGACCCGCTTCAAGGCATAACCCTCGGCTGCCTGAATCTTTTGATCAGCCACGCCCCGAGAACGAGGAACCTCCTTGTTGTACTCGCCGTTGGCCTCATTGATCATTCTCTCCCTTTCCTGCTGAGCCTGATTGACCTCATTGAAGGAAGCTTGCACCGGCGGGGGCGGGTTGACGTTCTGCAACTGAATCTGATCGATGCCAATTCCCAGTTCGTACTTCTTGACCAGCGTTTCCAGGCGCTCTCTGGCTTCCTCCTCGATTTCCTGACGCCCGATGGTGATGACTTCGTCTACCGTACGGTCGCCGACGACGGTCCGCATGACCGACTCGGAAACGTAACGCAGGGTCCCCTCGGGATCCAAGACGTTGAAGAGATAAAGCCGGGGATCGTTGATGCGGTATTGGACGATCCATTCGACCTCCGCGGCATTCAAGTCGCCGGTCATCATGCTTTTTTCCTTATCACGGGTACGACGTTCCGTGAACTGAGCGGGGTTGGATGCCCCGATGCTGCCGAAACCATACTCCTGCTTGAGTTGCCGGCGGACCGGAAGCACGTAAACCTCGTCGACGCCGAAGGGCAATTTGAAGCGCAAGCCTGGTTCCACGGTCTTTAGATACTTGCCGAAGCGCAAAACCACGCCTTGGGATTCCGCCTGAACGGTGTAGAAGGAAGTGACGACCCCCGCCAAAGCGACGATTGCCAACACAACCCAAAGAATCAATCCGTTGCGGATGAAGTCAGGCACGTTGATTTCTATTTCTTTGCTCATTTGATAAAAACAGGAAAGTGGGATTGCAGCCCGTGGTCAATGCTCGATGCGGATTAGCGCGAAATTTCGTATTTTCTGCGAAGAGACTCGCTGACCGACTGGGCCTCATACGCAAAATCACCTTCGGGTTTCTCCCGGAGAAGGCGAATGGTTTTGGCAACGAATGGGGTGTCGTCCATGAAACGATCCCGGGCGGGGTAGTGGTGATCGAAAGGATAGGAACTGCCGAATCCATCGATGGAACTACCGGTTTCGGAGTCCACCACTTCAAAAAAGAAAAAGCCTTCCTCCAGGCAAAGTTCCGCGCATCGGAGCAGGCAAAGCTCGCCGGTCGCCGGATGATACCCCCCCTTGAAGCTGACCCGCCTCAAGCCGGTCCCGAGCTCCGTGTCGTCGTAGTAGGAAGGACCGTAGAGCGTCCCCACTCCACAGCCCCCTGCGAGCAAGGAGAGGATGACAAGAAGAACTGGGTACGCGGGTCGCACGAGAGACATAATGGGAATCGGGGCTCTTCTTACAAATTCAACTCACTTGAGAGGCCGTCCTTTTCGCCTCTCTCTTTCGATCGGTAAAATTCAAAATTCTCTTGCGCAGACGAATGCTCTTGGGGGTAACCTCCAACAACTCATCGGGAGCGATGTATTCGATCGCCCGCTCCAAGGAGAATCGAATCGCCGGAGTCAGGGCTTCGCTTTTGTCGCTCCCGGCGGCCCGGTGGTTGGTGACGTGCTTGGCTTTGGTCGGATTGACCGGCAAGTCCTCGGTGCGGGGATTCTCGCCGACGATCATACCCTCGTAGACCTCTTCTCCGGGACCCACGAACAATTTACCCCGGGTCTCGTTGTTGCGAAGCGCATAGGTCATGGATTCTCCCTTTTCCATCGAAACCAAAGTGCCCGTCCGACGAGTCCTGATATCCCCGGAGTCCGGCCGATACTCCTTGAAAAGATGAGACATAATGCCCTCCCCGCTGGTCAGGTTGAGCAGTTCGAACTCAAAGCCAATCAGACCCCGCGTCGGAATGGTCACCTCCATCCGCGTTCTTCCTCGACTCGCGGCGATCGTTTCCACGACCCCTTTTCGATTGGCGAGCGACTGCATGCATCCACCCACCGCATCGTCCGGCACCTCTAGATATAGAGTTTCAAAAGGTTCGTGCGAACGACCCTCGATTTCTTTCTTGATCACGGTGGGCCGGCTCACCAAGACCTCAAATCCTTCTCGCCTCATTTCCTCCACCACCACCGCGACTTGCATCGCTCCGCGGGCATTTACCCGAAACTCCGTGGACTCGGCGGTTTCTTCGAACTTGATCGAAATATTGGTGCGGGCCTCTCGGATCAATCGTTCCCTGATTTCCCGTGAGGTGACCCGGTCGCCCTCGCGACCAGCCATGGGGCCATCGTTAACCGAAAAGGTCATCATGACCGTAGGCGGATCAATCTCCACGAAGGGCAGGATTTCAGATTCTTCCGAACTGGAGAGGGTTTCCCCAATATCCAATTCCTCGAATCCGGCGATGCCCACGATATTTCCCGCGATGCCTTCGGCCGCGTCGTTTGTCGCCAAAGCCGAATATTCGAAAACCTTGGAGACTTTGCCCCGAAGCGGATTGGCGTCGTCCCTCAATCGCCAGATCGCATCTCCGACCTTGATGCGGCCCGAAAGGACTTTCCCGATTCCTATCCGCCCGACGTAATCCGACCAGTCGACGTTTGAGACCAACATTCTAAACTCATCCGATTCCTCGACCTGCGGAGGAGGCACGGATCGGACGATCGCCTCGAAAAGAGCCTGCATGTCCGTACTATCCTCCCCCAGGGACACCTGGGCATACCCGTCCTTGGCGCTCCCATAAAGAAAGGGGGCGTCAAACTGTTCCTCCTTGGCCTCCAATTCCAAAAACAGTTCCAAGACCGCATCCTGCATCTCTTCCGGCCTAGCGTTGGGACGGTCGATCTTGTTGACGAAAACCACGGGATTCAAGCCTGCCGCCAAGGCCTTTTGCAGAACAAATCGGGTCTGGGCTTGGGGTCCTTCGTAAGCGTCCACCACCAACATGACTCCATCCACCATTTTCATCACCCGCTCGACTTCGCCGCCAAAATCCGCATGACCGGGAGTGTCTACGATATTGATGAGAAAATCCTGCCAACGAACGGAGGTGTTTTTGGCCTTGATGGTAATTCCCCGCTCCCTTTCCTGGGCCATCGAATCCATGGCCCGATCGTCGAGAATCTGATTTTCGCGGAAGGAACCGGATTGCTTGAGTAATTGGTCTACCAAGGTGGTCTTGCCGTGATCGACGTGGGCGATGATCGCTAGGTTGCGGATGCGGTCGGAAGAAAGGAAAGTCATTGTTTGAAAAAACCTTCCAGAGTAACGACAAGTGCAAGTCTTTACAAGACTTGCTTTTGCATTGGTGGGAAGGACCTCAGGAAGAAATTTCCCGAATCGAATGCTCCCGGAACAAACCGAGGCCGCTCTAAGGGGAAAGCCTGCCAAAGCGAGGGAAACTCTTCGATCCTTGCCCTTCCCTTCGATTGTCTCCAAATTGCAGGGGAACGCAAACCCCACGACTAAATCTTTATAAAATCTTTTTTTCATCACGACAATTCCAATGAACGAACATCCTTTCTTAGATCCGGGAAATTATCCGGATTGGTCGAAATTAACCGCTGACCACGTCCGTGCCGACCTCACCATAGCCCTTGAGCGAGCGGAGAAGGAATTGGACGAGATCCGGCAACTCAACCCCGATCAGGTCAGCTTTGAGAATACCATCAAAGCTCTGGAAAGAAGCGCGCTTCAGCTCAGTCAGACCTGGGGGTTGGTGGCCCACTTGGACAGTGTATGCAACTCCCCCGAGTTACGCGAGGCATACAATGAAATTCTTCCTGCCGTCAGCGCCTTTCAGGCCAAGATCTCCCTGGATCCCGGCTTATGGGGGGCCATTCAAAGCTACGCCCAAAAGGCAGGTGAGGAAGAACTCGCGCCCGTGGACCGCCGCCTGCTTGATGAGATTGTGAAGGATTTCCGGGAATCGGGCGCCGATTTGCCCGCAGACCAAAGAAAGAGACTGGAGGAAATATCGAGCGAATTGGCCAAGGTGACTCAGACTTTCTCCGAGAACGTCCTCGACGCCACCAATGCCTGGAGCATAACTGCTACCGAAGAACGTGAAATTTCCGGCATTCCCCAGAGCGCCAAATCCGCAGCCCGGCAAACCGCCATCGAAAAACTCGGGGAAGAAAAAGGATCCGGCTCATGGGTTTTTACCCTGCACGCCCCGTCCATGCTTCCCGTCCTGCAATACGCAGATCATGAAAACCTAAGAAGGGAAGTATGGTCCGCAAGCGACCGACTCTGTTCCGAGGAACCTTATGACAACGAATCCCTGATCCGTCGGATTCTGGCGCTTCGCCAGGAAAAGGCCCGGATTTTGGGAAAAGAGGATTTTGCGGACCTCGCCCTTGCCCGGAGAATGGCCCAAAACGGATCGAAGGCAGAGCAATTCGTAAACGAAATCCTCGAGAAAGCCTTGCCCTCTTCACAACGGGAGAACAGGGAACTCGAAGCATTCAAGGCCGAAAAAACCGGCAAGCCGCAAGACTTGCTGGAACCCTGGGAGGTCGCTTATTGGAGCGAAAAGTTAAAAAAGGAAAGACATGCCTTCGACGACGAGGATCTCCGTCCCTACTTTCCCATTCATTCCGTTCTCGAAGGTATGTTCGAACTCGCATCGCGCATCTTTGGCCTCGAGATCAGGGAACGCTCCACCCGCTTCGGAGAATTCGAGAACCGACTGGAGGGTGATAGCTTGGAGTCCGTCTCCGTCTGGCGCCCCGAAGTGCGCTTTTACGATCTCCACGACCGGAGTGACGACAAACTGCTGGGATCTTTCTACGCAGATTGGCATCCCCGTGAAAGTAAGCGCGGAGGCGCCTGGATGAATTTCCTGAGAACGGCGGAACGGGAGGAGGAAACTCACTTGGGTCTGATTTGCGGTAATCTGACCGCCCCTACTCCCGAGACGCCAGCCTTGTTGAGCCATCATGAGGTTCAGACTATCTTTCACGAATTCGGACATCTCCTGCACCACTTGTGCGGTGAAGTCGAGCACCCCAGCATGAATGGGGTCAACGTCGCCTGGGACTTCGTCGAGCTTCCGTCGCAAATCATGGAAAACTGGTGTTGGGAAAGGGAAAGCCTGGATCTTTTCGCCAAGCATTATGAAAGCGGCGAGAAAATTCCCGACGAGCTTTTCGAAAAAATGATTAAAGCCCGAAATTTCTTCGAAGGCAACGCCACCATTCGTCAAATGGCTTTTTCGAAGCTCGATTTGTTCCTCCACCGCGAATGGGCCAAAAATCCGCAGGGTTCGATTGAGGACTCCCTTCAGCAAGAGCTGGCTCCCTTCTTACCCAAGCGCAAATCGACTCCCCGTACCATTGCCCTGCGCTTCAGTCATCTCTTCAGCAGTCCCGTCGGCTACGCCGCGGCTTACTATTCATACAAGTGGGCCGAAGTGTTGGACGCCGATGCCTTTACCCGGTTCCAGCAAGAAGGAGTGATGAATCCGCAAACGGGTCGCGAATTCCGCAATCACATCCTCAGCAAAGGCAACTCGGAGGATCCGCAGCAACTCTTTCGCAACTTCATGGGGAGGGAGCCTCAACCCGAAGCTCTTCTCCGTAGAAGCGGATTGATTTAAATTCAAATCCTCCCTTTGCTGGAACGATGTCGACCAAGCCTCAAGTTCTCGCCTGGATCACCTGCGATTCGGTATACGTGGATCCGGCTACCGGGAAACACACCTTGTTGGGAATTTTCTCCAACCTGCGAGCCAAGGAATTTCCCGTGGTCCATCCGCGGATGATCTGGTTTCTTTCCTTTTCTGATCTGACCCAGGGAAAACACCAACTGAAGATCTCCATCGGCATCCCGATGTCGGAGGAAGAACCGAGAAAAATCATCGAGAAGGAATTCGAGTCTCCCGGCCCGCAACATCGCATCAATCTAATCAACGACATCCAGCGCCTGAAATTCGAGGAACCCGGGAATTATTCGATCCTCATAGAAATCGACGACCAAGTGGTGCTGGCAAGCACCTTTCCCATCACTCTGCACTCGTAGGAAAACCCGATGAAGTTTTGCAGGCTTTGGCAACTGGGCATTCTCGCGATTTGCTTCTTCGTTTCGTCTTCCGCTCTTCTTGCCGAAAGATTCCCCAAACCATTCATTGAAACCGTCGAAGGTTGGACGGTGGAGTTCGGCCACGACCTTCAGGATGAAAACAACACCGAACTTTTTGAGGAAACGAAGAAGGCCCTGGCCAATCATCTGCAAAGAATCATCTACCTGATGCCCGATGGCAAAGGGAGGGAGCTCCAGAAACTGGTCATTCGAATCGACCGCATGCACCCACTCGACCGCATGCAATACCACCCGGACAAAAGATGGCTCATCGAAAACGGATTCGATCCCAGTCTTGAAAAAAGAGTTCATCTACCTAGGGCTCATCAATTGAGGGATCGGAAAACCTGGCTGAAGAACCCCTACGTCGTTCTGCACGAACTGGCCCATGCCTACCACGATCAAGTCTTGGGCTTTGAAGACAAGGCGATCAAAGAGGCCTATCGAAGAACGGAAAAGGCAAAGCTTTACGAACGCGTTCTTTTGTTCAGGGGCGGCATGACCCGACATTATGCCCGGACCAACCACAAGGAGTTTTTTGCGGAAATGACGGAAACCTACGTGGGAGCAAACGACTATTATCCTTTCGTTCGGGCGGAGCTCGAAAGCCATGACCCCGAGACTTTCCAGCTGATGCAAAGGATTTGGGGCAAGTTCTGAGGCTTTTTTCCCTGAAGGCGCGCGATCGGGCTGCCTTCAACGAAGCATCTTGAACTGAAGGACGGCTTGCATTATTCTCTCTCTCCATGGCAGACCGCATAAAATCCGACGGCTCCGAGCCCGCTCCCTTGTTGGTGGTGGGATCGGTCGCCTTTGACAACGTCATCACTCCTTACGGAGAGAAGGAACGCATTTTGGGAGGAGCCGCGTCCTACTGCTCGTTGGCCGCCAGTTATTTTGCGCAAGTGAGAATGGTCGGAGTGATCGGAAATGACTTCGAAGACGAACATTTGGAACGTCTTCGTTCTCGGGGCATTGATCTCGAGGGCATCAAGAAAGACGAATCCGGACCCACTTTTTTTTGGAAAGGCAGGTATCACGAAAATTTTAATCGCCGCGACACCTTGGACATCCAGTTGAACGTCTTTCAGAATTTTCGCCCGGATCTTCCCGCCTCTTATCTGGACTCCTCCTTCGTGCTCCTAGGCAACATTCATCCGGCCTTGCAAATGCACGTACTGGATCAGTTGGAGGGTTCGTCCTTCATCCTCGCGGATACCATCGACTTGTGGATTGAAACCGAAAGAAAGGCCCTGCTTGACCTTATCGGCAAAGTCAGTCTCTTCGTCATCAACGACTCGGAGGCCGAAGAGCTGACCGAAGAAAAGAACCTCATACTCGCCGGTGAAAAACTGCGGACCATGGGACCTGAGATCGTCATCGTCAAAAAAGGCGAACATGGGGCGGTGCTTTTTCACGCGGACGGCATGTTTTCCCTCCCCGCCTACCCCGTGACAGATCTGCGCGACCCGACCGGAGCGGGAGATTCCTTCGCCGGCGCCCTGATCGGCAGACTGGCCTCTCGGAGACGAACCGATTTCAGGGCCATTAAGGAGGCGATGGTTTTCGCCACCTGCACCGCCAGTCTTACGGTCGAGGCCTTTGGTTGTGATCGATTGGAATCGGCCGGGGTTCGGGCAATTCGGGAAAGGTACGACCACCTGCTCCGTCTGATTTCACTGGATTGAGTCTTTCTCTCCATCTACGCAGCCCATCCGACAAGTGGCAGGGATCCGGCAGGTTTTTCGGCGTTTCGCGCTCGGAATCCTGCTCTGCCTTCAAACCAGTTCGTGTTCGAATGACGGCCCGTCTCGAGAGTCCGAGCAATCCTCGCTTCGCTCCGAAGCAAATGGTTCGTCCATGAGTGATCACAGGTCTGGTCCTTTCCGCTCCCCCTTGCCCTCTCCATCGGAAATCGCTCGACTTCCCTCAAATGGTGGAAGTGAATTCAACCGGTTGATTTTTGAGAGCAGTCCCTACTTGCTCCAACACGCCCGCAACCCGATTGACTGGCGCCCTTGGGGAGAAGAGGCCTTCGCCGAAGCGCGGTCCCTCGACAAACCCATCTTCCTCTCGATCGGATACGCCACTTGCCACTGGTGCCACGTCATGGAGCATGAATCTTTCGAAGACCGCGAAGTCGCCCAATTACTCAACTCGGATTACGTCTGCATAAAGGTAGACCGTGAGGAAAGACCGGACGTCGACAACGTCTACATGTCGGTGACGCAAATGATGACCGGACGGGGGGGATGGCCGACGACCATCATCATGTCTCCGGAGAAAGTGCCTTTCTTCGCAGGAACCTACTTCCCGAAATCATCCATGATGCAATTGCTTCCTCACTTTGCAAAGGTTTGGCGTCAGGAAAAGGAAAAGGCGGATGAAGTGGGCGCAGCCATCATTAGAAGCCTTCGGGAGTTGCAGGCCGATCGCCAAGGTGGCGACTTGAACGCAAGCCACCTCGACGAATGCATGGCGGCCTTGCTGAAAAATTTCGACGAGGAAGATGGAGGCTTTGGCTCCCAGCCTAAATTTCCGACCTGCCACACCCTCAGTCTTCTTCTGCGAATTCATCAATTCAACGGCGACTCGCAAGCATTGAGCATGGTTGAGAAAAGCCTCCGAAAAATTCGTCTGGGCGGCATTTACGACCATGTTGGGCTCGGCATTCACCGCTACTCGACCGATGCCGAATGGCTCGTCCCCCATTTTGAGAAAATGCTCTATGACCAGGCTCTTTTTGCCATTGCCAACCTGGAATGCTTTCAAGTCACCGGGGATTCCTTCTTCGAAGTGGCTTGCCGGGAAACGCTGGAATACGTTCAGAGGGAACTGACCTCTGAGGAAGGTGGTTTTTACTCGGCCGAGGATGCGGACAGCGAAGGAGAGGAAGGGAAATTCTATCTTTGGCAGATAAAGGAGGCTCAAGAGGCGCTTGGAGAGGATGAAGCCAGTCTTTTCTGCAAACTGTACGGATTGGAACACGCAGGCAATTACCTCGACGAATCGACGCGTGAAAAGACGGGGAGCAACATTCCTCATCTGAAGCAGACGCTAGCAGAGTCCGCCAAGGCATTGGGTTTGCCTCCGGAAGAACTCATGCAACGGGTGGAGCACTGGCGAAAAAAGCTTTTTAAAGTCAGGTCCCTGCGGATTCACCCACTAAAGGACGACAAAATCCTCACCGACTGGAACGGGCTGATGATTTCCGCTTTTGCCAAGGCTGCGAGAATCCTCGACGATTCCGATTATCTGCGGGTTGCACGAAAAGCGGCCGATTTTTGCCTCCGCAATCTCCGCAAGGAAGACGGCAGGCTTCTCAAGAGATGGAGACAGGGCAAGGCTGGTCTTGCCGCCCACCTCGATGATTACGCCTTTCTGGCCCAAGGTCTGCTCGATTTATACGAGGCAAGTTGGGATTGTCGCTATCTTGAGCAGGCCGGTCTGCTTGTTGATTCCGCCCGCCAACGTTTTGAGGACGACGAAAAGGGCGGTTTTTTTCTGACCGCGGACGATCATGAGAGTCTGCTGGTGCGAGCCAAGGAAATTTACGACGGAGCCATTCCCTCCGGCAATTCGGTGATGGCTTTGAACCTGCTCAGGATTGCGAAGTTTTCCGGCAACGACGAGTACCGGCAATCCGCATTTTCGCTTTTCTCGGCTTTTTCGGGTTTTGTCGAAAAGAATCCAAGAGGATCCGAAGTCCTCCTTCAGGCTTTGCATTTCGAGCTTAGCGGAGCCATGGAAATCGTCATCTGCGGAGAACCCGCCGATCCTCATGCCCGCTCCCTGCTCAAGCAAATCAATCGACGCTTCATCCCCGCAAAGGTACTCATTTACAAAAGCGAGGAGAATGCAGACGACATCAGTCTCTTGTCCCCGTTTGTAAGGAATCATCATCCCGTAGATGGGAAGCCAACGGTTTTTCTATGCCGGGATCAAACCTGTCAATTCCCCCAGACGGACCCAGCGGAACTTGGGAAACAGCTCGAAAACGAGCTTAAGATCGATTAGGGGGCTTTCCACGCCTGATGCAGGGCGACGACGGAAAAAGTCATGGCTTCGCTCTCAACGCGTCGAAACCCGGCGGCCTTGATTTCCTCGCTCAGACCGAAACGATCGGGAAAGCCGGCGATACTGGTCCCCAAGTAGAGGTAGGCATCCTTGTCGCCGGTGACAATTCTGGCAAGCCAAGGCAGAATGCCCCGCAAATACAGATAGTAAAAGGGACGAAACCAGGAGCAGGGCTGACTAAATTCCAAAACCAGCAAACGACCTCCGGGCTTCAAAACCCGCAGCATTTCCGAGAGTCCCCGTTGGCGGTTTGCAAGATTGCGCAAACCAAAGGCAATCGTGATCAAGTCGAAGGAAGCGTCCTCGAACCGAAGGTTTAGGCAATCTCCCGAGAGGAATTGGTTTTGCTCGGAACCTAACTTTCTAAGATCCCGTTTTCTTCTCGCTAATTCCAACATAGGTTCGCAAAAATCAACGCCCGTGATCTGGCTTTCGGCCGACAAGCCCTTTCGCAGAGCCAAAGCCACGTCTCCACTGCCCGTGGCCAGATCCAGAACCCGCCCATGCTCTCCTCGCTTGGCCCGGTCGACCAAGTTGCTCCTCCAGAGAAAGTCAATCCCTCCGGACAACAAATGATTCGCCAGATCATAACGGGGAGCCACGCTCTTGAAAGTGGCCCGAACCGCATCAGGGTCGGGTCCGTTCACTTAGAGTCGTCGGTTTTTTGCCCGAAGCTTTCGACCACCCACCGCGAAAGTTCCTTATCCGGATCGTCGATCACTTTTTTGTCGATGACGAAAGCCTTCTTTCCGGTTCTTTGGGAAATGATGCCCAATCCATGCTCGAAATCAGAAAACTTTCTTTCGCAAATGGCCCGAACCGAACGTTTGCCTTCCAATGCTTCCTTGACCACCGCCGTCTTGGCCGTTTTGCGAAAACGCAATTCGTAACCGTATGCTTTTCGGAACGCCTCAACGAACCTGTCTATGTCGTCGAACATCGATTCGTCGAGTTGTTCGCGATTTTCTTCGATTAGTTCGGCCAAGGCCTTTTGTGGGTTTTCAATCAGTTTCTCATCGACTGAAAAAGTTCGGATCGGCGTCGAAGGAAGTTCGAACTTAAAGTCGCGAAAAACTCGTTCAAGCACGGTGACCAAGCCACGCGCCCCGGTTTTCTCACGAGCCGCCAACTCGGCGATTCTTTCGATCGCGGCCGTGGAAAGGTCGAATTTAATGTCGTAGCCGGCGAAGTCGTCGCGGTATTGTTCGAGAACGTTGCCTTCGGAAGACAAAAGAATTTCGGCCAGGTCCTCTTTGGTAAGCTCTTCGCAGGATACGCGAACGGGCAGACGACCCACGAACTCTGGCTCGAAGCCATAGTTGATGAAGTCTCGCGTCTCGGCCTTGGAGAGAAAGCCCGACACCGGCAAGGCAGAGGACTCGCCCTCCTCCGCCGACCCAAAGCCGATTCGGTTCAAGTCCAACCTCTTGCGGACGTCCTCGGCGAGTTGATCAAAGGCCCCGCTGACGATAAACAAGACGTGCTTGGTGGATAAGGTGCTTTTTCTGGGCTTCCCCCCTCTTTGCATTTCCATAAAGGCTTTCATCTGCCCCATCATGTCCTGTGGAGAATGCAGGTTCACTTCGGTCTCTTCCATCAGTTTGAGAAGATTGATCTGAACTCCACGACCCGAAACGTCACGACCGGAACGGGAAGCCTCGGACGCAATCTTGTCGATTTCGTCGATGTAGATGATTCCGTATTGGGCCAACTCGACGTCTCCCTCCGCCGACTTCACGAGATCGCGAACCAAGTCGTCCACGTCGTACCCGACGTAACCGGTTTCGGAAAACTTCGTCGCATCCGCCTTCACGAAGGGAACCCCGATCAGTCGGGCGACGTTTCTCATCAGAAAGGTTTTCCCCACCCCTGTCGGGCCCAGCAAGAGCACGTTGGGCTTGACGTATTCGGCCTGTTCCCGCTTGGCGTCGCCCAGACACCGGCGCACGTGGTTGTAGTGGTCGCAGACGGCCACTGACAAGACGCGCTTGGCTTGTTCCTGCTTGATCACGAACCTATCCAGATAGTCTCTGATTTCCTTGGGCCTGCGGTCAAAGCTACGGATGGACTCCAGTTTTTCCTCTCTGCTCAAGTCCTCTTCCGACGAATCGCCGGTGTCGTCCTTCCCGCCTCCACTTTC
>JAYOEB010000016.1:18343-25212 GCA_038116775.1 Opitutia bacterium | reverse complement strand
CCTTGGGCGTCCAGCAATGCGCCGCCTGAATTTCCTTGATTAATGGAAGCGTCGGTTTGGATAAAGTTCTCGTATGCTCCTTGTTGACCACGAAACACGTCAAGTTCAGTCCTTCGCGTTGCCGATACGATTCCCATAGTAACGGTTAGACCGATTCCGAGCGGGTTCCCGGCGGCAAATACGACGTCGCCCACTTGTAGTAAATCACTATCCGCGAAAGTTACGAAAGGAAGATTCTCTTCGGAATTAATTTTTAGAACCGCAATATCGGTCGAACGGTCAATTCCAATAATCTCTGCCTTGTACTCGCTTTTGTCGGCCAATTGCACAAGCACCTCTTCAACCGGGTTTCCCGTTCTTTGATCCGTCACGACGTGAGCATTGGTAACGACATGCCCCTCGGCGGTAGACAAGACGCCGGAACCTATGCCCGAAGGTACTTTTTCCATTACCGTTTCATCAACTTCGGGCAAGCCGTAATACCTGCGTAAAAAGTTTTCAAGAGGACTAGTGGCCCCCGAATATCTTAAGGGGACGTATTGTTGAGTGGTAACCGACACCACTGCGGCGGTTGCGTCGCGCAAAATCGGAGCAAAACTGTTTCTGAAATTTCCTCCTTCTCTGGGAATATCAGACGAATCAAACTTTATCGTTAGGTCTTGTTCTGAAAAAACCAAAGCGGAACTAAGGATAAAAAGAATCAAGGAGGCAATGTTCATAGAGAATAGAGCGATTGCATCTTCCCGCTTTGTTTGATTGAAGGAACGAAAAGTCTGAAGTCTAAAAACCCTTGATCTCAAAAAGAGACGAAATGCTGTTGTCAGTGTGGGTACGCTTTATCGCCTCTCCAAGAAGAGGAGCCACGCTCAATTGTCGGATAGGCAAGTCTTTCGCATCCATATTCACGCTATTGGTGGTGATCAGTTCGTCCAGATTGCCCTGCCTCAATCTTTCCTTACCAGTGTCGTTCAAGACGCAATGACTTACGAGCGCGCTGACTCTTTGGGCCCCGCGTTCCTTTAGAAGTTTGGCTGCTGCCGTCAAGGTTCCGGCAGTCTCGGTCATGTCATCCACCAAAAGAACCTCTCTTCCCTCCACTTCACCCACTAAATTCATTGCTTCTACGGTGCTTGCCCCAGTTCTTCTCTTTGCGACGAAACCAAGCGGACAGCCTAAGACCTCCGAATATGCATTGGCCATTTTCATTCCTCCGACGTCTGGAGAAAAAATGGTCAGGTTGCTCACGTCCTTGGATTTCAAATCCTCGAAAAACACTGGTGACGCATACAAATGATCGACTGGTATGTCGAAAAATCCTTGAATTTGTTGCGCATGCAAATCCATCGTAAGGACACGGCTTACTCCAGCCGCCACCAATAAGTTGGCGACAAGTTTTGAGGTAATCGGTACCCGAGGCTGGTCTTTTCTGTCTTGCCTAGCATAGCCAAAAAAGGGGAGTACGGCGGTAACGCGAGCTGCTGACGCCCTCTTCGCGGCATCAATCATTATTAGCAGTTCCATGACGTTGTGATTGGCCGGAGAAGAGGTTGACTGCACCAGGAAGACGTCCGTGCCGCGAATATTTTCGTTAAAGCGAACAAAACTTTCGTTATCTGGAAACGCCGTGACCAAGGCATCGCCCAGAGGAACGTTCAGGTAATCGCAGATCTCTTGAGCCAAAGGCTGATTTGACTTTCCGCTAAAGATTTTAAGTCCTGTACCGTTTTGCATCACAATGAACTACTTTTTGGTCTGAGTTTGATCAAACCTATTAAACAATTCAGGAAGTTTTCTTTGCAGAATGGAAATGCGTTGGGACAATTGAATCGGGAGAGCCGGGTTACCCTTGAGAAAAGCGCCAGCCTCCACGTCTTTGGTAATTCCTGCCTGTCCCGCAATTCTTGCCCCTCGACCAACGGTCAAATGTCCTGCAAATCCAGCTTGCCCGCCAACCACTACCTTGTCTTCCATCTTAACGCTGCCAGCGATCCCTACTTGGGCCACAATGAGACAATCCTTCCCTATCTTTACGTTATGACCAATCTGAACCAGGTTGTCGATTTTCGTCCCAGAACTGATTCTGCTCTCGTCAAAACGGGCTCGATCTATGCAGGTATTGGCTCCGATCTCCACCTTATCCTCTATGACCACCTTTCCGAGATGGGGAATTTTGAGATTACTGCCTTCAACTTGCTCAAATCCGTATCCTTCCGAGCCAAGAACAACACCCGCGTTCAAAACGACCTCGTTTCCGACCTGACAGCGGGTCAAAATCTTTACTCCCGGGTGAATTCTACATTGTCTCCCAATTTCTACGTCGTCGCCAATATGACAGTGCGATGAAATTTGACTGCCAAAACCAATACGAGCATTACGGCCAACGTAAGTAAAGGCTCCAATCGAGACTTCTTCATCAATCCCGGCGCTGTCTTCCAGGAAAGCAGTGGGATGCACGCCGGGTTCTGTCTTGGACAGGAAATTCGACTCAACCAACTTGCAGATTTCGGAAAGGGCATTTGAAGGATCTTTGAGCCTCAGGAACATTTGCTCCTTTTGAGGATTTCCCTCAAAATTTTCAGGGAGAAGCAAGAGCGAAGCCCGAGAGGAGCGGACCTTTTGCCTGTACTTTAAGTTTCCCAAAAAAGAAAGATCCCCCGGTATGGCCTCATCCAAAGAGGCAATTCCCGTGAGATGTTCGACAGCCAGGCTGCCCTCTGAAGCGGCATGCGGGAACATGCCGAGAATTTCTTTCAGATTAAGCTTAAACTTCACAATTTAGACTTAACCGATTATCTTTAATCAATTGTCGCCGGAGGCATTGAGGGTGACGATTACGTCTTTGGTTATATCAAGCTTATCCGTGAAGTAAAAGACCCCAAGTTGGGTTTCCGAAGAGTTGATGACCAGGTCAAGGCCTTTGGCGGCGGAAACCTTTTTCACGGCTTCTCGAATATCACCAAGATGCTCGACCAAAAGATTTCTTTGACGCTGAGCAATTGTGGCTTTGGCTCTTTTGTCGTAGGCCACCATATCCTCTTGTTTCTCTTTGGCCTTTTGCAATTTTTCTTGGTATTTCGATTTCAAGTCCGAACTCTCGATATTCGGATTCTTTAGTTTCTCCTCCATTTCTTTGAGTTCCTTGACGATCTTTTCCAGTTCGTCTCGAAAAATTTCCAGTTCTTCAACCGCTATCTTCTTGGAGCGGTCCAGGCGTTCACGGGCATCCTTCACCTTTTGATAACCGTCGAAAGTCTTCTGTACGTCGACGACGGCGATTTTTTGGGCATGTAGCAAGGAGCCAATAAGAAACAAGCTTATTGGGAGTATCGTGTTTTTTATTCTCATGATTTAAAAGCGTATCGATGGGTGGGTGGACTAGAAGCGAGTACCGCCGGAAAAATGAAATTGTGGTGAACCGCCGGTATTGGATGGATCGCTAATCGGAAAGCCAAGATCCAAACGCAAGGGCATTCCCATTACCATGATTCGGACTCCAAATCCCCAGTTGTCATGCCAACTTTCCTGACCGTCGCCTGGGAGTATCTTAAAATCACCCTCGCGCAGAAATCCACCATCGTAAAAGAGAGCGAACCTCAGTGGATCCGCAAGCTTGAAGGTATACTCAAGTCCAGCATAGGAGTAGGAATTTCCACCCAATGGTTCTCCCGCAGTTTGCGGACCTGCGTCTCTGTAGTCCCAGCCACGTAAGTTGTAAGGTCCTCCTAGGAAGAATTTTTCAAAGAACGGCACGTCCGCGTCTTCGCCGTTAAACCTGCCCAAGGTTCCGGATCTTGCCATGATCGTAAAAACCTGATCCATCGGGTCAAAGGTTTCGAAAAACCTAGCCCCTTGAAATTCCAACCGCCCATAGTCCGCATCTCCTCCAAACATCCCGCCTGCGAATTCTTTTCTGATGGTGACGATGCTGCCGTTCGAAGGAAAGAGTATGCTGTCCCGGGTGTCCCGACTGAGGGTAAGGCCGACTTTTGAGATCGATAGATCCTCTTCTTTAATGAAGGAAGGAGCGCTGGGACTGACGTCATCAATCTTTACGTCCTCAAACCGATAGAACAATCTTCCTTCCACGAGCTCGAAGATTCTTTTTCTAAAGTATACTTCGAATCCTGCCCGCATTTCATCGTAATAAGAACTGTAATAATCGGATTTTTCCCGAAAAACCTCAAATCCCGCAGCCAGTCTTCGGTTCAAGAACCATGGTTCTTCCAAGGCCAACCGGGCCTCGTTACTACGGGAGCCAAGCTTAAGTCGCAGACGAAATTTCTGCCCATCTCCTTGTAGAGGATGAGGTGTTCTCCAGCGCGTGACGTCAAAGTTTCCCTGCCTGAATTCGGCAAACATCATCGCCTTTTCCAAGGTGCTGAAGCCGACCCCGAAAGATATGTGGCCCGTACGGCCTTCCTTGACGTCGACCACTAGGTTCCTACGACTGTTTTGCAGTTCTGGATCAGGGGAGTTGATGGGCTCGTCGTCCAAACTGACCTTTTCGAAAAAACGCGTGTTTTGTAGTCTCGACTCACTGGTCTCCATTCGGACCAAGTCGAAAGTCTCACCTGGCGCCAAAGCCAACTCGCGTATGATTGCAATGGTTTTGGTCTTCTCGTTTCCGCGAACTTGGACGGTGTTGACGCTGAATTTGCTGTTTTCCGTGATTTCAAACCTAAGATCGATCTGATTGGTACTTAAGTTGGGAACTCTTATGGAACGGATTCTGACGTCAAGGTAGCCTTTTTCGCCATATTTGCGACGAAGTCTGGAAATTTCGTCATTAAGGAGGGCCGGCGAATATGGACTGCCCTTGGTTATTTCAAACTTACGGTCTTTGCCATCCTGAGAGTCATCCAAGAGAAATTCTTGGCTTAGAACCACATTGCCCACCAACTGATATTCACCGAAAAAGGATCGTTCTCCTTCCTCTATGTGGATGACGAGATCCAAATTGCCTTTGCCTTCCTGCCTTACCTTCACTCCGCTTTGCTCAATGACGACGTCAAGGAATCCCTCGTTTCGATATAGGTTTCGCAGCTTGCTTAGATCCTCTTCGAGGACGTTGGGTCGGTATCTCGAGTTTTTGGACCAAAACTTCCAAAATTTCCATGGTTCGGTTTGCATCTCCTTGAGCAATTTTCTGGAGGAAACCGCTTTGTTTCCGGCGAAATCAATCCGACGAATCTTACGTTTTTCGTTTTCAATGACCTTGAAGACGACACTTACCCCGGAGTCATTCTTTACTTTTCTGACCTCCGTCGAAACAACGACGTTCCAATATCCTTTGTCTAGATAAAGTTCCTCGATGGCAATCTTGTCGGACTTGAAGGTCGAATCGTCAAACAAACCACCAACGTCCAGGGAAATAGTCTTTTCCAATTTTCGATTTGATAGTTTTTCGTTTCCTTCGAAGACTATTTCCCGCACTCTTGGTTTCGCCCGAACCTTAAAGATCAATGCAACGCCGTCTTGGGTTGAATTTTCGGGATCATAAAAAACCTTAACGTCATCAACCGATCCTGTGGCGATCAAATTTCGAATGGATTTGTCAATGGAGGTAGGATCGTAATCCATGCCCTTTTCAACTTGTAGGTTCTGCAACAGAAAGGACTTTCCGAGAGTACGGGGGCCCTCCATCGAAATCTCAATGGAAATGATTTTTTTGCCTTCGGGCACAACTTGGGCCCACAACATGAAAATGCACGAAAAGAGCATTAAAATCGGAAATAAGGTTCGTAGGTTGCGAGTCATTCTTACTAGTTTAGTCTCGGTTCACTTTCCAAAACCTCAAACCTCGTGAATTTTCTCCGAAAAGCGAGATTAATTCTTCCCGTCGGTCCATTTCTCTGCTTGGCAAGGAGAAGGGAAATCGGCTCATAGTCCTCATCTTCGTTCATGGTCTCCGAATCCTGATCTATCTCCCTAACGTCTTCGCCCTTGCGTTGCTTGCCAAGCAACATGACCACGTCCGCATCTTGTTCAATGGATCCGGATTCTCTAAGATCAGAAAGTCTGGGATCTCTTCTCTCTTTCTCGGAGTCTCGATTGAGTTGACTAAGCACAACGACAGGAACGTCCAACTCTTTCGCCATGGCCTTCAGCCCCCTTGAAATATCGGAAATCTGATTTTCCCTGGATTGAGCCCTCGCATCTCCTGAAATTAATTGGAGATAATCAATGACTATCAAATGCAGTTTTTTTCTCGACTTCAGCCTTCTCGCCTTCGCTCGTATCTGGTTGATGCTCAAACCGCTCGTGTCGTCAACCCAAACGGAAGCTTGTTGGAATTCTCTGCTAATGGCATTCAAAGTCTGGGCATCTCTCTTGGGAACAAATCCCCGGCGAAGATCGTTCATATTAACCTTGGCTCGTCCGCAGATCATTCTCATGGCCAGAGAAGTGGCGCTCATTTCCAAGCTAAAAATCAGAATGTTCTTGGGGTCCTCGAGATATTTGGGTGAAAAAGCTATGTTTTCTACGATGTTCATCGCCAAACTGGTTTTTCCGACGGATGGTCTGGCTGCAATTACAATCATCTCGGCTGGCTTGAAGCCATTGGTGAGTTGATCCAAATTCTTGTAACCCGACAACAGGCCGTCCATCTCCTCATGCGACAACATTCTCTGTATCTGTTCCATCGCGTGCTGAACCGGTTCCCTGAAAGGTATGGAAGTGCGTATGTTCTGCTCGTCACCCAACGAGCAGACCCTTTGTTCCATACTAGCTAGAAAATCGTCGACGTCTCCCTGAATATGATTGGCTCCGTCGATAATCTCAAAAGCCAAGTTGATGCATTTCCTTAAAATCGCTTTCTGCTTGACGATCTCCAACCAAAAAGGGGCATGAGCAGTAGTGTCTATGCG
>JAYOEB010000016.1:15020-18333 GCA_038116775.1 Opitutia bacterium | reverse complement strand
GTCTATGCGTGAGGATAATTCAAACAGCGCCTGTCTTCCGCCAACTTTTTCAAGATTGCCCGCATTGGATAGTCTTTCAGCAATTACTATTTCATCCGCTTCCTTATTTTCCTGATGCAATTGAAGCAAGGCATCGTAAATCAACTGATGACTGAAAAAATGAAAATGATCGGAAGTAATGGAATGCTCCATGCAACGACCGATGACTTCTCCAGAACCGTCCAGTATGCACGCAGCCAACAAACCTTGTTCGGCATCGAGATTACTGGGCAACGACCTACCCTCCAAAACCTCAGCCCCGTGAGTATTGGATTGATCAGCCCGCGAGGTGGACGAACTCTGAGATTGGGAAAGGGAAGGAGATCTTGGCATTCGTAAATATAACTCCCCTTCCGCTTGGATTTGTTACTCTACTTCCTCAATGGGGTTTTCGGATACCACTTCCAACTTAATTTCCACGGCTACTTCCTTGTGTAGGGCCAAAGACACGGGAAACTGGCCCAACTCCTTCACCGGGCTGAAGTTAGTGAGATGTTTCTTATCAAGCTTAAACCCTTTCTCTTCGAGTTTTTCCAGCACCTGAAGTGCCGTCACGGAGCCAAAAAGCTTGCCACCCGCACCTGTCTTGACGGCTACGGCGACCGTAAGCTCGGAGAGTTTGTTCCCTACCTCCTGAGCCTTTTGCAGTTCTTCCGTTTCACGAGCAGCTCTGGCAACCTTAAGAGAATCTAGCCTTTTCTTATTGGCATGAGTGAGAGGCACGGCTTTGTTTTGAGGAATCAGATAATTGCGAGCAAAACCCGAACGGACCTTGACGACGTCACCTTCCGAACCGAGTTTTTCGATGTGATCTACGAGTAATATTTCTGTTTGTGGCATTTTTGAGGGTGGTTAAAAGGGTACGTCTTCGTCCAAATCAGGATCGAGATCGCTGAAATCATTAGGTTTTGCGGTTTCTTCACCGGCATCGGTAGAACTTTTTTCACTAGAGTCGTAGGCTTTGCCGGAGGATGACTCTTGACGAGAATCAACGAATTCGAAATTGTCCAAAACGACACGAATTGCGCTCCTCTTCTCACCCTCCTTGCTCTCCCATTGATCAAGCTTCAGGCGTCCCTCCACAAAAATCGCTCTTCCTTTGGTAAAAAACCGGGCAACCGCCTCTGCTCTGGGGCCAAAGCATTCAACGTCGACGAAAGTCGTTTCCTCCTTACGGTTTCCCTCCGAATCCTTGTACGAACGATTGAGCGCCAGTCCGAAGTTACAGACAGGCCTACCGTTGGTCATCATTCGGACCTCGGGGTCACGAGTCAAATTTCCGATGAGCAAGACTTTGTTGAGAGACGCCATGATCGAATACGATAGATATTACAAACGTTCGATCAAGACTCGATCAACTTTTTTTTCCAACTTTAGCTTGCTCTTGATTAAATCCGGCGTTGCAGGCTCTCCGGAAATTTCAAACTGAAGATAGGTTCCGCTGACCAAACCTTTTTTTCGCGGGTAGGCGAAGTCGTGCGTTCCTTGATTTTCCACCTTAATTACTTCACCTTGCGAGGCGACGATGATCTCGCTTAACTTGGGAATCATTTCGTCTGAGGTTCCGTCCGAACCTCTTGGATCAAAAACAATTGTGGCAAGATAGTTATTCTTGTTCATTTGGCTTATGGTTTTTTTCGTTGTTAAATAAATTCATTGCTCTGTCGACGCCATCTAAAATGACGGAATTCACGGCCCTAAGGAAAAGCCCGGCTCTTCCTTCAAGAAGAGTCGTTTCTTCTTGAGTAAACTTGGACAGCACGTAATCGGCCAGCAATTGCTCCGAAATGACTTTGGGTCCTATCCCCAGGCGCAAGCGGCGCGCTGTCTTGCCAATTGAACGGATGACGCTCTGCACTCCCTTATGTCCGCCCGAACCCATATTGCAGCTGATCTTAAAATCACCCAAGGGCAAGGTCAGCTCATCGTGCAAGATAAGGACTTCGCTTTCGGAAAAGCCCGAATCCCGCATGAGTGGAACCAGATTACATCCTGAGTCATTCATGAAATTCAAAGGTTTGACGAGCAAGATACTTCTGTCGCGTAAGTCAAAAGAACTTGTGTGAGCATTGAACTTTTTGCGGGTTCTGAAAGACAGATGGTTTTCCTCCGCGAAAAGATTCAACAACCACTGGCCTAGGTTGTGGCGAGTTCTCAGGTAGGCTTTCCCTGGATTGCCAAGCCCTATGATTGTGAATTTTGTCACTCCACATCCGCAGAAACACCTCAATTATTCGCTATCTTCTTCGACCTGAGCCTCAGATTCTTCTTGCTCCTCGGTGGATTCGGCTTCTTCTTCCGACTCATCCGCCTCGGATCGACCGCTTGCGCTTCCAACGCAAGAAACGAGAATTGAATCAGGGGAATCCAAGTACGAAACCCCTTCAATTTCCGGCAAATCCTTAATCTGCAAGTTCGCCCCCAATTGGAGCGAGTGGATATCAAGATCAATTTGACCAGGAAGTTTGCTCGGTCGACAGCGGATTTCGATTTCATTGCTCACCACCTCGAGAATTCCTCCGTGATTCTTGACCCCCTCCGCATCGCCATGCAAAACCAAAGGAACTTTGGTCTGCAAATCCTCACCACGGGTTACCTGTATGAAGTCGATGTGAAGAATCTTGTCCTTTATCTTGTCCATCTGCAAATCCTTGATGAGAACCAGTTCATCGCTTCCATCACTTCCCACAAGCCTTAGAAGGGATGAGGTTCCCGAGGATTTGCGAAGCAGCATTCTCGTCTCCTTGTCGTCGATGGAAATAATTTTGTTCAGTTCTTTTCCGTAAAGAATCGCGGGGATTCTTCCTGACTTTCGCAAAGCCTTGGATGAGGAGGTTCCGATACCATCGCGTGGAGAAACGTTCAGGGTCAATTCGCTTAGTTCTGACATAGTATGTTCAAGGGTAGGTTCAAAAAAAGGTTGATTCTAAATTGTATCTCAATGGCTTGCAAGCACGTATCGTTCGGGTTCTTGGATCCCTGATTCCGAACCGAAGAATTCTTCCGTAAGCAGTTGGAGCAAACACTCGGAAAATTAAGTTTGCACTTTCTCCAGGCAGTCGACGACGACCAAGGAAAAGCTGGATTCGCGGGTCCGTTTCCCGCTCCATCTTCAGAAGACCACAAACGACCTTTCCCTTCGGAAATTCCCTTTTCGATCTTATGGATTTTTGATCCACAAGACGCCATTTTCATGAGAATTCAAAAGTGAGATTTTCCAAATTAAACGAGCGATTCGGCCATAAGGAGACCTAACGTCATGCATGGAACACGA
>JAYOEB010000016.1:8189-15010 GCA_038116775.1 Opitutia bacterium | reverse complement strand
AATGAAGATTGAAAATCTAAGATAATTGCGCAAGATTGTAGACATGAGGTATCTGGTCTCGTTGCTGATTTCATTCGGCATATTCGTCATACCGTTGTTTGATTGCATCTGCTGTCAGGGCAACGCCGAGGGTTCCTCATGCTGCCAATCCGATTCTCCCGGATCGCAACCTAATGATTCTCACCCCTGTTTGGATGCTTTGTTGAACTTGGGTTTCCCGGAGGCGTTTCAGATCTCCAGCTTGGACTTTCAGCACAAAGTCCATGAGGGCTTTGACAAGGGAAGGCTTCCCTCCCTGAATGATCGTTCCTCTTCATTTTCTCTAAACACGCATCCTCCCTCCGTCCGACGACATCTCTTTTTGAAAGTCATGATCATTTGACCCTCAGGAAAGTCCGGCTCATTGGGGCTCAACTCACTTGAATTAAAATGATCATGACCATAAAGAAATTTTTCACAGCTCCTTCGAATACCAAAGAAAGCGGAAACTCAAAGAAAAACCGCCGCCTTTTCCCATACCTCGTCCTTGGGGCGGTTTCTGCCTCTTCGATATTTCTATACAAGGTCTTCCTACGCCCAGAATGGCCCGTAGAGGTACGCAGAACCATCGCATTTCCCGCAGAGGAAGTCGATCCCGCGGAAAGCGACGCTTCCTTGGGTGATCAAAGAGGAAAACTTCTTTTTCTTGCGAGCGGTTGGATCGAACCCGATCCATTTCCGATCAAGGTTACCAGTCTGTACAGCGGGGTTATCGACCGGGTTCACGTTTTGGAAGGAGAGAGGGTTTTGGAAGATCAGGTAATCGCCTCCTTAATCGATGAGGATGCCCGCTTCGCCTTACTGGATGCCGAAGCAAAACTCGCTGAATCCAAAGCTCAGGAAGCGATCATCGAGGCGGAGGTGCTTCTGGCCCAGGCGTCCGTGGAAAAGGCCCTTGCCAAGGCATCTCAGGACAAGACTTTGCTTATGGAAAGCAACGACACCCTAGGTCGACTCCGTTCTCTGCCCGATGGCGCGGTATCCAAGCAGAACCTTTTTCAGGCTGAATTGGCTTTTCAAAAACACGAGGCAAGCCTGTTGTCTTCAGATTCGGAAGTTTTGGAACGAAGAGCTCACGTACGCTTGCTGACGGAAAAGCTATCCGCCCAAAGTAAAACCTCCAAGGTTTATGAGATCAATAGAGACAAGGCGAGTCTTGATCTCAACCGTACCCAAGTCAGATCTCCAAAAGATGGAATCATACTCCGTCTTTTGGCAAGGCCGGGGAAGAGATTAATGCTCCATATGGATGATCCGGACGCCGGATCCGCCGCCATATTGTATGAGGAAGGGAAATTACAGGCGCGCATAGACGTGCCTTTAGGCGAGGCTTCCAAGATTCGACAGGATCAAATCGTAGAAATATCATCCGGCATTTTCCCCGAAAAAGTTTTTCTCGGCAAAGTCTCCAGAATTCTTGGCGAAGCCGATTTGCAAAGAAATACTCTTCAGGTCAAGGTTCGCTTGCTCAACCCGGACCCAAGACTTCGACCTGAGATGCTCTGCCGGGCAAAGTTCTTTGCAAAGTCGGATGACAAAGTCATAACTGACTCCAACCTGTTGGTTTTTATCGACAAGAGCCTGATTTCACCCCTTCCGGAAATCCAGCAAAGCGTTTGGGTTGTCTCAAGAGAAGGAAATCGAGCTGAAATGAGAAAGATAACCATTGGGGAATTGACCAAGGATGAATTGATCGAAATCAGAAATGGTCTATTTCCCGGCGATCTACTCATAGTCGACCCACCTGCGGGATTACAGGAGGGCGATCGAATCAAAATCAAAGGCAAATCATGAATCTCCCCTTTATAAGAGCCGTTGGCCTGACTAAAAAGTACCAAAAGGGACAACAAGAAATCGTCCCTCTCGAAAATCTTTGTCTTGAAGTGAAATCCTCAGAATTCGTCGCTCTGATGGGACCTTCGGGCAGCGGCAAGACCACGCTATTGAATCTTTTGGCAGGCATCGACACTCCCACTGGCGGAACCCTTCAGGTCAACGGTTTTCCCCTTCATGAAATGAATCGCGAACAGCTCACGCAATGGCGATCCGAAAACTTGGGTTATATCTTTCAGCTCTATCATCTCATGCCGGTTCTGACAGCCTATGAGAACGTTGAATTGCCCCTATTGCTTCATCCGATCGGCAAATCGGAAAGAAGACAACGGGTGGAAACGGCCTTGGAAAAAGTAGGTTTGGCGGACAGAATGTCGCACTTCCCAAAAGAATTATCGGGAGGGCAAGAGCAGAGGGTTGCCATAGCCCGAGCCTTGGTTACGGAACCTTCCCTGATCGTGGCCGACGAACCAACTGGTGATTTGGACAGAGAATCCGCTGAGGAAATAATGGATCTCTTGCAGGGCTTGTCCGTTCATAATCACAAAACCATCGTGATGGTCACCCACGATCCGAAGACAGCCCAAAGAGCCACAAGGCGACTCCTTCTTGAGAAGGGAGCCTTGATGCCGGACTCCATCCATTGAAGATGCGACTACTTAACCTCAGCCTTCTTGCCGCAAAGCATATTGCCAGAAACAAAACCCGTTCCTTGCTCACGATGGTTGGAGTCGCTTCGGGGATGTTTCTCTTTGAGACCATAGAAACTATGCAGGAAGCACTCGGGCGAGCCACCGAGACTTCGGCGAAGGACAACACCTTGGTGGTTTACAGGGAAAATCGCTTTTGCCCGTCGACAAGTCGTCTTCCCGAACATTACGGCAAGGACATTCGCAGCATCGAGGGAGTTGCTGAGGTCGTTCCAATTCAAATCGTCGTAAACAATTGCGGCACAAGCCTGGATGTCGTGGTATTTAGAGGTATTCCTAAAGCCGACTCCGGTTTCATCTCGAAAAGCGCAAAGTTCGAAGAAGGGTCGATTGAGAATTGGATGGCGAATGACGACGGCGCCTTGGTCGGTTCGAATCTTGCAAAAAGGCGAAATTTAAAGACCGGAGACCGTTTCAACGCTGCAGGAATAACTGTGACCGTTTCCGGCATCATTCAATCCTCGGAATCCTCGCAAAACGACAACGTCGCCTTTGTCGGCCTACCTTTTTTGCAACAAGCTTCCAGGCTTGGACTCGGCGTAGTCACCCAGTTCAACGTGAAAGTCCGAAATTCCACCCTCCTGGATTCCGTTGCCAAGGAAATCGACCTTCGATTTAAATCGGACGCGGAACCCACAACTACAAAGCCCGAGAAAGCCTTTTTTGCCAGTACGGCCAAAGAATTGATTGAGCTTGTAAGATTCTCACGCTGGATCGGAATTGCATCGGTACTTGCGGTAATTGGCTTGATTGCAAATACGATCTTATTGACCGTTCGAGGGAAGATCTCGGAATTCGCCGTTCTTCAGACGATCGGATTCTCTCGTTGGTCGATTGGATGGTTGATTCTCAGCGAAGGCGTGATTCTTGCGTTGTTTGGCGGAATAATGGGTATTGGTACGGCCGCCACTTTTCTTCATTTTCAAAACCTAACCATTGGCAACGAGGGTTTGGCCATTGCCTTTGTTCCGAATCTCACCGTTACGGCAACCGGAGTCGGCCTCTCCTTGCTTGTAGGGGTTTTGGCCGGCTCTTATCCCGCTTGGCGCGCAGGGAAAAATTCAATCTCCGAAAGTCTCAAGACCACCTAGGCGTGATTCCTATATCCTACACATTGAGAAACGTCCTCAGAAGGCCCTTGCAGGCATTGCAACTGATAAGCGGGATTGCTTGCGTCGTCCTTCTGATAATGCTCGCCGTAGCCATGAATAATTCAATGAAGGAAACCCTGGGAAACTCTTCCAGTCCTCGGAACGTGATACTCCTCGGAGCAGGAAGTGAAGAGAGTATGGAAAGAAGCGAAGTAAGTCCGGTAGTTGCGGAAACAGCCGCGAGCCTAGGAGGCATTTTGGAAATTATGAAACAACCGGCCATTTCGCCCGAAATTCATTTCAATGGTATGATTGGGATAAAAGATAACAACGAAAAGCAAGGGCTGATTCGAGGCGTACTGCCTCAATCGCTATGGGTGCATGAGAACATTCGATTGATTGAAGGAAGATTTCCAAATTCCGGGGAAATTATGATCGGGCACCTAAGCCATCGGAAACTTGGCGTTTCCAAGGATCTCCTGCAAATTGGCAATGAAGTGAGCTTTCAAGATCAAAGATTCAAAATCGTCGGCGTATTTGACGCCAAGGGAACTGTGATGGAAGCGGAAATATGGATGCCGCTGACGGATTTGATGACCCTGACGCAGAGGGATACGCTTTCCTGCGTCGTTCTAAAGATTAAAAACGAAGAGAGTTTCTCCGAGGTTGAAGTCTTTTCTCAGACGCGACTAGACTTGGAGTTAGTCGCCCTCAGAGAATCCGAATACTACGAAAAACTGTCTTACTTTTATGCTCCCGTTCGTTGGATGGCTTGGATTTCGGCCGTATTGATATCGATTGGCGCCTTTATGAGCGGTTTGAACACGCTTTTTGCGGCTTTTTCCTCGAGAATAAAGGAATTCGGCGTTCTCCAGACGATGGGGTTTTCCAGGTTCTCCATTTTTCTAAGTCTTCTCCAGGAAGCCCTAATAACTGGATTTTTGGCTTCGCTGGCAGCCGCTTCGATTGGTATTGTATTTTTGGATGAAATCTCATTTCCATTTGCCATCGGAGTCTTTGTCATGAGTTTTGACAACGCCGTCATAAGCATTGGAATTCTAACGGGGCTTACGATCGGATTGCTTGGCGTCATACCGCCTTCATGGAATTGCCTGAGTCCATCGCTTCCCAAAACTCTTCGATCCACCTGAAAAACAAATACGACATGAAACCATATTGCGCTAGACTTGCCCAATCAGCAATGGCATCGACTTTACTGTTCCTGATCATGGGATGTGAACGAAAGAACTCAGTGGAGCCAACTGGCCCCAAGGCCGACATGGATGCCGGAATCATTACGAACGAAGATCTCGGAGAGTCCATTTCCGTAAGAGAGGCCAGAGAACTAAACAAGCCAAAGACAAGGCTCGTCATGGAAGGGTTTATCGGTGGAAGAAAAAAACCTTTCAGCACGACGAAAGCAGTTTTTACGTTCGGAGACGACTCACTCGAAACCTGCGACGAAATTCCAGGGGACAATTGTCCCACGCCATGGGATGCATGCTGTGAAGACCGAAGGAAGATCAATTCTTCCACCATTTCCGTTCAAGTACTGAACAAACAGGGAGAACTGATGAGTGGGACGCTTAAAGGAGTAAATGGTCTGCTTCCTGGAAAAAGAATTAGAATATTGGCAACGGTTGATGAAAAGTCCATCGAAGAGTCCATGATCGTAAATGCTGAAAAAATTAAGGTTCTGTAGTTTTTGTGTACATGCAATTTTTATTTTATTTGGCGATAGTTTTACTTTTTCTGCTTGGATGCGCTGGGGACAAGATCACCCCTATGCAAGGTCCATTGATTCTTCCTGAAAACGAAGCCTTTACTCATTTCGAGGGCAATAGCAGCGAGAAGGTAGAAATGAGCTTTCAAACCCTATTTCCCAACGAAGTTCTTTCTTCCATCGTCGACCAGGCATTGAGGGAGAATCGAGACTGGAAGGTGACGCTCGGAAAGATCGACTTGGCAAGAGCCGAAGCGGAACGAGCCATTTCCGGTGGAGAGCCTAGTCTTAGCTCTTCCTTTTCCTACAGGGAAGGGGAGGAAAAGAGAAGAGAAACTTTTTTTAGGAAAGACGATGTAGCTCCATGGAGGGCCGGAGCCCAAAGCACCTGGGAACTGGACTTATGGGGTAAATGGAAGGCGTTGAGGAAGTCATCGGAAAATGAAGTCGAGTCCACTCGCCACGCGGTAGAGGCATCCAAGATTATGCTTATCCATGAAGTTGCCTTGGCATGGATATCCTACTGTCGATACAAAGAGGAAAGCGAACTGCTTGCCGAATCCATTCGTTTGGCCCTACGAACCGAAAGCCTGATACAAAGAAAAGTAGATGCGGGTATCGAGACCAATTCCACTCTATTGAGTCAAAAGTTAAATTTTAACACACTAAATATTGAAAAAAAGCATGCCGAGAATATGATGATTTCTCATCAATTGAGATTGCAGGGTTTGCTAGGAAGTCCACTCGATGACGCCCCTCTTTACGTGCCGTTGACTACGCTGAACGACCCTGCGCTTCCTCGGTTCGTTCCAAGTTCCGTGATTAGCAATAGGCCGGACGTTCAAGCCATTGAAAAGAAGATAGAGTCGAAATTGAATCTGCATGAAAGCGCGCGAATGAATCTACTCCCTTCATTCGGCTTGCGATTTTCCGGGTTTGCCATGAGCCATAACCTCGGCGAATCCTTTGGGGAGTGGCAAACTCAGGTTGGGCCTAGGTTCGACATTCCGGTCTGGGTTCCCGAGCGCAAAGCCTACCTCAAGACACTCAGGAAGCAATACGATCAATTGATTCTGCAATGGGAAGCCTTGATTCTACGCGTAATCGAAGAAATCGAATCTTCCACCAGAAGTTTTTTCATCGTCTCGTCCGAACTTGAACTTACCAAAGCTAATCTTGCTCATGCTCAAGCGATAAGGAGCTATTCCGAAGAAAAGTTTTCATCCGGGATCATTTCCGAAATCGAATTTTTCAAAGATCAAAATCTCCTGATCGCCCACCGAAGAGTTTACTTGAAAAGCAAACATCACTTTCTTAAGAATTTCCTTATCGTCTGCAAGAGCCTGGGTATTCCTTGGAACTCGAACTGAAATTATCTTCTTTAGATGAACGAATCGTCCGCCTTTCCCAATTGTTGTGAAAAGA
>JAYOEB010000016.1:6851-8179 GCA_038116775.1 Opitutia bacterium | reverse complement strand
GTGTAAGTAGAGTCTTTTCTTATGGAAACCGGTTTGTCTAGGATTTCCTTAACGAGAAACGCTTTTTTCAAGGAACTTCTCGATTTCAAAAATTCATTGGAGATGGAACCTATCGGAAGTTCGGCAGCCACCATGCTTTCTTCGCCTTTTTTTCCGCCGGCAACCTGAAGCCTGCTTGTTCCATAATTGGAATCAATTGGTTTTTGGGTAGGTACCTTCGAGGGCGGGGGGTCTGCAACGGGCTTGACCGATAATGGAGGCGGGGGGGATCGTTCTTGTTTTTCCTGATTATTGAGGTTCTGCCAGACTTCTTCCAGGACTTCCTTAAGCGTAGGCTTTTCCCTCCCATCCAAATCGCCGTCCTTCCTTTTGGCGCCTTCCGAATTGCCTTTCTTTTTGGAAAGGTTGCCGATGAATGAAGCAATCACCAACCCAATTATGAACAACAGGTCGAGATCGGGCATGGTTGGTTTCTAATTTTCCAGGTCAGCCGAACCGTCTGCTTTAGTCAACTCCCTTGGAAATACTCTCTCGCATGTCGGTATCCGCTTCCACGTTGCGAAGGCGATAGTAATCCATGATTCCTAGGTTGCCGCTCCGGAAAGCCTCTGCCATCGCGAGTGGAATCTGGGCTTCCGCTTCTACCAACTTGGCCTGCATCTCCTGCACCTTGGCCTTATTCTCTTGCTCTAAAGCCACGGCAGCCGCCCTTCTGATTTCAGCTTGGGCTTGCGCGACCTCTTTATCCGCCGCGGCTTGGGAAGAACGCAAGGCAGCGCCCCTATTTTCACCCAGGTCAACGTCGGCAATGTCTATGGATAGGATTTCAAAGGCTGTTCCTTGATCCAGCCCACGATCAAGAACTTTTTCCGTAATGGAGTTTGGATTTTCGAGAACGACCTTGTAGTTCTCGGAGGAACCGATGGTGGAGACGATACTTTCACCGACTCGGGCAATGACCGTTTCCTCCTGAGCGCTCCCGACGTAACGGTCCAGGTTGCTCCGCACCGTGACTCGAGCCCGCACTTTCACTTGGATACCGTCTTTTGCCACGCCGTCAATGGTTTCCCTGCCTTCGATCATGCAGTCTATGATCTTCGGGTTAATCGAGGTCCGGACTGCTTCAAGAACGGATTTACTGGTTCCTCGAGTCGCCAAGTCAATCGCGCATGCTCGATCCCAGGCCAGTTCGATATTCGCCTTGGAGGCCGCAATCAGAGCTTGTACGGTTTGTACGACGTTCCCTTCGGCGAGATAATGGGCTTCCAGTTGGTCCGTCTCGAGCGGGATTCCCGCCTTCACGGCCGTTATCCTGGCATCTACGATCA
>JAYOEB010000016.1:0-6841 GCA_038116775.1 Opitutia bacterium | reverse complement strand
TTCCAACGGGCACCCCGCGCAGCCTCATCGCAAGCAAGGTCGTAAAACCTACGGTTGCCTTGGCTAAAAATGCCTTAAGCCATGTATTAAAAAATGAGATGATGACGAGCGTGACGACCAAGCCTACGACTCCAAGCACTCCGAGTAAGATCCATTCAAACATAATTATATTGGTAGGTTAGAGGATATTTGATGCAAAAAAAAAGGATTAGGTCAAACTTTCTAGTCCTCCGCCAGTCGGACCCGAATGCGAAAGTCATCCTTTCCAGAAACGACTATTTTTGACCCCCGAGGCAAGTGTCCGCTTTCAATGCAAGCATCGAATTGCATTGATTCAATTTCAACAAGTCCTTCGGGGCGAAGATCGGTCAGGGCTACGCCCACAGCCCCCACAGCCGCCTTATCCAAGTGGTTGTTGTTCTCGTCAAGCAGAACCTTATCCAGAAAGAGCTTTTTCCCTAAAGGACTTCGGGAAAGCCATTTAAATTCTAAAAATACCAAGATCAGGGCTCCCAAGCCTCCTGTCAGAAAAACAAAGGCCGGAGCAAACCATCCCCCGAACTCGGAATGGGCGAAGTAGGCGGCGACAAACAGTCCCAGAAATCCTAAAATGCCGAGAATCCCACCAGGTACGATCGCTTCAAAACCAATCAGAACGTAACTGAGAAAAAGGACCGTGATAATCTCGGTCATGACTCGAGAACCTCAACGACAAGCTCGAACTCCGTGGCCCGCAGAACATGCACTCTCTCTCCTTTGGCGATTTTTCCAAAGTTCGATCTTGCGTCAAAACGCCTACCTTCTATCTCCACTTGACCGCTGGGAAAGAGTTCCGATATCGTAACGCCGATTTGCCCGCGGAAATCCTTGGCCTTTACCGATGATGCGGCGCCTTTCAAAGTGGCGCTTAAAACCAAGCTTTGCCACAACGAGGTTTTGGGCAAAATCATCGAAACTACGATGCCCAAGGCCAAGGCGAGCCCCAAGGATTGCATCAATTCCCATATCGGCAAACGAAAGACCTCCATGCTCCAAGTAAAGTCCGGCGTGGGCCAAACGTCTACCATCGCCCAAAAAACCGCTCCTATCATCATCATGAATCCGATTAATCCGGGAAGAAGCAGTCCCGGGGCCAGAAAGATTTCAACAAACAGTAGGCACACCCCCAGCAAAAAGATCAAGAGCTCCTCTTGCCCCGCGAGTCCGGCGACGTATTTGGATCCGAAAAAAATCAACAGGAAAAGGATTCCCGCGACTCCGAAAATACCAAAGCCCGGCGTTTTGAACTCAACGAAAATACACACCAAACCAATGCTGAGGATGATTGGGGCTATCCCATTAAGCCACAAACCGGTTTCTTCGGCCCAGTTAATTTCCAATTCCTCGATCCGGTAATTGCCTTTACCCCATTTTTGATCGAGTATTTCATCAATTCCGTCAAAGACGCCGAATCCCAAGAGTGGGGCAGGGGGATCACCAAAACGCATGCATGCCTCCTCACCGGTTAAGGTAAGGAGTTCTCCGCTTTTCTTGATCAAAGCCCCGTCCCGGCCCTTCAAAGGCTCTCCCTCGATAAGCAAGGATTCATTGGCGTCCATCATCGCCGACATGACCAGGGATCGATAGCGATGATCGCCCGAATAATTTCGAATTTTTGCCTTGAGGTATGAATTGATCTTTCTCTTCATCGACGAATCAATGTTTGCCCCTCCTCCACTGACCGCTTCGGCGGCCCCAATTTGGGATTTGGGAGCAAAGGCGATCTCACTGGTGGCGATGGCTATGTAGGCGCCAGCGGATATTGCCTCGTCATTGACGTAGGTGATGATCTTGCCGTCGAATTTTTCCAAATTCTCGATGATTTCCTCCATGATTTCCAAGGTTGCCCCTAGTTCTCCTCCCGGAGTGTCCATGTCAAGAACGACGACTTTGGCCTTTGCTCGCATGGCGTCCTTCAAACCCCTTCTTAAGATATCAAGAATGGTAGGTCCGATTTGTTCCTTTATCGGGATCACGAAGGCCACCGTTGATTCGTAGTTTTCTTCATCAACCTGGAGAACGATGCCTTGATTGTCCTCTTTGCTGCTATTGGAAGAACTTTCCGCCTTCGCCCCCCCCCAATTGAAGGAAAAGATAAAGAAGATCAAACAGGAAGGAAGCTTTGAAAGGGTTTTCATTTGTAGATACGGATATATAGTTTAACAATTGACATTGCGCAAAGACGAAAGAAAAGCCAATTGGTATTGAATGGAAAAGATAAGTTATCAAAACCATGAGATTCGAAGATGGGACGTGGGGCCATCCACTTTCCTTGCCTCTCCCGACAAAGGAGCCCGGCTGTTAAACTGGAACGTCAATATGAGCGATGGCTCGGTTCGCGACGTAGTTTTTTGGCCTGAGGAAAATCAAGCCCATTCATTTTCAGAGGTTCAGGGGGGTATCCCGGTTCTTTTTCCCTTTGCCGGAAAATGTTTCCTCGAGGGCAAGGAAGATTATTGGAGACTTCCGAACGGAGACCATGCGGCCATGCCAATTCACGGATTCGCCAAGGACGCGGAGTTTGAAATAAGATCCATTGACCAAGCGGGCTTTGAAGTTGAAATGATTCAGACCGAAAAGATGCGCATGATGTATCCCTTCGACTACACCCTCACGGTAATTTACCATTTTCTCGAACTAAGCATTCAAATCAGTCTGGTTCTTGAAAACGAGGGCAGGCAGCCCATTCCTTGGTCCGCGGGCTTGCATCCTTATTTTCAAGTGCCCTGGAGAAAGGATTTGTCTTTGGAGGATCACAAGCTGGCAATCGATGCCAAAAAGATTCTTCGATACAACAAGGGCGGAATGACTTCACCAAGAGCCTCCGCGCCATCCGTTCAAACACTGGAAGATCCGGAACTGATCAATTCCATATACTACGAACTTTCGGATCCAAGCGCCTCCGTCTCATTGCTCAATGAGGAAGAAGTCTTGCGAGTTTCCGAAGTGGGCGGTCCAGAGGTGGGTTCCAGGCTTACCTTCGTCACCTGGACGCAACCCGATCAACCTTTTTTCTGCCTGGAACCTTGGATGTCTCCGCCAAACGCTCCTGAAAACAAAACGGCCCGAGTCGTCGCCCCTTCCGCTCGAGACGAATTCACCATAGAAATCGAACTTGCCTAAGAAAGTAGCGTCTGAGTCTTTGCGGAACGCCCGGGAAGAGCTTCCTCCACCCTGTCCCAAAGCCTTATCCTTTCGATTATGCTGTCAGTCGCCTGCTCGACAACCTCTTGGCTTTTGACGGCATCTCCATCACACAGATTTGCAAGAAGTCTTTCCGCCATAGGAGCATGATGATCCCCGTCGAGCTCCGTATGACGCTTCAGGTAATACCGAAAAGTAGGAGCCTCATGCTCATCGAGAGTCGAATGTTTGAGAATTCGGTCGAACATCAAGGGCACCACGCTTTCACGGGCAATTGCAAAAGATGCTGCGATTTGATGAGGCTTTCCTTTTTCAATAAGGTCAAAGGTGTGCTTCATGAAAATTCGCGAAGGCTCCGGAACCCCAGGCCATTCCAAGGCCGGCCACAATCCCTGCTTGCCGACGATGGACAAAAACTCCTCGATTCTTTCTGTGGATGCGCCCACCTCTTGCATGGCCGTAAGATAAATCTCGAAGTGGCTTTTGTACTGTGATCCGTCTTCGATTCCGTACGCTAGATCCGATTCCTCTTCCATGACGATCTCATTGACGAAGCGCACTAGGTTTCCGTTTGGGTTGGGAATCCAAGGAGACCCCTTTGGCACCAAATCGAATTGTAGTTTTTTCAGCAGGGACATGAAATCCCATACCGCAAAAACATGGTGTTCCATAAAAACCACCAAGTCCGCAACCGAATTGATCTTGGTGAAGATCTCATGATTCTCGAGCTTTTCCCTGATCGGAGTCAAAACGCTTAGGTTCATGGGTGACATTGTAGTTGCAATCAAGAAAGATTCAAAGACTAAGCACTATTTTTGTCTTTCCTCAAGCAAGCGTTCGAGTAATCTCGGAATCCTTCACCTTATGTCCTAAGCCTCTCAACTCTTGACTCCGCCAACAATGAACAGAATTCACAAACATATTCTTTTTTTGGGCTCTCTCGCCTTCGTTTTCCTTGCCCATGCCGATAAGAAAGTCGTCTTCGTCGCCGGGGCCAAAAGCCATGGCTTCTTCGCTCATGAGCACGCCGCGGGGTGTAAATTGCTGGCGGACCACTTGGAGAAAGCGAACGTAGGCATCAAAACCGTCGTCGTCACCGACTCGGGTTATCCCAAGGATCCCACCGTTTTCAATGATGCAGCCGCCGTCGTCGTTGCCTGTGATGGAGGCGTCCGTCATCTGTTGAACCAACGTCTCGAGGAATTCGACGTCATTATGCGACGTGGAGTGGGATTAGGGTGCATACACTATGGCGTTGAGACGACGAAAGGGCCAGCGGGTGATCATTTCCTTCGATGGATTGGCGGATACTTCGAACCCTATTGGTCCGTAAACCCGGTTTGGAATGCGGAGTTCAAGCTGCTTCCAAGTCATCCCGTCACCAGAGGAGTCAAGCCCTTCGCCATGCTCGACGAATGGTATTATCACATGAGATTTAGGGAAGCGACTTCCGCAATCGGTACCATTTCACCTCTATTGTCGGCGCACCCTCCGGAAACCACGATGAAGCGCTTGAAGTCGGGCATGGACCGACACCCCCATCACGGCAATCCCGACGTAGAAGCGGCTGTTCTCAAGAGAAGGGAAGCCCAACACGTTGCCTGGGCATACCAAAGGGGACAAGACTACAACTACGGGCGCGGCTTCGGTTTCACGGGCGCCCACTTCCACGAAAACTGGGCCTCATTGGATGCCCGCAGGCTCGTCCTCAATGCAATCGCATGGATCGCGAAGGCGGACATCCCGGCAAAAGGCATTCCCACCGAAGACGTGGACTTGGAGGAATTGCTTGAAAATCAGGATTTTCCTCGTCCTGAGGTTTGGAAAAACAAAGACAAGGTGATGGAAAAGATCAAGGCATTCAGAAAAAACTAATTTTCTTTTCTTCTTAAGGACAGGGGGTTGGCGTCCTTAAGCTCATGAGGTAGTGTTTTTTCCGGAAAACCTTGATAGCAAACGGGTCTTGCAAACCTTAGAATGGCGCCCGTTCCCACGGAGGTGGATCGGGAGTCGGACGTTGCCGGAAATGGTCCGCCATGGACAACCGAATCGCAGACTTCGACACCCGTGGGAAATTGGTTGAAAATCAATCGACCTGCCTTTCCTTCAAGAATCCTAAGGAGACTATCGCATTTCTCCAGATCGTCTTCTTCCCCAAAAATGGAACTGGTTAACTGCCCCTCCATCCTTGCTGCGATTGAAATGAGTTGGTCGAATGATTCGTAGGAAACGAGAAGGGTCGCCGGACCGAAGACTTCCTCCATCATCGAAGAATTGTCGAGGAAGTCCTTGGCTTTTGCCTTCAATACGCAGACTCCTGCCTTACAGCAGTCCTGATCAGTACCAGCAAAGACCCGACGAACAACTTCCACGCCTTGAAGGTTTGCAAGAAAATCAAGTCCTTTTTCGTAAGACTCGCATATTCCTCGGTTAAGCATGGGAGCGGGAGCTACCTTGGCCATTTTTCCTGAGTAATGAGAAATGAATTCCTCTCCCCACTGGCCACCCGGATGAAATACGATTCCAGGATTAGTGCAGAATTGACCGACGCCCAAAGTCGCCGAGGTCGACAAACCCTCGGCAAATGCCTCAATCTTGGTGGAATTAATGCCTGAAAGGACGAAAATTGGGTTCACGCTGCTCATTTCCGCAAACACGGGAATTGGTTCGGGGCGTTTGGCGGCAAGTTCCATGATTGATCTCCCTGCCTGCCTCGAACCGGTAAACGCAACGGCCTTTATCGCCGGATGACTCACCAAGGATTGGCCAATCAGTTTGCCCCTTCCAAAAAGCAAAGAGAACGAACCCTCTGGCCAACCGCATTCTTTTAGGCTTTCAACTACTTTCCTTCCCACTAGCAAAGCCGTCCCCGGATGGGAGCTATGGGCTTTCACGACAACGGGGCATCCGGCTGCCCAAGCAGCCGCAGAATCTCCACCAGCTACGGAGAAGGCCAAAGGAAAATTGCCGGCGCAAAACACAGCTACCGGGCCAATCGGGCGAAGCATCGACCTTAAATCAGGCTTGGGAAGGGGCTGTCGATCTGGTCGGGCGCGATCAATTCTAGCATCCACCCAATCTCCTCCTTCAACCAAATCCGCAAACATCCTAAGCTGCCCGCAGCTTCTGGCGGTCTCCGCCCTTACCCTGGTTTCGGGCAAAGCGGTTTCGGCAGTCATCAGGGTAACCAATTCCTCCAGGGCTTCTTCCAATGCCTGAGACAGAGTCCTCAAAAAAGCGCCCTTTTCCGACCCGCTCAAAGCAGCTAACTCGAATCGGGCGGCTTCCGCCATCTCGCAAGCTCTTTTTATTTCATCTTCCGAGGCCGAAGCATAACGTTCCGGTAAAGTTTTCCCCGTGGCAGGGTTGACTGCTTGAAGAAAGCAATCGCTTCTACTCCCTAGGCCGTATCCTAATAGTGAGCTTTCCATCTAAACCTTTCTATTAGAGCGCAACATCCTTGAATTCAAGATTCCTTCTCAGAAAATCCAGCCCTTCGGCAATGCTTTCCTAGGCAAAGCCTAAGGAACTCGTCTGGACTGACATACAAGGAGATCGGCAAAGGCGGGGCGAGGTTTGCCCCGGCCATGCTTGATCGGATCGCTTATCTGGTTTTGACTCTTACGCGGATGAAGATCTTGTCGTGCCCGTCCTCGGC
>JAYOEB010000015.1:17657-25910 GCA_038116775.1 Opitutia bacterium | reverse complement strand
GATAAAACGAGCCCTCCTTTCCCAAGAGAACGCCTTCGAATGGATTGAAGGGGACGAGGATCTCATGAATGGAGCGCGGATCGTGGAGTTGTGCCGAGAGCGCGGAGTGGACTTTCTGGTGGTGGAGAATTCCCTTATTTCTTCCGACTTGGATCTCATTTCTCTCCTTGAAGTAGGGACGCGGGTGATCGGCGGAGCCGATTTTTGGGAGCGATTCATGGAAAAAATTCCTCCCAAGGAAGTGGATCAGGCATGGTTGACCCGTATGGACCTGAGAATGAAAAACCCATTCGTCCATCTTTCCAAGCGATGCATGGATGTTGCGATTGCGGTCGTCGCCCTGGTGACCCTCCTGCCTCTATTGCTCCTCTCGTTGCTGCTTATTCTGGTGGAAACCGGCTTTCCTTTGTTCTTCGTGCAAGAAAGAACGGGATTAATGGGGAAAACCTATTCGATGTACAAACTGAGGACCATGAGAAAGGATGCCGAGGGCGAAGGGGCCAAATGGGCTGGCAGGAAGGATTCGAGGGTGACCTTCTTCGGAAAGTTTCTGAGGAAATGGCGGATTGATGAGATCCCCCAATTTTGGAACGTCATTCGGGGGGAAATGTCCGTAGTCGGACCCCGGCCCGAACGTCCTGAATTTCAAGAGAAATTGAGTGGTCAAGTCCCGCATTGGAATTCCCGTCACCTGGTCAAACCCGGACTGACCGGTTGGGCACAAATTCGCTTCAGTTATGCTTCGGACTTGGAGGAATCCGAAGAAAAGCTCGCCTACGACTTGTTTTATTTGAAGAATGCCTCCATGGCTCTGGATCTGGAAATAATCCTTTCCACCCTCCGTTCGATCTCCAGAGGCAGTCGATGATGAAAATACTGGTTACGGGAGGCGCCGGGTACATTGGAAGTCATACGGTGTTGTCGATGATGGAGGCCGGGCATGAGGTCGTGGTGGTTGACAACTTTTCGAATTCCTCCCCCCAATCCTTGGGGCGAGTTGAGGAAATAGTCGGAAAAACGCCAATTCTGGAGAAATGCGATCTGACGGACGCTTCCGCCCTGAGAAAGATTTTTTCAACCCATCCGGAAATCTCAGCAGTCGTTCATTTTGCCGCCCTGAAGGCGGTCGGAGAGTCGACGGAGCAACCTCTTAGGTATTACCGCAACAACGTCTCCGGGTCGATTGCTCTCCTTGAGGAGATGCAAGCCGCCGGCGTAAACCTTCTCGTTTTCAGCTCATCCTGCACGGTTTACGGAGAACCTGCCACGGCGCCGATCTCCGAAGACTTTCCGACGGGCGGGGTTTCCAGTCCCTATGGTCGGACCAAGTACGTGATGGAAGAGATCATCGCCGATTATTCCAAGGCCAATCCACAATTTCGTTGCGGGGTTCTCCGCTACTTCAACCCCGTCGGAGCTCACGCAAGCGGGAAGATTGGGGAGGCCCCCAACGGCATCCCTGACAACTTGGTTCCTTTCGTCTGCCAGGTTGCCGCCGGAAAGTTGGAAAAGCTCAAGGTCTTCGGGAATGATTACCCGACTCCGGACGGTACTGCGGTCAGAGATTATCTGCATGTGGTCGATTTGGCGGAAGCCCACCTGATGGCGTTGCATGCCTTGGAATCCTCAGGGAAGGGATTTGTCTGTAATCTGGGGACGGGTAGGGGGTCTTCGGTATTGGAAGTCATACAAGCCTTCGAACGAGCGAATGGGGTTGAAATTCCTTATGAATTCGCTCCCCGCCGTCCGGGCGACGTCGTCCAAGCGTGGGCGGATCCGTCCTTCGCCAAAAAATTGCTGGGATGGGAGTCGAAACGCTCCCTCGAGGAAATGCTTGCGGACGCCTGGCGATGGCAGAGCCAAAATCCGAATGGATTCGTCGAGGATCAATCGGGGAGATCGTAGTCGCGTGGATTCAACCCCCGGGTCTTGAGAATCCGGGAGACTTCAGAGAGAGAAATGCGGTCTCCGATGCGAATGCCGAGATTTTTGTAAGCGCCCGCATTGAGTTCGAGCACGAACTTTACGTCCCTCGATCGGGAGGGAACCCCGGACAAATCGTGTGGCTTGGCTCTGTGGACCTCGGACAAAGCACCAGTTGAGGAAAAGTATCCGATGTCAAGGGGTATCCTGGTGTTCTTCATCCAAAACCGTTGTTTTGTTCCTTGTTCGAAAACGAACAGCATGCCCTCTCTTGCAGCCATCGAATTTCTAAACATCAGTCCCCGCTCTCTTTCCTCCGCCAAAACCGACGCCTCCACCCTGAGCTCGACCATTCCCAGTCTAAGATCGAAGAATTCCTTTTCCAATTCCTCGGAGGCTTTGTCCGCATCGTCTCTCTTGCAGCCTTGCATAAAAAAGATTATCAAGCAGGCTAGGGTTGTTTTTATGATTAAATCCATAATGAGCGCACTTACTAGATGAAAGAACTTTTCGAGCGAATCAAGAGTCTAAACGTCTTGGTGGTAGGAGACGTCATGCTCGACCGCTACGTCACCGGCGGGGTAAGCAGGATTTCCCCTGAGGCTCCGGTTCCCGTAGTCAGCGTACAAGAGGAGAGGACGGTGGCCGGGGGAGCGGCCAACGTCGCCTTGAACCTTTCCTCCTTGGGAGCCTCCGTGGAATCGGTCGGATGGTTCGGGGAAGACGAACATGGAGATGAATTGATGCGGATTCTGCAGTCTTCCGAGGTCAGGGTGGATCCTTGCTTTCGCTTTTCTTCGGCCCCGACGATCTGCAAGTCAAGGGTGACCGCATCCAACCAGCAAATTTGCCGCGTCGACCGCGAGGCTGTTCCCTCCGCCTACTCGTTGGATTTGGATTCATTGGGGTCGGTGGTTGCCGAAAAGGCCAGGGAGGCGGATGCGGTGATCGTATCCGATTACGGCAAGGGGTTCGTATCGAACGAATTGCTGTCCCTCATCCGCGAGGCATCCGTGTTCCTTTCCATCGATCCGAAGCCCAGTCGGCTCCTTCGTTATCCAAGTCCGGATCTTTTGACCCCCAATCGCCTGGAGGCTTTGGAATTGGCTGGTATTTCCAGGGAGACTCGGGAAGGGTTTCCTCAAGATGAGATCGTTGACTTCATCTTCAAGCGCTTTTCGCCTAGAATGCTGGCCATCACCTTGGGAGCGGACGGAATGCTTCTGGCCCAGAACGGGAAAGTCGAATCCCTTATCCCAACCGCCGCCCGAGAAGTCTTCGACGTCTCGGGCGCGGGGGATACGGTCATCGCCAGCCTTACTTTGGCTCTGGCATCCGGCGAGTCTTTTGAGAAGGCGGCGAAATTCGCCAACCTTGCCGCTGGGATTGTGGTCGCCAAGGTGGGCACGGCCACCGCAACTCCCGAGGAAATCCAAAGCCTGCTCTGATTGCCGAATGCAAAGGCGGAAGGCACTTTTTTTGGATCGAGACGGCACCTTGATTCGGGACGCTCATTATTTGAAGGATCCCGAGCAGGTGGAAATAATTCCCAGTGCCGGGCCCTCTCTGGAGGAAGCCAAAAAACAGGGATACCTCCTGTTTTTGCATACCAATCAATCCGGAATCGCGCGTGGCTATCATCAATGGTCGGACGTTCTATCCTGCAATCGGCGCATGCTGGATGAATTTAACTGGCCGAACGATTTTTTTGACGAAATTTGCATCGCCCCGGAATATCCCGACCAAAAGGATGGATACCGCAAGCCTTCACCAAAATTTGAAGAGGAAATGATCCGGAAATTTTCATTGCAGGCTGCGGAATCTTGGGTAGTCGGCGACAAGTGGATTGACGCGGAGACGGGCTTGAAGGCCGGGATGAGGGGAGCCCTCGTTAAAACCGGCAAACCGATTGACGAAGCTTCGAATCGACTCGCCCAAGAAAATCAGGTGCCGATCTATCTGGATCTCGCCGAGTTCATCCACCATCAAATCTTGAGGGCATGAAGCAAAATTCACCGAGCGGTTGGACTCTGGAACAGGATACTCTGCAGGCGGACTGTAGGATTTTTGAAGTCCGCAAAAGAAAGTTTCGGCGAAAATCGGATGGTTTGGAGGGTGACTTCTTCGTCCTCGACACCAACGATTGGGTCAACGTGCTGGCGATTACGCCTCTGCAGGAACTCGTCCTGGTTCGACAGTTCCGATACGGGACTAGGGAAGAATCCTTGGAACCACCCGGAGGGGTCATTGAGAGGGGAGAGGACCCGATCGCCGCAGGCTTGAGGGAGTTGGCCGAGGAAACCGGGTACGTCGGAACGGAGGCGGAGTTGATCGGAGAAGCCCGTCCCAATGCCGCGATTCTTTCCAACCGCTGTTTTTTCGTTTTGGTTCGAAAGGTCGAAAGGAAACTGGAACTCGACTTTGATCAGCATGAGGAACTCGTCACCGAACTACACCCACTGACCAGTCTGAAAAAGATGATCCGAGATCAAAAAATCACCCACTCCATCGGTCTGAACGCAATTTTTATGCTTCTGGATAAGATCGAGGGCATCCATTGACTCAATCCGACGGATTCTTTTCCCTAGCGCTTTACGCCTTTACCAATTCGGGCTTTCTTTTTATAATGCATCTTTTTAATCATGAGTAATTTACTCGACATTTTGCAGGAAACGACAGATCCGGACCCTTCCAAGCTTGCCAATATTCTCGGACTTTCCGAAGAGGAGGTGAGGGCCCAAGTGCAAGAATTACGGTCGGACGGTTCTCTGTTGGGGTGGGTGCCCCTCATCCATCCCTCCAGAAAAGAAAGCGACGAAGTGCGTGCGGTCATAGAGGTGAAAATCAGCCCGGAGAGAGAGGGTGGCTTTGACCGACTCGCTCAGAGGATTTCCAAATTCGACGAAGTGGAGGCGTGCCACTTGATGTCAGGCGCCTATGATTTGTTGGTGATCGTCCAAGGAAAGAATCTTCATGCCGTGGCCACCTTCGTCTCGGAGCGTTTGTCTACCATTGAGGGCGTTCTTTCCACCGCCACTCACTTTTTGCTTCGTTCCTACAAGGAACACGGTCATTTGTTGTCCAAGGAGGGAGGCAATTCCGAAATGCCTCCCGTGAGCGCTTGAATCGAATGAATGCGGACGATTACATAGCCGATCACGTCAAAAGTCTTCCTAGGTCCGGAATTCGCGATTTCTTCGCCATCGTCTCGGAGATGCCCCAGGCGATTTCACTGGGAATTGGCGAACCCGACTTCATCACTCCTTGGAAAATAAGGGAAGCGTCGATTTTTGCCCTTGAAAAGGGAAAAACTTCCTACACCGACAACCGCGGATTGCTGAGCCTACGCCGGGAAATATCCACCTACGTGGCTTCCTTTTTCGGCGCGGAGTACGATCCGCAATCCGAAATTCTAGTAACCGTGGGAGTTTCCGAAGCGATCGACGTCGCCTTGCGGGCCCTTTTGAACCCTGGGGACAAAGTTCTCTATCATGAACCTTGCTACGTATCCTACGCCCCCAGCGTCACTCTAGCCCATGGGCAGGCAATCCCCGTCGGTACTTCTCCCGAAGACGCGTTCTCTCTCGATCCGGAAGCCTTCGAAAAAGCTTGGCAACCCGGTTGCAAGATTCTCTTGCTCAATTTTCCCACCAATCCGACCGGTGGCACCGCCGATCGGACCAAGTTGGAAAGACTCGCCAAATTTGCCGTTGAAAAGGATTTGATCGTGATTAGCGACGAAATTTACGCCGAACTTACCTACGAGGGCGAACACGTGGGCATTGCCTCCTTGCCGGGAATGCAGGAGAGAACGATTCTGCTGCATGGATTCTCCAAGGGATTTGCCATGACCGGTTTTCGGGTTGGATTCGCATGCGGGCCGGATTGGTTGATCGACGCGATGATGAAAATACATCAATACTGTATGATGTGCGCCCCCATCCTAAGTCAGGAAGCGGCAACGGAAGCCCTCAGGAACGGCACCGAGCAAGTCGTGAAAATGCGTGAGCAGTATCATAAGCGCCGAGATTTTCTCGTGCGTCGATTCAACGAGATGGGTCTTGCCTGTCATTCGCCTCGAGGATCCTTTTATGCATTTCCCCGCGTCCGAGACTTCGGGCTGAGTGAAATTGACTTTTGTCACCGTTTGCTTCGGGAGCAGGAGGTCGCCGTGGTTCCCGGTTCCGCCTTTGGGGCCCATGGGCAGGGTCACGTCCGAGCCAGTTTTTCGACTTCTTACGAGAAACTCGTTGAGGCGGCGGATCGAATCGAACGTTTCGTCAAGAATCTTTCCGTGGAAAGCATTGAGGAAGCCGTCGTCTAGGCTTCGATTCCATTCCCGCTAAATTCTCTACTGTCATGGAAAGCTCAAGCGTAGCCATAGTGGGACGCCCGAACGTCGGCAAAAGCCGACTCTTCAACCGTTTGATCGGCAAAAGGGTTTCCATAGTTCACGATCGCCCCGGAGTCACTCGGGACGTCGTGGTCGCAGACTCCCCCGAGGGCTTCGTCCTTATGGATACCGGGGGTATCGGCATGCTTCCTGAGATGACTCCCCATGAGATTCAAGACGCGACCGAGCAACAGGCCGATTTCGCCATTCGAGCCGCCAAGCTCTTGCTTTTCGTCGTGGATGGCAGGGAAGGGTTGCTTCCGCTCGATGAAACCCTTGCGGCCAAGTTTCGAAAAATGGGAAAATCGCCGGTGCTCGTCGTCAACAAAATCGACGAGCCGCAAAAGAACTATTCCCTTTCCGAATTCGCCAAGCTCGGATTCGAGCACGTCCTGCCCGTATCCGCGGAACATGGGCATGGGGTCGTCGAGATCACCGATCTTCTTCATGCCCTGCTGCCTCCGCCCCTGCCCTTGCCCGACGAGTCCCGATCGAGTCGTACCAAAATAGCCTTCGTGGGGAGACCCAACGTCGGAAAATCCTCCCTTTGCAATCGTCTTCTGAACCTGGAGCGGTTGATAGTGAGCGACGTCCCAGGGACGACTCGGGAAACCGTGGAACTGGACTTGGATTATTCATCGAAGGGGCAAGAACAAGCTTGGGGATTTCGTTTGTTCGATACTGCCGGTCTGAAGCGCCGCAACCGCATAGATTCATCCTTGGATTATTTTTCCGCCGTTCGCACCAAGCACGCGATTGAAAAGGTGGACGTCGTCTTTTTGGTTCTCGATGCCCGCGAAGGGGTGACCAAGCAAGACAAGATTTTGGCCGGTCACGTATTGGAGGAAGGAAAAGCCCTCTCCATTCTCGTCAATAAGTGGGATCTGGCCTTGGAAGGCTTTCGAAAAGATCCTCTTCCTGGCTATGAAGACGAAAAGGACTTCCGCAAAAGTTATTTGCGCTCGCTCCGCAAGGAACTCTTCTTTCTCCCCGAATCCCCGGTTTGCTTCGTGTCCGCGAAAACCGGTCATGCCGTGGATGATTTTCTTCGCGTTGCCAAGGATCTGGATGCTCGAATGGACAAAGCGATATCCACGGCTTCTCTAAACAAATTGCTTGGAGAAATGTGGGAACATCGGCCTCCTGCCAAAGTCGGAGGCAAACGCTTCAAGGTCTTTTATGCCGTGCAGGTGGACGCCCGGCCTTTTCGAATCAAGCTTTTCTGCAACCGTGAGGAGAAACTCAATGATCAATACCGAAGATATTTGGAAAAGGGAATCCAGCAACGATTTGGGCTTTCGGGTTGTCCGCTCAAATTTTCTCTGGCCGGCAAGGAAGCCAGATACAAAGAAGAGTCTTAGATAGGCTCAAACCCAGCTTATCGTTTCGATGGCCGCATGTGCGGCTTTTTTTGGCGCTAATTTCGTTGTCTCAATCACGGAATCGATAAAAAATGGGACTTCAGAGGATGAATTCAAACTTTTGCAAGATCGCCTTTCTCGGATCGGATGAAATCGCCATTCCCCTTTTGAACCGCATAGTTGAAATGGATGGCTTTTCGCTGGAAGCGGTCTTGACTCAACCCGATCGTCCCTCGGGCAGAGGCAGAAAGCTAAGGGCCAATCCGATCAAGGCTTGGGCCCTCGAGCGCGGATGCAGGATTCGCGATCCCCGGAAACCCGGATCCGAAGAATTGGATTGGTTCGAGGAGTTGCAAGTCGACTTGCTTTTGGTGATGGCCTACGGTCACATACTAAAGCCGCAATTTCTTTCCCTTGCCCCCTTGGGTTGCTTCAATTTTCACGCCTCTTTGCTTCCGCTCTATCGAGGCGCTTCTCCCATTGAGACGGCCTTGGCCTCCGGAGAAAGTGAGACTGGGGTCACCCTCATGAGAGTGGTTCCGAGAATGGATGCCGGTCCCATCCTCGACTTTGAGA
>JAYOEB010000015.1:0-17647 GCA_038116775.1 Opitutia bacterium | reverse complement strand
CGCTCTGCGGGTTCTTTTGTCCATGGCATGCATCCCACTTGTCGAAAGGAACCTACCCTTGATCAAATCGCGGACCAACTGCGAAAAGAAACAGGACGACAGCCAGGCGTCCTACTGCAGAAAACTCGAAAAATCGGACGGAGCCTTGGATTTTTCCTTGCCCGCCCTCGAACTTTCCAGACGCATTCGGGCATTTTCATCCTGGCCCGGATGTTTTTTTGAACACCAAAACCAAAAAATCAAGGTTGGCCAAGCAAGGCTTAGATCCGATTGTTCCATGTCCCCAGGTCAGGTCTCGATTCTTGAGACTGGTGAGCTGTTGGTTGGCACCGGGACTGTCTGCCTGCAATTCGGTTCTCTGCAAAGACCCGGCGGCAAGATGATGCCGACAGCGGATTTTTTGCGAGGTTATGAGATTGGGCCCGACGCCGTCCTGAGGTTCGAACCTTCGCAACCATTACTTCGCCGATTTCCCAAATCTAGAATTCCGGAAAAGAATTCTTGATTCCGAGACTGGAATATCTCATGTTTGTGGGAGTGGTTCGGATGGCTTCTCGTTGGATATTCTTAAATTTGCGCAACTTCATACCTTGCTTCGCTTGGGTATTCGCCATCCACGCCTCTGACCTTCATGCCAACGTCGAGGTGGCCAATCTCAAGCAGGACCTTGAATTGATTGCCCGAGAAGTCGCGGGTCTGAGAACGGAGGTCGAATTGTTGAGAAGAGAAAACGCTCAGCTCAAGGTGACGCTTCAACAGCAGTCGCAGGCGAACGCTTCCAACCGTTCCAACGAGAATCAGGGATTGCTCCTCGAATTGGACGCCAAGTTTCGTAACCTGGAATCTCGAGTCGAGGCAATTCAGAAAGGCAACCTCGCTCTGCAAAGTAATTTTGATGCCAAGATCCGCGAGCTCATCAAGCAGATGAATCAAAATTTCGACAAGGTTTCTTCCGCTGGCTCATCCACCGCAGGCAAACCGTCCTTTTCCTCGGATTATCCCCAGAATGGCTTCGTTCATAAGGTTGAAAAGGGAGAGACCGTGAGCAGCATCGCCAAGAAATACCAATCCAAGGTCCGATGGATTATCGATGCCAATCAAATCCTCGATCCTACCAAAGTCTTCGTTGGCAAGGAGTTGTTCATCCCTCAGCAATAATGGCAAAGACCGCATCAAGATTGGGAAGGGGACTGGGAGGCTTGATATCTGGAGGCGGCAGCATGCCGGGGACCAATTGGGCGGAGGAAGGCAGTCCGCCTTTGACCAAGCGAGACGCAGGCCCGAAAGCTCAAGCGGAGGTGGTGGGCGGCGATCAGTTAATGGAATTGCCGGTTTCCAAGATTCACGCTAATCCCTACCAACCGAGAAAATCAATCGATCCCCAATCCATCGACGAATTGGCCGCTAGCATTCAATCGGAGGGACTTCTACAACCAATCGTAGTCAGGAAATCGGGTGAGAAGTTTGAAATTATCGCCGGAGAGAGACGCTGGCGGGCCCACCGCAAACTGGGTAGGGAAAGGATTCTTGCCAGAATCCTGCCGGTAACCGACGTCTCCTCGGCCAGTCTCTCCCTCATCGAAAATCTTCAAAGGGAAGACCTGAATCCTCTGGAAGAGGCCTTGGGGTATCATGCTCTCGTGAATGACTTTAGTCTGACTCAGGCAAAGGTTGCGGAAAGAGTAGGGAAGAGCAGGACCTACGTGACCAACTTGCTCAGGCTTCTGAAGTTGCACGATGAACTGAGAATTCTGCTGGCGGATGGAAAATTATCAATCGGACACGCCAAGGCGCTCCTTGGGATCGAAAATTTGGAAGATCAACTGAAAATGGGCAGGAAAGCCATGGCCGAGGGCTGGACGGTCAGGCATTGCGAAAGAGAGGTGGCGGCCTACCTAAATCCTTCTTCCGCACTTTCCAGACCCAACGGTCAGGACAATCCTTTTTCGGGATTGGCCCGGCAAGCCGAAGCTGCCCTTGGAAGACCGGTGAGAATCAATGCGGACTCGAAGGGACGAGGCAAGATTACGCTGGGTTTCGAGAATTCCGTTGATTTGCAAAACCTGTTGAGTTCTCTCGGGCTTTGAGACCCATTTAACGGGTTGCCTTTTTTTCGTAATCACTCATTCTGATCCCTTCCCCATTTCGTAATATGATCGTTTTTTTCACTACCGTTCTCGTTCTTCTTTGTTTGCTGGTCATCCTGCTGATCATGATACAGCGTACTTCGGGAGGCATGGGCTCCGCTCTTGGTGGCGGGGCGGCCGATCAGGTTCTGGGAGCAGGCTCCGCAGCCCATCTTTCCAAATTCACCGTTTACGGAATTCTTGGTTTTTTCATTCTTTCCTTCGTGCTCTACGCCTTTTACCAAAGTGAGGCCGAAAGCTCCCAGCAAGTCTTGCGTCAAGGTTCCGCTCCTGCCCTGGAGTCTGCTCCGGCGGATGCAGGCGGACGGCCGTCTTCCGCTGAGAATCCTGAGACTCCAGCTCCTTCGCAACCCGACTCCCAAAGCCCTGACACGGCCCCCCCCGCTGAATCCCCCAAGGTCGATATCAACGCATCCGAGTAACTCCGTTGTCTTTGGCGTTGGAAGCGCCCTGAAAGTCGGCGCCTTGCTTTTGGGTTTGGTTTTCGTCGCCCATGATTCTCTGGCCGGGCAATTTCCGGCTCGCGGATTCGCCAAAATGCTCAACCCGGCCCAAGCCAGGGAACGCATCGACGAATACCGAGCCTCTATCGAAGGGTCTGCCGGAAAGGCTGTTTTTCACAGCGCCTATTCCTTCAGGTTCAAATTCAGACATATGCCCAGACGTGGGCCGGAGACGCTGCGGTTCGCATCCATATCCGGCCCGGCCCTTGGATCGGGGATTTACCGGGTGGAGTTGGAAAACGATGCGGTTTTTCTTTTGGAAAACCCACGGGATCCAAGGCTTTTGGCATATTCTCGGTCCGATCGGCAAATCAAGGAACTTCCCAAGGAATTTGTCTTGCGGCCTATGGTCGAAGGCATGAATCAGACCTATTTCGATCTGCTGATGCCCTTCGTCTTTTGGGAAGAAGAATATCTGAAGTCCGGTAAAGTCGCCGGTCGTCCCTGTCATCTCTACAACTTCGCCTGTCCGTCTTGGGTCACGCAGGCAATGCCCGACTGGCAAAGCGTTTCCTTGGCTCTCGACGATGCCTATCAGGCCCCCCTTCGCGTCGAGATTTTTTCAAGGGATCTTCAGCCCTTGCGCTCAACGACTTTGAGGACTTTCAAGAAAACCGGCGATGAGTGGATGGTGAAAACGATGGATTGCATGAAGTACGAAGACCGATCGAATACCAGGATTGAGATGATTGCGGCCGCAACCCGTCTCGATTTAAGCCCCGAATACTTCCAAAAAGAAAGCTTCATGCTTCCAATCCCCATACCTGCCGAAGCCTTTGAGCGATTTTAAGGCACGGATGCTCCCATAATCCTTCGAATGAACTTGATGGAAATTCCTTTTCTTCTCATTACTAAGCGATCATGAATTCTGAAAACATATTGTCTCCTTGGGCAAAGAACGTCTCTCCCTCGCCTACTTTGGCCGTCGATGCCAAGGCCAAGGAACTGAAGGCGGCCGGCGAGGACGTTTGCGGCTTTGGCGCCGGAGAGCCGGATTTCGACACGCCTTCCTTCATCAAGGATGCGGCCGCCCAAGCTCTTTCTGATGGAATGACCAAGTATGCCCCGGCAGGGGGGTTGCCGACGCTTCGCTCCGCTCTCGCTCGCCAATATTGCGAGTACGGAGTTCTCGAAGAAGCCAATCCCGCTCAAGTGGTGGTCAGCCCGGGAGGAAAATACTCTTGCTACCTCGCCATTCTCGCCACCTGCGGACCCGGGGACGAGGTCTTGATTCCAGCCCCTTACTGGGTAAGTTATCCCGAAATGGCGAAGTTGGCCGGGGCCACGCCAAAGTTCATATTCGCCGGCGACGATCAGGGCTTCAAGGTAAGCGCTCGACAAATAGAGGACGCTTTGAGCGGGCAAACGAAACTAGTCGTCCTAAACAGCCCGTCGAACCCAACCGGATGTCTTTACTCACGAGCTGAGATGGAGGAAATCGTCGAGCTCGCTTGCCGCAGGGATTTTCTCGTCATGTCGGACGAAATCTACGAACATTTGCTATATGACGATGCGGAGCATCACCGACCGGCTTCCTTCGGAAAAGAAGCCAGGGAGCGGGTAATCACGGTTTCAGGATTCAGCAAGACCTTTTCCATGACCGGCTGGCGCCTGGGTACTTTGGTGGCCAACCCCACCATTGCCAAGGCCGTCGCCTCCCTGCAGAGTCAGACCACTTCCAACGCCACCACCTTCGCTCAGTACGGGGCTCTCGCTGCTATCGATCATTGGGATCACGCAATGGCTGCGGTGCGGGAAATGTTGACCCACTTCGACCGCAGACGCCTGAACTTGCTCGAAGGCTTGCGATCCATCGATGGCATCAGCTGCTTGCGAGCCCAGGGAGCTTTTTATCTTTTTCCCAACGTTTCCAGTTTCGGACTCAGTTCCGAAGATTTTTCCGCCCGCTTGCTTGAGGAGGAAAAAGTGGCGGTCGTGTCGGGCCATGCCTTTGGCGCCGATGGATACGTCCGCTTAAGCTACGCCACCTCGGACGAGGTGATTGAAAAGGGTTTGCAGCGAATCAAAAGCTTTTGCGATCGTCTGCGATGAGAGAAACTCATTGTAACGATAAAATTTATTTGTTGACGAAAACCGGAACTTCAATTGGCTGACTTAAACTAATTACATTGATATGATGAATATTTTCCGTTTTTTAATTCCGATCTTATCCTATTCGGTCTTCTCATCTTTTTTCGCTCATGCTTCGAGCCATCAACCAAATGATTTTGGGGCTGATGAAAGAAGGGGAGTAACTAGCGGGTACTACCTTGGGTTCACCAGTTTGGCGGATGAACTGCGCCAACTTCGTCGTCCCTCCGACATACCGGTCACCGACGGCTTCATCAAGGGCTTCTACCTGGATTTCCATTATGCGAACCAGGAATTCAACGAGGAGTTTTTCAAACCGAACGCTCTCCATGCCGGTAACGTCGAAAACGATGTCTATGGGATTACCATCGGCTTGAGCTTGGGAGACAACCCCAACTTGGACGTCAAGATTCCCTTTTCCGCCTCTCGTTTCGAGGTCGATCACGTCGACGACACCGGTTTTCTCGCCGGGATCGAATTGTTTCCCAATTACCGAATCAACGAGTACGTCGCCTGGGGGATAAACCTGGCCCATCACAATTCGTCGAGCGACTTCCCGATTTTTGACGAATCCATGACCAGCGTTTCCTTTGAGACCATGGCGGAATCGAGCACCGCTTACGGAATGAACTGGTCCGGTCGCTTGTCCATCGGAAGATATTTCCCCAGCAATGACATCAACGACAATGATTTCTGGTTGTTTAAGATGGCGATCGCCTTGCACTATCATCTTCACGACAACTTTACCTTTCTTCCCTTCGTCCGCTTCAACTACTCCAACGGCGACGTCTTGACCGACAACCACTGGTGGGACTACGGAACCGAGTTCATTCTCATGCCCAACGCTCCCTGGAACTTCAGCTTTGGGATTGCCGGAGTCGGTGGCCACGAGGTGATCGAGGAAGGCATGGAGTTCTACTTCTCCACCAAAGGAAATTTCTAATCGATTCAATTTTACCAAAATGAAAAAGAAACACATTCCACTTCTCTTTCTTTCAGCCTTCGTTCTCCTTGCCTTTGGCTGCACCCGCACCGCCAATCGCACCGGTCCCCTCACTCCTTATCCCGAAGTCACCTCCGACATCGAAATAGGCGAGGAAGTCCGTGGCGAGGGTACCCGCGCCGAGCTTTTGGGATTCATCCGCTGGGGAGACACCGGTCGGGCCACGTTTACCGCCCGCGATCAGGAACACGATTTGGGCGGTGGCGTCGTCAGGCAATCCATGCAATCCGCGGTCTACGACGCCCTTGAGGGACAACCCGATCACTTTATCCTGGATCCGCACTTTCATACCGTAGAACATAACTTTTTGGTTTTCCGTACGGCCAAGACCCAAGTCGTCGGGAGGAAGGCAAAGCACGACAACTACCGTCAGGTGAAGAGATTCAATTCGGACGATGCCAACACCCTTCCTTTGAACGAATCCCCTCAAACCTACACCGTCAGCCGCAACGGCAAAGAGGCCACCAAGATAGTCACCTCCGGAAACATCACCCCCTTCGTGACCGATTCGGCCAAAGTCTATGATACTTCTTCCGGAGTCAAGATTCTCGATATGGATATTCCCCAAGAGTCGGGCAACGCTTCCCTAGAAGCCTTGGAATCCAAGCTAAACGAGTTGAATCGCAGGATCGACGCCCTCAAGTAGTTTTCAGGTTCGTCCAAGCTTCCGCGGCCTTGGCGCCGGTCGTTGCGACCGGGAGGATCAGATTCCTAGTTTTGCGGCCTCTGCGGGATTTTCCAGCATCGCCTCTTCGAATTCTCCGAGGTCAAAGTCGGCTACCACAAATTCACCGTTCATCAGAGTCGGAGTCTTTGATTGACCGCTGGCCTCGATCAGGTCGTCCATGCGATGGGGGTTCAGGCGGACGTCCACCACTTCCAAGTCCAGTTTTTTGGCGGCGAAGTAGCTGAGGGCGTCGGCGCACCAGGGACAGCCCTGTTTGACGAATAAAATCGGTTTGTTCATAAGAATGTGAAGGTGCGGGAAAGGAAAGTGAGAGTAACTAAATGATGCATTTGCCGAAACCTTTCTTGGCATTTGCGCGACAGAGGTCAATATAACGATGGGAATGGAAAAGAAAAACTTGAAAGCGGCGGAGTTGGAAAATTTCATTTTCGTCAAAGGTGCCTGCGAAAACAATCTTCGCGAGCTTAGCGTTTCCATCCCCAGAGGCAAAATGATCGGAGTCACTGGCGTGAGTGGTTCCGGCAAGTCCTCCCTGGTGTTTGACGTTTTGGCGGCCGAGGGCCATCGCAAGTACGTCGAGAGTCTTTCGCCCAAAGCCCGGCAAGCCTTGGAGAAGGTTCGTCGTCCGGACGTGGATTACGTCGAGGGTTTGTCGCCCGTGCTTTCCATAGAGCAAGTGTCCGCCGGTTCCTCCGGTCCCAGAAGCACGGTTGCAACTGCGACCGAGATTGCCGATTATGCCCGTTTGCTCTGGGCAACCGCCGGGCAACCGTTTTGTCCCCAAGACGGAGGCAGGGTGGACAAGAAGACACTGGACGACTCCATCGAACAATTGCTTGCGGCGGGTCTTGGGAAAAAAGTGATCTTGTTGGCGCCCTTCCTCCGCGCCAAGGCGTCCGTTCTGCGCGAGGAACTTCCTGGTTTGGAAAGAAGAGGATTTCAGCGGATACGAATAGACGGTTCGATCAAGCGCTTGGATGATCGAAGCCTAATCCCGGAAGGAACACGAGGAAGAGAGATACTAGTCGATCTGGTGATTGATCGATTGCACTTGGACTCTTCCACGCGAAGCCGTCTGGCCGATTCCTTGGAGCTTGCTTTTAAAGAGGGCGAAGAAAGGGCTATCGCCTTGGTGGAGGAAAAGGATGGATTTGCGGACATCAATCTTTCTCAAAGCTACGCTTGTGAAATCTGCGGCAGGAATTATCCCAGCCTCACGCCTCGTTTTTTTTCATGGAATCATCCTGACGGTGCCTGTGAAACTTGTTCCGGATTGGGCGAGGTGTTGAGCTTCCGCGAGGACTTGGTCATAGAGGACCCATCGCTAAGCTTGGCCAAGGGAGCGATCAAGCCATGGCGTTTTGGATCCAGAAAAATGATCACTTTGAGGAAGAACGTTCTCAAGACGCTCGCCGAACAATATCCGTTCGATTTAAAAGTCCCATGGTGCGAACTTTCTCCGGAAGTCATCCACTTTCTTCTGCATGGAAATTCCCAAAAAGAATTCGAAGTAAAGTTACAGGCGGGCAGAGGAAAGGCAAGGAAGCAGACTTTTCCAGGCGTCTTCCGGGATCTGCAGCAGACTATGCTGACCACATCCAGCGAAAGCTTGAGGGCCAAGTTGCTCACCTGTCAGTTCGGGACCAAGTGCCCAGATTGCAAAGGCGGCCGCTTATCCTCCTTTGCCCGCAAAGTCGAGTTGGCGGGGGTATCGATCGACGAGTTTCTCGCCATGCCCGTAGCCATGGCATCGCGCTTTATCGAAAGCAAAGCCTTCAAGGATCCCCGTTGCCTGCAGGTGGAGGATGCCTTGACCGGCCTTGGACAAAGGCTGGGGTTTATTGAGAAAGTGGGACTTGGATACTTGAGCCTGAACCGTCCATACAGAAGCCTGAGCGGAGGAGAGGCCCAAAGAGCTCGTTTGGCGACCCAGTTGGGCATGGGCTTGGTGGGCGTGACCTACGCTTTGGACGAGCCGAGCGTTGGGCTGCATCCCGCGGATCACGGCAAGTTGCTGAAAGTCCTCGAGGGATTGCGTGATCGTGGAAATACGGTGATCGTCGTGGAGCACGACGCGGATACTTTGATGGCTTGCGATCATCTTTTGGAAATCGGGCCGGGAGCCGGAGAAAATGGAGGAGAGCTTGTCTTTGAGGGGAATCTCGAGCAATGCATGGCATCCCGGGAAAGTCGATCGGGTCCTTTTCTCGCAGGCTTGGAAAAAATCGAAAAGGAAGCGGAAGATAAGAAACCGTCGTCGCTCAACCTCTTCGTTCGCCAAGCCAGAGCCCATAACCTGAAGTCCCTCGACGTCGCCTTTCCCATTGGCTTGCTGAACGTCGTTTGCGGAGTTTCGGGATCGGGGAAAAGCTCTCTGGTCAACGAAGTTTTGGCAAAAGCCGCGGCCTATGAGCTTCACCGTTCGAAACAATTGCCCGGTCCTCACGGCGGAATCGATGGATTGCGGAATTTCGATCAAGTGGTTAGGGTTGATCAATCTCCCATTGGCAAGAGTCCGCGTTCCAACCCGGCAACCTTCGTCAAATTGTTCGATTTGTTGCGGAAGCTTTTTTCTCAGTGCTCCTTAAGCAGAGTTCGCGGTTATTCCGCCGGTCGCTTCAGTTTCAATCTTCCCGGAGGTCGCTGCGAGAGATGCAAGGGAGATGGAATGGTCAAGTTGGACATGCAGTTTTTGGCCGACGTCTTCGTGGAGTGCGAAAGTTGTCGGGGCTTGCGCTACAATCGCGAAACCCTCGAAGTCCGATATCGCGGGCGAAACATCGCGGAGATTCTCGAATCCTCGGTGTCGGAGGCTAGGGAAATTTTCATCAAGCATCCCGCAATCCTCGGCAAGCTTGAAACCTTGGATGCCGTTGGTCTCGGATACCTGAAGCTTGGACAACCGGCCAATACGCTTTCGGGCGGGGAAGCCCAGCGTCTTAAGTTGTCGCTGGAGCTCAGCCGCAGACAAGTTGGGCAGATTCTTTATCTACTGGACGAACCGACCACAGGACTTCATTGGTCGGACGTCCAGAAACTCATGGATTTACTCTTCAAACTCAGAGACGCGGGCCATACCCTGGTGGTGATCGAACATAACATGGACGTGATTCGCTTGGCCGATCACGTCATTGAGATTGGTCCCGAAGGGGGAGAGAAGGGGGGTAATCTCGTCTTTGAGGGTTCCCCGGAGAATTTGGCCAAGAGGAACAGCCCGACCGGAAGGTTTTTGAGAAAGCATCTTGCTATGCTTGGCCGGAGCCAGTAATCAATCCTTAGATGAACGGGAACGACGAGAGCGGAGATTCTCAGGACCTTTTGTCCAGAAAGAGAAAGGACTTTTGGAATCTTTGGAAGAGACGCAGCCTCCTCATCGTCGCTCTGCTTCTCCTTCTCATCCCCCTCTATGGGACTTTTAGCCCGCTCTTCGAATTCATTCTCTTTGCCGTTTCTTTGGCCGCTTTGACTTATCCGGTCTTCTTTCGTCCCATCGACAAGTTGGGCCAGAGGATTATGCCGAGATTTCCCGATCAAAGAAGATCGGAACTGTGCGCGGTTTTGTCCACGCTGCTTCTTCTAGCGGTTATTCTGTCTCCGATCTTCTTATTGCTTTGGGAAGCTTCGGACGCCAGGAGAGGAGTTTTGGACATGATATGGTCGCTTGCCTTGGGTCAGGGGGAAGGACGGGAATTTCTTCTGGAAAGCGTGGCCAAGAGAGTGAGGGAAATGCAGGCGATTTACCCCAAGCTTCCGATTGACGAAGCCATTGCGGTTCAATTCGTCTCCAATCTAGTCGGAGACACCCGTCAATTTTCAGGAACCTTTATGGAATTTCTCTTCAAGGGAACGCGTGGCTTTGTCGCCGAATTGGCCTTGGCCTTGATCGCCCTCTCCTTTCTTTACGCTCACGGCAAGCAATTCCTGCATCGCTCCCTGACCATGGGGGGCTTTCACTCTTCGGAGATTCGGGCATGGTTCGAACTTCATCGAAAAATTACCTTTCGATTGCTGAACGACACCGTTCTCACCTCCCTCATAAGAGGCCTTGCCCTCGCCATGGTCGCTCATTTCGTAGGAGGATTCTTTTTCTGCTGGGCGCTTTCGTCGGTTTGGTCCCCGTCGTCGGCAGCGCCATGGTCTGGCTTCCCCTTTCCTCCTTGGTTTGGGGACAGGGCAAGCCCATCACGGCGATCATCCTGGCCCTCCTTAGTCTTCTCTTGAACTATATGATCAGCCGAGCCCGTGCCGGCATGGGACAGCGATTGCACGAACAGGGCGCTTGGCTCAGCTTCCTTTTGTTCATGGGAATCATCGGGGGCATTCTTTCATACGGGCCCCAGGGCTTCGTAATCGGACCCATGGCCGTTGTCCTCGCCTACGGGTTGGTTCGTTTCTTGGCCAGTCAATCCAAGGAAAATCCAGGGACTCTGTAAGGTTCCTAGGAGGCGGCTTGCTCCGCGTCGTAAATTTTGACCTTATCCCACAAAGGTTTGCATTTTTCAACGAATGCTAGATGGATCGGGTCCGCTTGATAGGCGTCGTGGGCACCCAGATCGGCGAGAATGACGGTCAATCCCAAGTCATAGGTGTCGTCCACCACTTCGCGGGGTGGGGTAGCCGATGGCTTCCCATGGTAGAAGCCCGCCACGGACTCGATCGAGCCAAGCGACTTGACTTCGTGGTGAAAGAGTTGCCTTTCCTCTTCGGAAAGATCCGGCTTCAACCAAAAAAAAACGGTGTGTACGAGCATTTTGAAAGTACTAAGGGTTTGTGATGTGATTCCAAACATAAAAGTATTGCAATATCCAGTCATTCCCTATGAATTTCATAAATCCTTTAACACTTACCCTTCTTCTACTATGAAATGCTTTCGCTTGAGCGTATTTTGCGTGTTGCTCCTTTCACTGTCTTCCTTGCATGCGAGCCAAGACCTTCGCGTTGTTGCCCCCGAGCAACTCAAACCAATCGTTTTTGACTATCTGGGGGATAACGCGGAACTTACGGGCGCTGATCTCGAAGACGGCTTGAGAAAACACCTGATCTCCAAAGGCTATTCCTTTGCTCAGGTAGCCGTCAGCTCCACCGCCGGCATCACCACCTTGGAGGTCAAGCCCGGATTCATGGGGAATGCCAAAGTCGACGGTAATCAATACCTGCAGGCGGATGGTATCCTTGATCGTTTGAAGTGGCGAAAAGGACGTCCCTTCAACTATTCGGAGTTTCACAGCCAATCTTCCCGCTTGAACCGCTACCGATTCGTTCAGGTGGACTCCAAGCTCAAGCCCGTACGCGGTCATGATGGTGAAATCCAGGTAAACGCCGATTTCGAAGTCGAGGACGAGTATCCCGTCAGTCCCTCGGTCGGATTTTCCAACGACGGCACCGATCAATCCTCCGGTTGGCGTGCCAGAGTCGGTCTGGAACTGTGGGAGGCGTTGACGCCGAACGACCGCATGAATCTTTCCTACACCCTCGACCCCAAGGATGCCTCCCAGCTCTCCTCTTATCTTGCCAGTTATCAATTCGATTCGGGTGAGTTGACGCATACCTTCTTTCTCGGCTATTCCGATTCCGAATACGAGAACGTCACCGCCTCTTCACTCGACATGGACGTCGCGGGGGATGGTTTCTTCGCCGGCTATTCCGCCTTGTATCCCATCGGCTTGGTGGATCCCGATTCCTTGGCTCTGAGCTTGGGCTTCACCTATCTTGACTTGAGCAGTCAGATATATTTGGGCAGCAACAACTTTCTCGCCAGCGACGAGGATTTGACCCTTTTCCTGCCCAGATTAGGCATTCAGGGCAAGTTTTCCAATCCCCTCGGCCTGAAAGGCGAGGGGTTTTGGTCCTTGAGCGCCGTTTCGGACTTGGGCAGTTCCGATGATAAGGAACTCATCGTACAGAATCCGGAGTTGAGAAAAGGATTTTGGGTACCCCGGGCCTCCTTCGCCATAATCGAGCCACTTGAAGTTCTGGGGCTTGCCGGGGGCGTTAAGCTGAAATTCGACGGACAAGCTTCAAGCGAACCTCTGCCAACCAGTCTGAAGAAATCGATTGGGGGAATGGCGACCATCCGTGGCTACAGAGAGCGCGAAGCTTACGGAGACAGCGGACTAAGCATGAATTTGGAATATTCCCTACAGTCGGAAAAGACCTCGGTATTCGGACTTGATGGAAATTTGCAGAAAGTTTTGTTTTATGACGCCGGCTACGTATCCAGCGAAGGCGCGTTGGCATCCGCAAACGATTCCGTAGGCATGCAAAGCATCGGGGCGGGTCTTCTCGGAAATTTCGAGGAAAGCACGGACCTGTCCCTGAAGGTGGGAATACCCTTGACGGATACGCTCAACACCAAGATGCATCAGGCCCGCACCCATTTCAGCATTAATTTCCGCTTCTAATAACCCTCGCTTCATTTTACCTTATGAAGAATTCAAACAAATCCCTTAGCAAATCCCTTCGCATTTGGACCAACCGTAACCGCAAAAAACTTCGAGTTTTCAAGGATTCTTTTTTCGGAGCCTCTCGAGCCCTTCTTATGAGTCTGGGGCTGTGCGGCTTTATCGTTGGCTCTCCCGGCGCCGCTCTGGCGGCAAACTTGCCTGCGGGGGCATCGGTCGTTCATGGAGAGGTAGAACTCCAACACTCCGGAACGGAGGCCCTTCGAATCATTCAGGGTTCTCAATCCGCGATCGTCAACTGGGAGAGCTTTGACGTCGGGCGCGGCGCATTGGTAGATATCGTTCAACCAAATATTGACGCAGCTTTGCTCTCGCGAGTGGTCGGCAACAACCTCTCCGAGATTCACGGTTCCCTAAATGCCAATGGCCACCTTTATCTGATCAATCCAAACGGGATTTTGTTCGGTAGTGACGCTCAAATCGACGTGCATGCCCTGATCGCTTCTTCGCTCGATATCGCCGACGCCTCCTTTCTTTCGGGCAACCTTTCATTCGACGGTGACTCCGAAGCCTCCGTCATGAATCTCGGATCCATCCAAGCCGATCAATTCGCGGCCTTGATCGGTGGCAAGGTCCTCAATGAAGGAACCATTGCTTCCCCTGGTGGCGATTTGGCCCTTCTTGCCGGCGCGGCGACTCTCGAAGTCGGCGATGCGGCTGGTGGAAAAATCTCCCTGGATCTTTCCGGACTGCTCGGGGGACAAGTCGAAAACTCGGGTTCCTTGGAGGTTTCCTCCTCGACCTCGCAAGGTGGTTCGGTGGTCATTCTCGGAGAATCCGTTTCTTCCTCGGGTTCCATCGACGCATCGGGATCCGAAGGCGGTGGGGACGTCCTGATAGGGGGTGACTTTCAAGGAAGCAATCCCTTTCTTTCCAATTCCCGATCCGCCAGCGTTTCCGGAGCCATATCCGCCGACGCGATCGAAAACGGCGACGGAGGTCGCGTGATCGTGTGGTCCGACGGAACCACTGACTTTTCCGGATCGATAAGCGTAACGGGTGGAGCAGTCGCCGGCAATGGTGGCTTTATCGAAACCTCCGGATTGAGACAACTCTCCTTCAGCGGTTCAACCGATGCCTCCTCTCCGAACGGGGAAACGGGTGACCTTTTGCTCGACCCCATCGACATTACGATTAGCGCCGCAACTACTTCCGGGGTGCAAAATAGCTCCGACGTCTGGGAGTCCGACGATTCGGCCGGGAGTTCCATCCTCGACGTCTCGGATCTTCTGGCAAGCTTGGCTTCGGCGAACGTCACCATCAGCACCCAGCAGAATTCTTCCGGCCAAACTGCTCCGGCCGGTGGCGACATTACCGTTTCGACTGCCATCGACAACAGTAGCAACAACAACAACCTTACCCTGGTCGCCGGTGAGGACATATCCATATTTTTTCCCATTACCATGGGGGCCACCGGTGATTTGACCCTTCAGGCCGGACAAAGAACCGACATAGACTCCGGAGCCGTGTTGGCGACCGCCGCTCTCACCGCGAACGATTTGACCGTAGAGGCGGATACCGGCATAACCATCCTCAATGCGGTGGTCGACTCAATGGATCTAACCATCAATCAAACCGGAGCCATAAACGTGTCGAACACGCAGGCATTTACCCTCAGCGCGAACAGCAACAACAACAACGTCACCGCATCAACTTCCTCCGGTGATCTCTCGATTTCTCTCATTGACGCCGGTTCCGGCGACGTCGACTTGACCGCGACCGGAGGCAACGTCTTGGATGCCACCCCCTCCGACGATTCATCCGTCAACGTCATAGCCGATACCGTGACGCTTGCGGGTTCGACTGGAGTGGGCGCGAGTGGACTTGGCGACGTCGATACCACTGCCGCAACCCTTGAACTTAGCTCGACTTCGAGTGGCGACGTTTTCGTTTCTGACTCCGATGCCGTGACTTTAGCCTCCAGTTCAACCGCATCCGGCGGCAGCATCGACGTCCGCACGGTCTCCGGGGACTTGACCGTCTCTTCGGCAGTCACCGCCGACGGCACTGGAAACATCACCTTGAATTCCGCAGGCGCGCTTATCGTAAACAACGTGCTTACCACCACTTCCGGCGATATTTCCCTGACTGGAGCTACCGGCGTGACCCATAGCGCCGCCGGAGATCTGACCACTGGCGGAGCCGGAACGATCACAGTAAGCGCCTCTGCCAACGATCTTGCCATGGCCGACGGGACCGTGTACACCGCCGGAGGTGGAGCCGTAGTCCTAACTGCGGCGGATGAGGTTCTTCTGGGTAAAATTTCCAATCCGCTTGGGACAGTCGCAGTTACGGCGACAGTCGGAGATATTTCGGATGAAACCGCCGACGAGGGTTCCGCCAATGAAAACGTTGCAGGCACTACCGTCACCTTGTCATCCGCCACTGGAATCGGGGCAAGCGGCGCTTCAGGCGATATCGATATTGCTGCAAATACGGTAGTGGCCTCCGACTCCGGCACCGGTGGAATCTATCTGTCTGAAACCGATGATCTGGTCATCGGGGCAACCTCCACGACCGCCGGAGCCATTTCCATTTCCGCAGGCGGCGCCGTCACTACTTCCGGTGATCTGACTGCGGCTGGTGGCCATTTGAGCATATCCGGCGTGGACCTTACCAATACCAACGTCATAACCGGTGATTCCAACGGAGTTACCCTGGATGCCGGCACCGGAACCTTGACCAGTACCGCCGGCAGCATAAGCAACGGGGCTTCTGCGGGTTCGATCACCTTATCCGCCGACACCGATATAGTTTTGGCGGGCGGAGCGGGTTCCATTACGGGAGGTTCCGGAAACGTCGCCCTCAAGGATTCTTCAGGCAGCGTGAGCCTTGCCTTGGCGGGAGGCACGGGCACCATAGAAATCGCTTCCACCGATCTGGATGAAATCACCACCACCGGAAACGTCGTAATCGGGGATTCAGCCAGTGGTGCCGTCACGATCGGCGGAGCCGTTACCGCGCCTGGTTCCGCAGGCCTTCAATTCGGTGGAAGTTCCATCGCTCTGAATGCCGACGTAACTACTTCCGACGCCGACGTCACCTTCGTTTCCGCAGTTACCCTCGGTGCCGACGTCACCATAGACTCAGGATCGGGAAGCGGCGACCTTACCTTTTCAAGTACCTTGGACGGTGCCCAAGCCCTGGTTTTGGATGCGGGAAGCGGGGCAATCAACTTGAACGGCGTAGTCGGCGCCACCGCCTTGAACAGTCTTGCCACCACGGGCACGACCGGGACCATTTCCATTGGCCAAGACATCACTACCGTAGGGGTTCAAACCTACACGGGTCCAGTCACGCTTTCGGGATCTCCCACTCTCACCACTACCAACAGCTTGGTATCCTTCAGCGGAGACGTTTCCGGGGCAGGAGCCCTGACTGTGGTCTCCGGAGGTGGGGGCCTGACCTTTGGCAGCACAGTCGGAAACGGGGCTAACCCAAGCAGTTTGGATGCGACGGGCACCACCGGGACCATATCTCTCGGGGGCAACGTCGATTCGGACGGTGCGGTGACTTTTGGCGGACCGGTCACCTTGACTGCGGATTCCACCATTACCACTTCCGACGACTTGGTGACTTTTGCCGCTGCGGTCGATGGGGCTCAAGCCTTGGGCGTTGCCTCTGGAACCGGAGGCCTTACCCTGAGCGGCGCAGTCGGGGGAAGCGCGCCTCTGGCAAGTCTTTCCACCTCGGGTACAACGGGTACGATCACTCTGGGAAGCAACGTTTCCACTACCGGAGCTCAATCCTACGAAGGTCCCGTTTCCTTTGATTCGGATATCGTTCTGAACGTCACGGGAGGAACCGATGCGGACGACTTATCATTCGCCGATACGGTCACTGCAACTTCCGACAGCTTGGACGTCAACGTGGCGACTGCCGGAGACGTTACCTTTGGAGACGGGTCTGGAACCGATACCGTTTCCGGCATCAATGCCCTTACGGTCAACGCCAATCTGATCACGGTAAACACTCCTGTTTCCGCCACCTCGATTGTCCTTGAGGGCGCCAATGCGAGTGGTGACCAACTAACGGTAGCATCCGAAGGTAGTCTCTCGGCAAGCGGGCTCGTCACCATCGGAGCCGCTAACGACACTACCGAGATCGAGTCCGTCGGCTTGTCGGGCGACGTCACTGCGGATTCCGATTCCTCAGGCGCTGAAAATCTTTCCTTTTTGAGTAACTCCGCCGGTGGCTCCGTGGTTACCTTTGCCGATTCCGGAGTAACCCTGAATGCCGGAACCGGTGCGATTTCCGCTTCAAGCGTCGATTTTGCCGCGGGTTCGAACAATCCCTCCTTTCTGTCCGACGGCGGAGTTTCATGGAACGACCTGACCGCCACCAGTGGAACCTTAACTTTGGGTCCCGTAACCCCAGGAACCGCGATCAACGTCGCGGGTACCGGTGGCTATGCAATCAGTGATGCCACTTTGGACGGCATTTCCAATAATTTTGACAAGGTTACCATAGGCAGCTCCGTTTCCGGGGCCGTTACGATTGGCGCCGATGCTGGGAATCCTCTCGATTTAACCACCAATTCAAGCACTTGGGACTTGGAAATCATTGGTGGAGCTTCTGGTTCATTTGTGGTTGGTTCCGCCGGCACTCTTACCTTGAATTCCGGTCAAACCCTTATCTTAAACTCAGCATCCGCCGATATAACGCAAACCAATGCAATCCTAGGAGGTCCGGCATTAAGCCTGACGGGCGGAGCGATCACCCTTGGTTCGGCGAACGTATTGGGAGCGGTGACG
>JAYOEB010000014.1:0-26015 GCA_038116775.1 Opitutia bacterium | reverse complement strand
ACGATCACTCCCTTTTCAGTGGCTGCTTGCAAATCGATGTTGTCGACGCCTACCCCGGCTCTTCCCACTGCCTTCAAGGCGGTAGCTGCCTCCAAGACCTCCTTCGTGATCTTGGTGTCGCTTCGTACGATGATTGCAGATACGTCTTTGGAGATCTCCAAAACCTGCTCGGGGGTCGATCCATAGGCTTCGATTACTTCAAAGCCTTCCTGATTTTGCAAAAATTCCACCCCTAAGGGAGAAATACGGTCCGCAACTAGAATCTTCATATTTGAATGATGGAAAGCGGCTCATTATGTTGATTGTTCGATGGATGGCAACTGGGAAAGCCGTCTCCATATTTGGCTTCACCAAATGATCAAGCCGTGACATAAAGGTACCTTCCATGTTTGAATCCCTTACCGAAAAACTAAGTAAGACCCTTCGCAATCTGAGAGGCGTCGGCAAATTGACCGAGGATAACGTCAGCGAGGCCCTGGCGGAAGTCCGGAAAGCTCTTCTTTCCGCAGACGTACACTTCAGGACCGCCCGGGAATTCATCGATCAAGTCAAGGAAGCATGCCTTGGACAGGAAGTCTTGAAAAGCGTTTCCCCAGGTCAGCAAATGGTAAAGATCATCCATGACGAGCTGATCAAACTGCTGGGAGAGGGAACGACCTCGCTCAGACAGGACAAGCCTCTGCGGGTTCTTATGGTCGGACTTCACGGTGCCGGCAAAACCACGACCACCGCCAAACTTGCAAAGAGAATGGCCAAAGAGGGAAGAAATCCCATGTTGGTCGCCTGCGACGTCTATCGTCCGGCTGCGATTGATCAGCTTGAGTTTTTGGCCAGGCAAGAAAACTTTTCTTGTTTTCTGGACCGGGAAAGCAAGGACGTCCCATCCATAGCGAGAGCCGGATGGGAAGAGTCCAAAAAGGCCGGTGCCGATCTGGTCATCTTCGATACCGCAGGAAGGTTGCAGATTGACGACGATTTGGTAAGCGAACTGGAAGCTCTCAAAAAGGAAGTGGACCCTCATGAGATCCTTTTGGTGGCCGATGCCGCTCTTGGGCAGGAAGCCGTCAACGTAGCCAAGACCTTTCACGAAAGACTCAATCTCACTGGAATCGTTCTTAGCAAAGTGGATGGTGACGCCCGAGGGGGCGGCGCTCTTTCAATGAAAAAAGTCACCGGGGTGCCGATCAAATTCATCGGAGTCGGCGAGAAAATCGATGAGTTGGAAATCTTCCATCCCGACAGACTGGCCTCACGAATTCTGGGAATGGGCGACGTGGTTTCTCTTGTGGAAAAAGCTCAGGAGACGATGGACGAGGAAGAGTCGATGCGCATGGCTGAGAAAATGCTCAAGGCAGAATTCGATTTCGAGGATTTTCTCACCCAAATGAAGCAAATGAAGAAGATGGGTCCCGTGGGCTCGATTGCGAAAATGCTTCCAGGCATGAGTAATCTTCAGGTTGGAGACAAGGAGGAAGCGACACTCGCCAGACACGAAGCGATCATTCTCTCAATGACCAAGGAAGAGAGGCGATTGCCCCGCATTCTCGCCGGATCTCGAAGAAAAAGGATTGCCGATGGGTCGGGTGTTCAAATCAGTGACGTCAATCAACTGATCAAGCAATTTACCCAGATGCAAAAAATGATGAAAAAGATGAGAGGTGGAAAAATGCAAAGATTGATGAATGCATTTGGAGGCGGGAACATGCCCGACCTTAGTGGAATGGACCCCAAGGAACTGGCCAAGCTTGCCAAACAATTCAAATGAAAAGGCCGCCCTCGGGCGGCCTTTTACAGAGATCTGATCCACGCGGGTCTATTCGAAACGAACAAGGTTCATGACCTTGGTCCACGCAGCTACGAAATCACCGACGAACTTTTCCTTGGAGTCGGCGCATGCGTAGACTTCGGCATATGCCCTCAGTCTGGAGTTGGAACCGAACACCAAGTCAGCTCGGGTGGCGGTCCACTTCAAAGCGCCGGAAGATCGGTCCTTGCCTTCGAACTCCTCCGCCTCCTCATTCACCGGAGTCCATTGCGTACGCATGTCCAACAAGTTGAGAAAGAAATCATTGGATAAGGTATCCGTCTTGTCGGTGAAGACACCTTGCTTGGATTGGTTGTAGTTTGCTCCCAAGACTCGCAAGCCACCCACTAGAGCGGTCATCTCAAACCCAGTCAAGGTAAGTAATTGAGCACGATCGAGCAAAAGAGATTCGGTGGAAACGGAATATCTTTTCTTGAGGTAGTTCCTGAAGCCATCAGCCACTGGTTCCATAACTTCAAAAGAATCGACGTCCGTTTGCTCTTGGCTGGCATCCATTCTTCCGGGCTTGAAAGGCACGACCGTTTCGACCCCCCCGTTTCTTGCCGCCTGTTCCACCGCGGCGCATCCCCCAAGTACAATCAAGTCAGCCATGGAAACTTTTTTGCCGCTGGAGATGAACTCACTTTGAATCGCCTCCAGCGTTTCCAACACCCGCGACAACTGAAGGGGCTGATTAACCTCCCATTCCCTCTGGGGCAGAAGGCGGATTCGGGCTCCGTTCGCACCTCCTCGCATATCGGAACCTCTGAAAGTGGAAGCCGAAGCCCAAGCCGTCGAGACCAATTCGGATATGGAAAGCCCGGAGGAAAGAATTTTCGTCTTTAGTTCCGAAACTTCGGACTCGGAGACCAAATCATGATCCACGGAAGGAATCGGGTCCTGCCAAATCAAGTCCTCCGAGGGAACTTCCGGACCGAGGTATCGAATCTTGGGTCCCATGTCACGGTGAGTCAACTTGAACCAAGCTCTCGCAAACGCGTCCGCATACTGGTCGGGATTTTCCAAGAAACGCCGTGAAATCGCTTCGTAGGCAGGATCAAAACGCAGGGAAAGATCGGTCGTAAGCATTGTCGGCTTCCTCTTGGTCGTGGCATCGTAGGCGTCGGGAATGATTTCCGGGGCATCCTTAGCCACCCACTGCTTGGCGCCGGCCGGACTCGTGGTGAGTTCCCATTCGTAAGCGAACAAATTCTCCAGATAGTTGATTCCCCATTGGGTGGGAGTCGATGTCCATGTGACTTCCGGACCCGCGGTAATCGTATCCGAGCCTTTGCCCGAACCGTAGGAGCTCGTCCACCCGAAACCCTGCTCTTCCATGCTCGCACCCTCAGGCTCAGGACCAACGTGAGAAGGATCTCCCGCCCCATGAGTTTTGCCGAAGGTATGACCCCCGGCAATCAAAGCCACCGTTTCCTCGTCGTTCATAGCCATTCGGCCAAAGGTTTCCCGTATGTCCTTGGCTGCAGCGACGGGATCGGGGTTGCCGTTCGGACCCTCCGGGTTCACGTAGATCAAACCCATTTGAACGGCCGCCAGGGGATTTTCCAAATCCCTCTCTCCGGTGTATCTCTTGTCCTCCAGCCAAGTTCCCTCGGTACCCCAGTAAATGTCGTCCTCGGTTTCCCAAATGTCTTCGCGGCCTCCCCCAAAACCAAAGGTTTTGAAGCCCATGGACTCGAGGGCGACGTTGCCCGTCAGGATGAAAAGGTCCGCCCATGAAATCTTTTTGCCGTACTTTTGCTTAATCGGCCAAAGCAAGCGACGAGCCTTGTCCAGATTTCCATTATCCGGCCAACTGTTTAGGGGGGCAAATCTCTGGGCCCCGGTCCCTCCCCCTCCGCGGCCATCGGCGGTTCTGTAAGTACCGGCGGCATGCCAGGCCATGCGAATGAAAAACGGACCGTAATGTCCGAAATCCGCGGGCCACCATTCCTGAGAGTCGGTCATGAGTGCGTTGAGATCATTCTTCAGGGCCTCATAGTCCAGGGACTTGAATTCCTTGGCGTAGTCAAAGTCCTCGTCCATTGGATTGGAGCGAGCGTCGTGCTGGTGAAGGATGTCGACCTTTAGTTGGTTCGGCCACCAGTCTTGGTTCGAAGTGCCCGCGCCCGCGGCATGATTCACCGGGCATTTGCCGGCCGTCGTGACCGGAGCCTCGTATTTGTCGTGACTGAAAGGGCAGCCTCCGTTAGTATTTTGTTCGCTCATGATGATTTAGGGATGGTAAGTGGTGGTGATAGTTCAAGCGCGAGCGCCGCAAAATCTCAAACTGCGTTCCTTACGCTTTTAAACAGGTCATCCATATCTATTTCGACTCAAGACTCAAATAAAACTTTCAAGGATTGAAACAATTCGGTCAACTTGGCGTGATCTTTGCGACCGGGTTCCATCTCGACTCCGCTGTTGAAATCCATGATTCTTGGTTCCAACTCGCTGATTGCCCGCAGTGCGTTTTTCGTATCCAGACCTCCTGCCAAAATCCAATTTTTTTGAGGATGATTTTTTTTGCATCTCTGGAATTCAGTCCAGTCGGATTTCTTGCCTGTACCCCCAAATTCCGATGAAGAATATGCATCGAGCAGAAAATGTTCCGAGAAATCCAGCAGGGAGTCGGGGAATTGGGTTTCCGGGGGAATTTGGGGAGCTAGCCATAGCTTGGTTTTGCCAATGATCTCGACCCAGGATTTCAATCGTTTGGCTGAAGTTCCGTAGGAGAAATGCAGTTGGTGGTAATCGAAGCCAAGACTGGACAAGTCTTTCAACTTGGCCGCATCCGGATCCACGTCCACCAAGACGGTCTTGCAACTCATCCCCTTGAGTTTTTCGAGCAGTGAAAGAATTTCTTCGACCTCGATGAATCTAGGAGATTTCCGGTAATGGATGAAACCCAGAAAACGAGCTCCGAGTTCTATGGATTTTCGGGCATCTTCAAAATTGGTGATTCCACAAATTTTAATCTCAGGTTCGTATCTCACGGAGTCAAAGGCTTACTCAAACCGTTCGCAAAGAGCTTCGATCATCGAATCGATTGATGGCTTGGGGGATTCCAAATCCACGGATAATTGATTTTCCGACAGGGTCTTGCTGGTCTCCGGACCGAAACTGCAGAGAATGGGCCGCTTGGCTTGGGTTTCAAGTTGTAGTTCCTCCTCCTGCTCGACGTAGGAGAGCGCCGTGGAGGAGCTTGTGAAAATGAGGGCGTCCGCCCCGTGTTTCCTGAAGTTCTCATAGTGAGGAGCGTCTGCGACGTCAGCAAAGTCCGTCTCATAAAGTGGGAGGGTGTCAACGATGGCATGACCCACCGTTTCCAGCATGCTTACGAGCACTTCACGGTTTCTGTTGCCCGTGACTACGAGCACGTTGGCGCTGTCCAGCGAATCCGTCGCTATCAACTCTTTTGCCAAATTCTCCGCTGTGGAAATTTCCGGCGTCAACTCAACTTCCAAGGAATGATTGCGAAAGATCGAGGCAGTCGTATGACCGACGCATGCAATTCTCATAGGTCCAAAACTTCGAATGTCCGAATAAGCCAAAAAGAACAAACGCATGAATTCTCTGGCCCCATTGACGCTTGTAAAAATAATCCACTCATAAGTTGCAATTCCACTGAATATTTCCGCAATGAGCTTGCGATCATTGGAGGGCATTACCTCGATTAGGGGCAATTCCAGCACCTGGGCGCCCAGGCTCTCCAACTTTTCCTTGATCTCTCCATTTTGCCCCGCAGAGCGAGTGACGGCGATTCTGCGGGCAAAAAGAGGTCTATCTTCAAACCAACTTTTTCGGAAAGACAATCCCACCGCATTGCCGACGAAGATAATCGCAGGAGCCGAAAGACTTGCTTGTCTGGCCTTAATCGCCAATTCTCCCAAAGGGCACTTCAAATGCCTTTGCTGAGGCAAGGTTCCGTTGCTGACGATGACCGTCGGTTTGTCCTTGGGCATTCCTCCCTCCAAAAGTCGGTCCACAATCTCCTCAAGTTTGCTCATTCCCATGTAAATGCAAAGCGTTCCACCCACAGCGGAAAATTTTGCAAAATCCAACCTTAGGGCTTCCTTCGTAACATCCTCGTGACCAGTGAGGAATGAAATGGATGAGCCGAGTTCACGATGCGAAAGAGGTATGCCTGCGTAGGCGGCGCAAGCAAGAGCGGCAGTCACCCCGGGGACGATTTCATAGCGGACGCCCGCTGCATCAAGCACGGACATTTCCTCCGCGCAACGTCCGAAAACGAAGGGGTCTCCACCCTTGAGGCGAACCACCAATCTTTTTTCTGAAGCTTTTCTTACCAGAATTTTGCCGATTTCATCCTGGGCAACGGTATGACGTCCCGGACTCTTTCCGACGTCGATTTGCTCACAATCCTCTCGGGTCCATTTTCGAAATTCCGGATTCGCCAAATGATCGAAAACCAGAACGTCGCACGCTTCGATCAGTTCCTTGGCTCTTAGCGTACAAAGTTTCGGATCTCCCGGACCCGCCCCCACCAAGAAGACTTTTCCATTCCCAGTCATCTTCCGATAAGCTCCGTCAATTTCTTGATCAAGTCATCATCCTTCTTGAATCTTTGCAAATCTAGGGAAAGAACACCGGTTTCCTCATGGAAAAAATGAACGGCCTCCGTGGACACGTAAACTCCCAAGGCGACCTGACATCCCCCCCCCATGGCAGCCAGTACTTTCCTTTCCAATTCGACCGCTTGATTCGTTTCACGATGACCGAGCGAAGAAAAGAGGTCGCCCATATCAGTCTTAGTCTGCAGGGCAATCGCGGCTTGTCCGGGAGCAGGCACCATCTCATCCACTGGAAGATATTGAAATCGAAGACCCGGATAACTCTGAATTTTCAAACGGTTCAAGCCGGCAGCTGCCAAGACCGTTGCATCGGCTTCTTCAGCTTCCGCGATTTTTCTCAACCTCGTCTCGACGTTTCCCCTCAACTCGAGCCATTCGGCCTCCGGGTATCGATTTTTCAACTGACTGATCCTTCGGGGACTTCCGGATGCGATTTTTCGAATGGTGGTTACGCCTTCTCGGGTCACCAGTACGTCCCTCGGATCGTCTCTTTCCAAAAAGGCGCACAACTTCAGACCATCGGGGGAATCCGTAGGCATGTCCTTGGCGCTGTGAACCGCCAAATCCGCCTGGCCATCCAAGACCGCTTGCTCCAATTCCTTGGTGAAAAGCCCTTTGCCTCCCTCTCGCTGCAACGACCAGTCCATACGACGGTCTCCGCTGGTCGTCATGGGAACAAGTTGGACTTCCACGTTCGACTTTTCTCGGATCAAATCGGCCACGATTTCAGATTGCCTCAGGGCCAATGGACTTTGCCTCGTCGCCAGCCTGCATGGATTGGGGAGGGATAAGCTCATGAGATGAAATGAGGAAAGAAAAAAGGGCGTAAAGAAGCAGTCTCCTTCACGCCCTCGTAATGCGAAAGTCGATCAAGAATAGGACGCTTGGGCTCCCTTGATGTTCTTCTTTGGAATCCAAGGCATCAAGCTCCTCAGCCGTTGCCCGGTGATCTCAATCGGGTGCTTTTCACCATCCTCCAGAAGTTGGTTGTAATTTGGAAGTCCGTCTTGGTATTCCCTTACCCATTCTTTTGCGAACTTGCCGGTTTGGATTTCCTTGAGGATGGTCTTCATCGATTTCTTGACGTTGGCGTTGATCACGCGGGGACCACGGGTGACGTCTCCATACTTGGCGGTCTCGGAAACAGAAAACCGCATGCCTGCGACTCCTGACTCAATCATCAAGTCCACGATCAGCTTCAATTCGTGCAAGCATTCGAAATACGCCATCTCGGGGGCATAGCCAGCTTCCACGAGAGTTTCGAAGCCAGCCTGCACAAGTGCGGAAGCCCCTCCGCAAAGAACGGCTTGTTCGCCGAAAAGATCAGTTTCGGTCTCTTCCTTGAAAGTGGTTTCCAAAATGCCGGCATTGGCTGCTCCAACACCAGCCGCCCAAGCCAAGGCAATGCTTTTGGAGTCCTTGGAGGAACCCTTGAGAACCGCTATCAGCGCAGGAACGCCCTTGCCCTCCTTGAATTGGGAACGGACGATATGACCGGGACCTTTGGGAGCGACCATAATGACGCTCACTCCCCGGGGAGGTTGGATCAAGTTAAAGTGAATGGCGAAGCCATGGGTAAAAAGAAGCGTCTTGCCCTTGGAGAGATTCGGTTTGATTTCCTTTTCGTACACCTCCGCTTGCTTCATGTCGGGAACCCCAATCATGATGACGTCCGCCTTTTGCACGGCTTCAGCCACTTCGAAAACTTCAAATCCATGCTTTTTGGCGACCCTAATGGACTTACTTCCCTTATAGAGACCTATGATTACATTGCATCCGCTTTCCTTCAAATTCAGGGCATGAGCGTGTCCTTGTGAACCGTAGCCAATCACGGCGAGCGTTTTCTTTTTGATGGGACCGATTTTGGCCTCTTTCTTAGTGTATACTTTAGCAGGCATAGCCAGTTAGTTTTGTATGGGGTTAATTATTCTTTGTTAAAGTCGTCAAGTTGCGTTATTCTTCGGCATTTCCGCGGCGCAGGGAAACCGTACCGGTTCGAGCCAATTCCTTGACTCCAAATGAACTCAGGAGGCTGAGGAAAGCCTTTATCTTGTTTTCGTTACCAGTCACTTCGATGACGAGACTGGCTTCGGCGACGTCAATGATCTTGCCTCGGAAGACGTCGCATATCTGGGTAATCTCGGAGCGGGTCTTCGAATTCGCCTCCACTTTGACCAATACCAACTCCCGCCCAACGCCTTCGTCGCCGACGAAATTTTCCACTTTGATTACGTCAATCAACTTGTCCAATTGCTTGATGCATTGGTCCAGGGCCTTTTCGTCGCCGTTCAAGGTTGCGGTGATTCTCGATCTGCCGTCTTGATGGGTAGGTCCGACGTTTAGGGTATCGATGTTAAATCCGCGTCCACTGAAAAGGCCGGCGATTCGAGCCAAAACACCAAACTTATTCTCGACGAGAACGGATATGAGATGACGCATGGAAAGTAAGATAGGGAGAAGAGTGGTGGACGGCACAGGACTCGAACCTGTGACCTACTGGGTGTAAACCAGTCGCTCTAACCAACTGAGCTAGCCGTCCGTGAAGATTAAATGAAACGACTTACAATAGTTAGCTCCAGGCAAGTGGCAAGCGTGAATCATTCGACCGGTCTGACTTGAACTCGAATCTTCTTAGGTCCTAATTTGGGTACGGGAGCAAGTTTTTGACCGACGGAACCCGGATTGTCCGTGGATGACTCTGGGGGCTCCTGAGGCCTTGTTCCTTTCGAACCCGAGTCGGTATTGGTAGTGATTTGACGTGGTCCCAACCGGTAGTTGGTAGGCAAATTCGGAGTCAGGTTCAAGGCTTTGAGGGGAAGTTCTTCATTGACGCCCCCGCTTACGTCGGATCCTGCGCGTTGCACCGGAAACCCAGGCTCTGCGGAGCGACCTCTCCTAAACTGAAAGCGGTTAAGGTCGCGCAAGGACAAATTGTTCACCTTTTCCATCCACTCGTCCACTCTCTGATTTAGCTTTGCATAGTAGGCGTCCCTAAATTCCACTGTAGCGGAGGATGTGTATCGGCCATCGTAATCCAATCCATCAAGCTTCCGCTCCGAACCCATCACTTTATCCGGGATCTTGGCCGGTTCTTTTTCAATTTGGTCAAAGGGCACTCTTTTTTTAATCAGTCCCTCCACGTCATGAGTGGTAAATCTCTTGCCCCCAAAGGGAGAGTACTTGCCGGGCCATTCCTCAATTTTGATTTTTTTCGAATAAGCCTCGGACAATCGGGGAGAAGAAAAGAATCTTCCCGACAGTCTGCTCTGCTTGCCTTCCAATAGGGTGAGTCTTTTGGTAAAGTCGTTTGCCTTTTGTTGAGCGGACGAAAATACCCAACTTAAACAGACGAAACAAAATAAGTTGAAGGATAGCCTCGACAATCGACTAAACAGCATGAATAAAAAAAAAGGTAATTATTTCCATCTGGCAAGCGAATGAAGAAATTGAAATGAAATCCTACCTTTCCTTACTTGAAGATGTCCTGAACAACGGAACCAAGCGAGACGACCGCACCGGAACGGGCACTCTCTCGGTTTTCGGACGTCAGGCAAGATTCCGTCTGGACGAGGGCTTTCCCTTGCTGACGACCAAGAAACTCCACCTTCGTTCGATCATTTACGAACTTCTCTGGTTTCTTAACGGTGACACCAACATCGGCTACCTCAATGAAAACGGCGTTAGCATCTGGAATGAATGGGCGGATGAGAACGGTGATCTCGGTCGAGTCTACGGGGCCCAATGGACCGCATGGAGAAAACCCAATGGAGAAGCCCTTGATCAAATCGATGAAGTCATCCGTTCCATTTCGGAAAATCCAAGCGGGAGAAGGCATATCGTTTGCGCCTGGAATCCCGGCGAGTTGGAGCTAATGGCCCTTCCTCCCTGCCATGCCCTCTTTCAATTCTACGTGGCCGATGGGAAGTTAAGCTGCCAACTCTATCAACGGAGCGCAGATCTGTTTCTCGGAGTTCCCTTCAACATCGCGTCCTACGCTCTACTGACCTTGATGATTGCGAAAATATGCAATTTGCAAGCCTATGAATTCGTCCACACCTTCGGGGACCTGCACCTCTATTCCAATCATCTGGATCAAGCCCGCATTCAACTGGATCGCGAACCCAGAAACGAACCGAAAATGGTCATTCATGGAGAGCAGAAGACGATCACGGACTTCAAGTTCGAGGATTTCGAATTGCAGAACTACAACCCCCACCCCGCCATCAAAGCCCCGATTTCCGTATGACGTCCACCCACCCCTACAAGGCTGTGGTGGCTGTTTCTCGAAACGGAGTGATTGGGATCAACGGCAGACTTCCTTGGAAAATCCCCAAAGACCTCAAATGGTTTAAAGAAATAACGCTGGGACACACGGTCCTGATGGGAAGAAAAACTTGGGAATCCCTTCCCTTCCCCTTGCCGGGCAGAAGAAATTGGGTGCTCAGTAAAAATTTGTCATCCACGGGCGAGATGTCGGTTTTTCGATCCCTTGAGGATGCGGAGCTCAACATGGAGCCAAACCAACGAATCTTCATCATAGGAGGTGGCGAAATATACCTGCAGGCCTTGCCCAAGTGCGGGGAACTCTACGTCACGGAAGTAAAGAGAGACATCGAGGACGGAGATGCCTTTTTTCCAGATTTCCGGGAGGAGTTCCTTGCCGTTGAAGTCCTTGACGAAGATGAGGACTTCATTCTTCGCCGTTGGGTCAGGAAAGCTCAGTAATAGGGTCTGAGCAACAGGTAGACCAGCGGGCCGGTAATCGCCACGTACATCCATACCGGAAATACCCATCGAGTCATTCTCTTGTGCTTCTCGAACTGGTTCGTGAATGCATAGCAATAGGACAGGAGAATGAAAGGAAAACTGAGGGCCGCCAAGACAATGTGCGTGAGAAGTACGAAGAAATAAACATGCTTTCCAAATCCCTCTCCGCCGTATTTGGTTTCTTCCGTGGTGAAGTGATAGCAAACGTAGGAAAGCAAAAAGAGAAAGGAGCAAAACATGGCGAAGTTTATCATCCGCCGATGGAGGGACGCTTTCCCTTTTTTGATCGCCATGATCGCCGCCGTCAGGAACAAGGCGGCCATGGTGTTCAAGAAGGCGTGAAAAGGTGGCAGGTAGCCGAGTTCAAAGCCTTCGGGTAATGGAATCTTAACCGATCTCATCAGAACCACCAAGCCCAGTACGGCGACCGTTACGATCCAAACCCCTATGCTCAGTTTCTTTCCGAGGATTTCGTTTGCCTCCTTGCTTTTGAGTTCTTGGATTTCGCTCATTGGAAAAAGTCCTAGGACTCGACGACCAAATCGAATGGAATGAAGGTTTCCACAGGGCTGTTCTTTCTGCGCACTTGGGCCCATAATCGGAAGACTCCGTCCTGGGGTGGAAGGAAACGAAAAACCAGAGCCCCTTTGTGCACGTCTTCGGTCGAACGGGGCAAGCTGTCTTCGTTAGGGTGAAGATGGGCGAAGCCTTTGAGACTGGAATCAAAGGCTACCATATGAGCGAAAGCGCCCATTACGGGAACGAGTTGGATGGGGTTGCCGTTTTGGTCCACGCCGGCAAGCTCCAACGAAATCTCCGATCCGGCTTCGATCGGACTGACTGGCTTGAGGCTGAAGGTGTCTTCCCCCACCGTCTTCGTAAGGCTGTTCCCGATGCTAGAGTTGCCTGGAGACTGGCCCGAGACCCTGAAAGATGCTCCCAGCAAGACTCTCCTGGGACTCCGCAAGGGAATGAAATCCAAAAAAACCTTGTAGTCTCCCCCGACTTTCGGAGTCATCGCAAACCTCCAGGTACCGTCGAACAACTCATCGGCTTCGGGGTGAATGTGTTGATAATCGCCGAGACTTTCGTTGATTGCCAACAAATGAATTTTTCGGGTGTGGCTCAGAGCGACGTCGTCGGGACCGAGTGGAGATCCGTCGAATTGCCTGATGTTGATTTCAAACCTGCAGGGCTTGCCTGCGGTAGGTTCGTCGATGGGCTTGAAATCTATCCCCATCGGCCACTTGCGGACGGACAAGTCGACGAAATTCGAGTCTCCCGGCCCGCAATAGTCGAGCTCGCCTTCGAGGTTGTAGGATTCTTCGTGCAGAAAATCGCAGGGAGTGACGGGAATCGAGCGAATGAGGAAGTAGGCAAGAACGAAGGGCAAGGAAAGAGAAAAGGCTCTGACAAAAGGTGAATTTCTCAAGAGAACTTTCATGATCTTAGGATTATCAACCTTGATTGGGTTGCAAACGGGAAAGAAAATCCCGGACGCTCCAACTTTTCCCCGGAACTTGATAGACGATTTGCCTTTTCGAATTCACGATCATGGTTCTCATGGTGTGGTCCAAGGGTTGTCCGTCCTCTTTTTTGCGCGAAATTCCGAGCTGCCTGGTCAGGTCGTCGATGACTTTCTTGTTCGCCGTACCCAGCTTGAAGTTTGATTCGTCCAGATCGTAACCGCGGGCGTAGGTCTTCAAGACGCCGGGAGAATCAAATTCCGGATCCAGGGAAACGGATAAAAACCGTACGTAGGGTATCTTTGTCTTGGCGGCCAATTGTTGCAGTTGTTTCATTTTTCGAGTTGAGGCCGGACACATGTCAGCCACGGAACAACGGGTGAAGATAAAATTCAACACCGTGGTCGAACCGTCGAAGTACTCGGACGTGACGACCTGCCCGTCCTGATCGTAAAGGGCAAAAGGAGGGACTTGATCGCCAACGGTGCGGATGACGTCCTGCCCCATGCTCAAGGTATCTCGCCTTAGCAATCGGTTGACGTTGTTGAGCCGAATTCTTTCGCCGCGTTCATCCGGCCAAACGTAATAAAGCAGGTGAGTTTTGCCCAGGCTCCCCGAAAAGGTTTCCTGAAGCCGGGCCCTGAAGATCTTGTGATTCTTCAAAAGCGAAAAATCTCCGGGCTGTACCACGAATTCCAAACCCTTGAGGTTGGAATTTCTGAAAGTAACTTCCAAATCCCGGCCCATCTGCAATGCCTCGACCACAACCGTGCTTTTGTTTTCGTCGGCGTCAACGAGTTTTGCCCGAATTTCTCCATTCGGCAGGATACCGATTGCGTCGTTCCTTTCATTGGGACCGCAAGACCAAACGAGACCAATGATCACGCACAACAAGAACGGTTTGGCAGACTTCAGCTTAAGAATCACGCCGATATTTTATGCAGGGTCGTCGACTAAGCAATTAGAAAGCTAAAAAATACTCACCAAGGCATGCGAATTTTCTAATCCGCAACGGTGATTTCATCAAAATCCGCCTGCATTCCGCTACCCTTTACTTTAAGGCCACTACCATGGGTCATTAGCACAGCTTTCAATGAAATATAAGTTTTAATTCACCTTGCTTGCCTCGAGCTCAAAATACATTTTAATAAGCTGAAGGATAAACCCTGTGAACATCGGAAAAGACATCGCCGCCAAAACCAACCCCGCTTTTGGAGAATCCCGTGGCATTTCCATACACGGCTTGTACGAACTGACCAAGCCTCGACTCAGTCTGCTCTCCGTCTTCACCGCTTCCCTCGGTTATTTGGTTCATGACCCCTTTCGCAGTGACTTTACCATTTTCCTTTGCCTGACTCTTGGAACCGCTCTCTCCGCCGCAGGCTCAGCGGTCCTCAACCAGTGGATGGAAAGAAAGGAAGACGCCCTTATGTCCAGGACCCGCAAACGTCCCATTCCGGCCAATCTCGTTACCGCTGGCTCCGCTTTCTGCTTCGGCCTTGCCCTTTGCTTGGTTGGTTTGCTCGTGCTCTGGTCCGGGACCAACCTATGGGCCACTTTCCTGACTCTATCCACGATCATCATATACTTGGTCCTCTACACCCCTTTGAAAAAGAAAAGTTCCTGGGCCATCGAAGTCGGCGCCGTTTCCGGAGCGTTGCCACCCCTCGTTGGTTGGGTCGCTGCGGCAGGGGGTCCCACGGCCTACGGCTGGATTCTCTTCGGGATCCTTTTCGCTTGGCAACTTCCCCACTTCATGGCCATTGCCTGGAACCACCGATCCGATTACAGCAAAGGAGGTTTTCAGCTCCATAAAATGGGCGACGAACACGGCAAAGCTCTCTCCTTCAAAAGTTTGATCTACACGGTCGTACTGACCTTCTTCGTCTTCTCTCCCTATTTCGTCGAAATCAATCAGTCAAAGCCCGGCAGCTTCTATTTGTTTTCGGCTCTTTTTCTTTCCGTATACCTGTTCCTTCCCGCCGTTCGCTTTTTCCTCTCCCCCAATCGGGACCTCTACTCCAAAAAGCTCTTTTTCGTGACCATCGTCTACCTGCCCTTGCTTTTTTCCGCCCTCGTCATCGATCGTTACCTTTGAAATCTCACCATCCAATTCGTCTCATGATTAGATTCGTTCATCTCACACGCCGCTTTCTCCTCGCTCCATTGGTTCTCCTTTTCCTGTTCGGTTGCTCCCGCATCGACCACAAGCAATCAGCCCTCGATCCCAAAGGATTGGTTGCCCAAAATCAGTACGACATCTTCATGCTTTCCGTTTGGATAACCATCTTTCTCTTTTGCGCCGTCGGCGGTTGCCTCCTCTTCGTCTTGTGGAAGTATCGGGCCAAAAACAAGGAGGAGGCCATGGAAGTACCCCCTCAATCCCATGGCAACAGCAAGGTGGAAACATCCTTGATATTGGCTTCTGCGGTGATCTTGGTGATTTTGGCAATCCCCACCCTGCAAGGCGTCGTTCTCTTGAATCGCGTTCCGGACGCCAACGACGAAGCCACCTTGAAGAAACTAAATCTCGACCGTTCCCAGATTGAAGGAGCCATCACGGTCAACGTTACCGGCAAACGATTCTTTTGGGTTTTCGAATACCCCCAGTTTGGAATCGTAACATCCAACGAATTGGTCTTTCCCGCCAGCAAAGCCGTACGCATCAACCTGAGGACCGAAGACGTCATCCACAGCTTTTGGGTTCCAAAACTCGCCGGCAAGATGGATCTCATGCCCGGTCAGGAAAATTTTCTTTGGTTCATCGCGGATCAGGAAAAGATTCTTTCGGGCAAACCCACCGAAGAAGCCATGCCCTCCGTCTTTGACGGCAAAATGAGGCAAGTCGTATTCGCCAAGCAGAAATTTACCGACGAGTTCGAGCCAGTGGGCGGGCTCTTCTACGGTCAATGCGCGGAGTATTGCGGAAACTCCCACGCCTACATGTCGTTCCGGGCTCTTGCTCAAACCGACGAGGACTTCGATTCTTGGGTTTCCAAGTTTCAAGACTCCCAGAATCCAAACCTCCAACCCTCGGCCTATGACCCCGAGCGGGAATACGACAAAGGCGCGATCGTTACCTTCGCGGACGACTCGTTGGGCGACGGCGCCACCCGGGAATTCCGATCCCTAAGGAAAATAACCAAGGGAGATGCCCCAAACCTTGGCAAAAAGTCCTGGAAAGCGGCTCACTCGGATAACTACGAAATCGGCAAACAATTGTTTTCCTCCCTCCAATGCGTACAGTGTCACGCCGTAAACCGGACCGGAATAGGCGCCAAGGGTCCCAACCTCACCCTTTTCGGTCTCAGGACCTCCTTGGCAGCGGGTTGGATGAGAAACGACGAGGAAAATCTCGCCGAATGGCTCAAGAACTCGAACGAGGTTAAATTCGGCAACCTCATGTGGAACGGAGAAGGAGTGGACGACAATCACCCCCTCAGGCAACTTGAGGACGACGACCTCAAGGTTAACCAATTAATCGAATATCTCTTAGGTCAAATTTAATTCCAACCCACTACGAAAATGGCTACAGAATCAATCGACTACGCCTCCCACGACACCGATACGAAATTGGAAAGCAAGGTCTTCCCTCGCCCGGGTCAGCACACCACCGGCATCATTGACTGGCTGACCACCATCGATCACAAGAAGATCGGTCTCATGTATGGTTTGACCGCTCTTTTCTTTCTGATCATCGGCGGCTTGGAAGCTCTGCTTATTCGTTCGCAACTTTGGGATCACAACATGGAGGTACTGACCAACCGTCAGTACAATCAGATGTTCACCATGCACGGAACCACGATGGTGTTTCTGGTCATCATGCCGCTGAGCGCCGCCTTCTTCAACTTCGTCATGCCCTTGCAAATCGGGGCTCGAGACGTCGCCTTTCCCAGAATGAACACCTTGAGCCTCTGGTGCTTTATCGCCGGCGGAATCACACTTAATCTCAGTTGGTTCTTCACAGGTGGCTCCCCGGCCATCGGTTGGTTCGGTTATGCCCCCTTGACTGATACCCGATTCGCCGAAGTAATCGGCGACATGGGCCCTGACTTCTGGGTTTTTTCTCTTCAAATTCTCGGCATTGCCTCCCTTCTCGCCTCCTTCAACTTCATCACCACGATCATCAACATGAGGGCGCCGGGCATGACCATGATGCGCCTCCCGCTCTTCACTTGGATGACCCTGATCGTGAGTTTTCTCATCATCCTCGCCTTTCCAGCAATCACCATAGCTTTGGCCGAACTTATGTTCGACCGTACCTACGGAACCAATTTCTACGACTTTCTGGAAGGTGGCAAACCTCACCTTTGGCAACATCTCTTTTGGATTTTCGGACACCCCGAAGTCTACATCCTCATTCTGCCGGCCATGGGAATAGTCTCCGAGGTCATCCCCGTATTTTCCCGCAAACCCCTCTTCGGATATGGTCTCATCGTGTTTTCGGGGGCAATCATCGGGTTTATGGGATTCGCCGTGTGGAGTCATCACATGTTCACCACCGGCATGGGTATCGTGGCCACCTCCGCCTTCTCCATTCTCACCATGCTGATCGCCATCCCCACTGGGGTCAAAATCTTTAACTGGATCGGCACGATGTGGGGCGGAAGAATTCGATTCGACACCCCTATGCTCTTCGCCCTTGGATTCATCACCATGTTCATGATCGGCGGCTTCACGGGCATCATGCACTCATCGGTACCCATCGACGCCCAGCACCAGGATTCCTATTTCGTTGTCGCCCACTTTCATTACGTTTTGATCGGCGGGGCTCTCTTCGGTCTCTTTGCAGGATTCTACTTTTGGCTTCCCAAGATGACCGGTCGCCTGATGAATGAGAAAATAGGCAAGTTCGTCTTCACGCTCATGTTCATCGGATTCAACGTAACTTTTTTTCCCATGCACTACCTTGGCATGATCGGACAACCCCGCAGGACCCACAGTTACAACGAAGGACATGGCTTCGAAACCTGGAACCAGATTGCAACCGTCGGCGCTTTCGTCCTGGGGGTCGGCATCGCCATCGGTGTTCTCCAATTCATCAATTCCTTCTTCAATAAGAAATTGAAACCAGCTGGGAAGAATCCATGGGACGCCCGCACCCTGGAGTGGACGCTTTCGTCCCCCGTCAAGGAATACAATTTCGCCCGCACTCCCATCATCAATGCAAGAGATCAGGCCTGGGAGAACAATTACGGTTCCCAAGACAAGCATTCCTCCAAACAACCTCTCGATGACCACGGGGTTCATATGCCGGACCGCTCCTGGTGTCCGCTGATCACCGGGATTGGTCTTTTCGTATTGGTGCTCGGCATGCTTTTTCATCAATCGATCGACGCAGCTGGAGAAATAGCCCGTGATTACACGGTTGCCATTGCCGGGGGCGTCGTGTTCATTGTAGGCATTATTCTTTGGGCGCTCGAAGGTCCGGGCGGCTATCATTTGTTCCCCAAGGAAAACGAAGAATAATTCACTTTCTTAATTCACCATAAATTCAATGAGCGAAGCAGCAGCCCACAGTCTCGAACACCACGAACCCGAAACCAGTACGGGTATCCCCAACAAGAAAGTCCTGATGTGGGCATTTCTCGGATCCGACTGCATGTTTTTCGGTACCCTGATCTCGACGCACCTGATATATCGTAAGATTTCCGCCACCGTCGGCAGCAATTACCTGGACATTCGCGACGTCTTCGACATCGAGCTCACTTCCTTCAGTACCTTCATTCTTCTCGCCAGTTCTCTTTTCATGGCCTTAGCCGTATCGGCGATTCACAAGGGCAACCTCAACAGCACGCGTTGGATGCTTCTCGGTACGATTGTATTTGGCTCCATTTTCTTGGCATGCCAAGTTTACGAATTCACCCACTTCGTTCACGCTGCCGGTAACGAACTTACCTTGTCCACCTACCGCGGCGAACCTCACGTCTTCGGCTCTACCTTCTACGTCCTCACCGGCACGCACGGCACGCACGTAGCCATTGGAGTCTTCTGGTTGCTTGGATGGCTCGTCTATTCCTTTACCGGAAAAATGAGCGTCGCCGATGCCCTGGACGTGGAATGTTGCGGTCTGTACTGGCACTTCGTCGACATCGTTTGGATCATCATCTTCCCCGTCGTGTATTTGATGGAATACGCCTTCTAACTTTCTACCTTCTTCTTTAGACATCATGAGTGGACATTCCGAGGACCCAGTAGCAGAGGAAAGCAAGCGCTTCTTCACCTTTTTTAATCTATCCATGTTTCTCGTGGCGATCACGGGCATAGAAATCGTCATCATTTACGTACAAACCTTCGAAGGCCAATACATCATCGGCATTCTCTTCACCACTTCCGTCCTCAAATTCATCGGGGTGATTTGGTGGTTCATGCACCTGCGATGGGACAAGATTCTAAACACCGTTCTTTTTCTGATGGGACTGGTGATTGCCCTGGGTACCTATTTTGCCGTGATTTACATGGGTGACAATCACCCAGTCATCGAAAAGTTCGAAGTCAGCGCCTACGACCAGGATTGGAAACCGGGTTCGTCCTACAAAGCGGGAGATTTCATCAAGTTCGAAGATTCCTTCTACGAATCCAAGGCTGATCATACCTCATCGGAGACTTTCGCCGAAAACCAGGAAAAATGGGAGAAAGCGGAAGGGATACCTCACCAAATAACTTGGAAAATCACCCAAGCCGACACGGTGGAGATCCACTCTGAAAAACCTGCAAATCCTTTTTTCCTCCAGTTTTTTCCCACTGATCAGGAACTCGTGGAAGGTTCGCGCATTTCGCTTCTGGCTGAATCCGCCACCACCGAGGACTTCCGGATCAAAGTCCGCTCCGAAGCTTTTTGGACGGAAAACAAGTAACCGATTTCTTTTCGTTTCCTTTTTTTCCAATAGTATGAGTGGGCATGTCCAACTCACCCATCACTCTTAGCCATTGGCATACCGAGCCCGCCCTTGTGGGTGGACTACTTTTCGTTTGTTGGGCGTATGCCCTTCTTATGGGGCCCATCCGCTCGGTCCGCAACCCTTCCTCGTCCTTTCGGTACAAGCATGCCTGCTGGTTCGGAGGAGGGATCATCACTTTTTACCTGGCGGTGGGTTCCCCGCTCGATCCGTTGGGAGAAAACTATCTGTTCTTCGCCCACATGATCCAGCACAACGTTCTCATGTACGTAAGCCCCCTGTTCGTCTTATTGGGCATTTCCCACGAGACCCTGGATTCCTTTCTCAGTCGCAACCCAGGCATTCGCAAAGTTCTTCGCTTTCTGACCCATCCCATCATCGCCGGTCTTCTCTTCACCCTCGTGTTTTCATTCTGGCACATCGGGGCCTTTTACGAAGCGGCCATCCGAGACAAAACCCTTCACATGTCGGAGCACTTATCGATGTTCTTCACCTCCGTGCTGATGTGGTGGCCCTTGTGCAGTCGTTCCAAAATAATTCCCGCGCTCTCCTTTGGACCCCAAATGCTTTACGTGTTGGCCTTGATGCTTGGTCAGACTCCCATATTCGCCATCCTTACCTTTTCCAAGGAAGTGCTTTACGACACCTATTTTTATGCCGAGCGGATCATTGATTTGAGCCCTCTGGAAGATCAGAAAACCGGAGGCGTGCTCATGAAGTTGGCCAATATGATCGTATCCGTTGCCGTACTTTCCTCGATTTTCTACAGGTGGTCCCAAAAGCAACCAGCTTGATCTTTCCTACAACCGGGAGACGAGCAATTCTCTTTCAAAAAGCATTTCCTTGGGCAGGAATTCGGAGAGTTGCAGAAACAATTCCTCGTGGCGGAGAGTTTGCATGCGAAGACTTTCGGCATCGACGGACATAAGTTCAGCCCACTCCTCGTCCCCAAATTCCAAGCCAGACCAGTCCAGATCCTGTTTCCGGGGCGACCAACCCAAAGGTCCCTCATGAGAACGCCCCCTACCCGTGGACCGCTCCACGATCCAGCGCAAAACCCGCATGTTCTCCCTAAAGCCCGGCCACAAAAATTTGCCGTTCTTGTCTTTCCGGAACCAGTTGACGTGAAAAACGCGGGGCTTTTCCTTGAGAATCTTTCCCATTTTGATCCAATGGCGAAAATAATCTCCCATATTGTAACCGCAAAAAGGAATCATGGCCATCGGGTCACGCCGAAGATTGCCCAAGGCCCCTTCCGCCGCCGCCGTCGTCTCGGAAGCCAAGGTTGCTCCAAGATAAACTCCATGATTCCAGTTGAAGGACTGGTACACCAGAGGAATGTCGGACATTCTCCGACCACCAAAGATAAAGGCGGAGATCGGAACGCCATCCGGGTTTTCCCAATCGGGATCAATGGTTGGGCACTGTGAAGCGGGGGAAGTGAATCGAGCGTTCGGATGAGCTGCCGGTCGCCCGCAGTCCGGAGTCCAATCACGGCCCTTCCAGTCGATTAATTTTGGCGGGGCTTCCTCCGTCAATCCCTCCCACCAGACGTCCCCGTCATCCGTCAGGGCGACGTTGGTGAAAAGGCAATTTTCCCTCATCGATTCCATGGCGTTCGGATTGGTTTCCCACGAGGTTCCTGGAGCCACCCCAAAAAAACCAGCCTCCGGATTGATGGCCCTCAGCCTGCCTGCCTCGTCCGGCTTCAACCAGGCGATGTCGTCCCCGACCGTGGAAACTTTCCAACCCTTCATGGAATCAGGAGGAATCAACATCGCCATGTTGGTCTTCCCGCATGCGCTGGGAAACGCTCCCGCGACGTAAGTCTTTTGACCCTCCGGATCCTCCACGCCCAGTATCAGCATGTGCTCTGCCATCCACTCGTTGTCTCTGGCCATACAGGAAGCAATTCGCAAAGCCAGGCACTTTTTGCCAAGCAAGGCATTTCCTCCATATCCACTTCCGTAGGAAACTATGGTCCGCTGCTCGGGGAAATGCACGATGTAGGTATTGTCGGGATCACATGGCCAAGGCACCTCTTCCACCCCTTCCTTCAAGGGATAACCAACCGAGTGAAGGCAGGGAACGAAGAAATCGCGCTCTCCCAGTCTTTCCAGAACCTGATCCCCCATGCGCGTCATCAGCTTCATGTTCAGAACCGCATAGGGAGAGTCGGTGACCTGTACGCCAAACTGTGAAATCGGGGAATCCAAAGGACCCATGCAAAAGGGAATGAGATACATAGTCCTTCCTTCCATGCACCCCCGAAACAATCTCTTCAGCTTGGCCCTCATTTTTCGGGGTTCCTCCCAATTATTGGTCGGCCCCGCATCATCTTTTCCATAACTGCAGATAAAGGTGCGACTTTCCACGCGGGCCACGTCCCGAGGATCCGATCGGACCAGGTAGCTATTCGGACGCTTGTCGGGATTCAACGCGATCATGGCGCCTTGTTCGATCATTTGACCGCACAATCGCCTCCATTCCTCCTCGGATCCATCGCACCAAACGACCTCCCGAGGGTCGCACATCTCAACCATCTTATCCAACCACTTGATCAAAGCGACGTTCTTAGTCTTGTCCTTATCGTATCGCGAACCAGTCTTTCCCATGAACAATAGTGGCTAGAGACGCATCCGAAAATAGTCAAACTTTCATCAGGATTTTCATGACTGGGAATATATTTGCGCCCAATTTCAAATCTAGTTTGCCAATCTTAGTATCAGTCATTAGCTCAGAAATGTAAAAATTCGAAGCATGAGTCACAAACCAAAGATCAGAAACGCGGTTCTAGCCTTGGAAGACGGCAGCGTTTTTCGCGGTTTCTCCTTCGGGGCATCGACAACAGTCGTCGGAGAAGCGGTTTTCAACACCGGGATGACTGGATATCAGGAAACCCTGACCGACCCTTCCTACTTCGGACAAATCGTCACCATGACCGCCCCTCAAATCGGCAACTACGGGATCAACGCCGAGGACGAAGAATCCGATGGGCCCAAAGTCGCTGGATTCGTGGTGCGGGAATTGAGTCCGGTGGTCAGCAACTGGAGAGCTGATCTAGACTTGGACGCCTACCTCAAAAAGAATTCGATTCCCGGAATAGAGGGTATTGACACGAGAGCCCTGACGAAAAGAATCCGGGTACACGGGGCCCTCAAGGCCTGCCTCTCAACCAAAGGCATTAGTGACGAAGACGCCCTACGAATGGCCAGAGAATGGAGTGGAGTCGAAGGTCAGGATTTCGTCAGGGAAGTCAGTTGCACGGAATCCTACACTTGGGACGAAACGGGACGACAAAGCGCCTCCTTCACCGTGGAAGGCACGAACTTGAATACCGAAGAGCGGCCCACCGAAATCCATAAGTTGGTCGCCTTTGATTTCGGGGCCAAGCGGGCCATTTTCAAAAATTTGAAAAAACACGGCTTTGAGGTGATCGTGCTGCCCGCAGATGCATCGGCTGAGGAAGCCCGATCCCACCATCCGGATGCAATTTTCCTTTCCAACGGTCCCGGAGACCCAGCGGCATTGAAATACGCTCACAAGACCGTCGAGGAGCTCCTTCCCGACTTTCCGATTTTCGGAATTTGTCTAGGCCATCAAATTCTCACTCACGCGATCGGAGCCAGCACTTTCAAACTAAAGTTTGGCCATCGCGGAGGCAACCAGCCCGTCAAGAACGTAGAAACCGGAAAGGTCTCCATTACATCTCAAAACCATGGGTTTGCTTCCGACCAGCAAAAACTCGAGGATAATGGTGCGATCGTTACCGAATTCAATTTAAACGATCAAACCGTCTCCGGCATGCGGCTCAAGAATTTACCTGTATTTTCCGTCCAGTATCACCCGGAGGCAGCTCCCGGGCCCAATGACGCATCACATCTATTCGCCGCATTTCACCAACTAGTCTCAGAAGAGAAACGGAAAAACCATTGAAGCTACTCATTCAATGATTCCAAGTTGCGGGCTGGTCTACGATCCTTACTTCGAAAAACATTTGACCGGCGAGGGCCACCCCGAAAGCTCCCAAAGAGCGACTCGTCTGTTCGAAGGCCTCAAACGTGAAAATCTGATTGGCTCCAGTCCAGTCCTGAAACCCCTTGAAGTAGACGAGCAGTGGCTTGGCCTGGTTCATGAAAAAGCTTATTTATCGCAAGCCAGAAAGGATATTCTCGAGGGGCGTTCGTCGTTGACCACCGGAGACACCAGCGTTTGCCCTGATTCATGGTCGGTCGCCAAGTTGGCCACCGGTGGCGCAACCATGGCCATCGATCAACTTCTTGAAGGTCAATGGTCCCGGGCATTTTGCGTATCCCGCCCACCCGGCCATCACGCCACGCCCAGCAAAGGCATGGGCTTTTGCATCTTCAACCATATCGCCGTGGCTGCCCGCTACGCTCAGAGGAAACATAAGGTCGGAAAGATTCTCATCGTCGACTGGGACGTCCATCACGGCAACGGCACCCAGGACGTTTTTTATGATGACGAAAGCGTCTTTTTCATGAGCACTCATCAATCGCCATGGTATCCGGGCACCGGTTCGAAGGACGAAACGGGCATGGGTCCCGGAGTGGGGAGCACGCTCAACTTCCCTCTTCCCGCCGGAAGCGGAGAAAGGGAAATCGTGGAGAATGCCTTCGGCAATGAGTTGACGAGCCGAATGAACGCCTTTCGACCTGAATTAGTCCTAATCTCCGCCGGATTCGACTCTAGAGCCGGAGACCCCCTCGGACAGTTCGCTCTGCATGATGATGACTTTGCCAAGCTTACCGGCATCATGTGTGATCTCGCCAATGAATTCTGTCACGGAAAAATCCTTTCCATCTTGGAAGGTGGATACGATTTCAATGGTCTTTCAAAGGCTGCAAACGCCCATTTCAAAGTACTTTCATCCTTTTGAAATTTTTTTTGCAAAATTTTTGGACAAATGGAAAAAGTAGGACTAAGGTGTCGACATAAAGATTTAACCTATAAGTTCTGCACCTTCGTCAAAATAATAAAATACTGCCCGTAAAGGAAAGGCATGCAGACCGCAAGGTCTAGAATCTTTTGATAGGCACCGCCAATAGGCGGTGCTTTTTTTTGGACCCGTCCCTCTATGTCATCACCAAAGCAATATGCGACATCGATGGAGATTCAAAGTTTGAGCTACAAGCAGTTCGATTTTTTCTGATCAGAGTTGACCGTCGCCGACCAAAATGGATCCAACCGCTAGCCGCGGGATTTTCCTCCGGAAAGGTTGACGGTGGTTCCGTGCAGATAAGAGGCCCGATCCGAAACCAAGTAAACCACTAGGTCCGCCACTTCGGATAGTCTTCCACTTCTTCCCAAGGGAATGGAGGAAACGCTTCCGTACTTGGACCGTAGTTCATCCACCGAAATACCTCTGGTATAGGCAAGGGACTCCTCATAAGCCAGGCTGCGCATACCGGTGGTTTCCATAATCCCCGGAGCCACTCCTACCACTCGTATGTCAGACTTCCCCAACTCCTTGGCCCAGGATCGGGTGAGATTTTGGTTGGCTGCCTTGGTGGCGGCGTAAACGCTTTGTCCCTCACTGCCCTCGAGTCCCGACTCTGAGGACATATTGATCAGCACCCCGGGCTTGGATTGTTGAAGGAATACCCGTGAAACTGCCTGAGCAAAGAGGAACTGTCCCTTGACGTTCACCGCAAACACTTTGTCCCACACCTCCTCGGTCAACTCTTCCTTGCCGGCCGGATCCACGAGCAACCGTGGAACGTTGATGCCAGCATTATTGACTAAGGCATCCACCGTTCCCCACTTTTCAATTGTCTGGGCAACCACAGAATCAACGTCCGCCTTACTGGACACGTCGCAACGGGCAAAAGCCGCTTCGCCGGCTCCTTTTTGAGAGACTTCCTCGGCCGCCTTTTGCCCGGCATCTTCCGCAAAGTCTGCGATCATTACCTTGGCTCCCACTTCAACGAAGCCTTGCGTGACCGCCAGTCCTATGCCGGCGGCTCCGCCCGTTACGATTACCACTTTTCCTTCTAAATTCGTCCAACTCATAATTTTTGTATTTTTAGATTCAAATTGATTCAAGCGAGATTGAGCGGATGGGTCAGGCCATATCCCTCGTACAGGGCTTCTTCCACGTTTCGTCCCCAGACGTCATTGTTTGAGGCGAGAGCATCAGCACCAGCAAGCAGAGCTTGCTTAGCAGGTCCATCGGTTTTTTCCGCGGCTTCGCGGAAAGCAGATGAAGTCGTTTCGACCCAAGGCAGGTCCTCCAATTCGGCAAAGGCAAAGAAGGACCCAAAAGGCTGAGCCGCTTCAACTTCGTCCATCATCGTGGGAACGTTCCGTAGACCACAAACTCCCTTCACCATCCAGTCAAAGGAAACCGGACTGGCTGCCTGCACCAACATATCATCCGCATGGGGTTCGGAGGTATTGGTCATGTACCAGGGAACGTTATTTCCACAAATCTGATGTCGGGTAACGTAATGAGCATTCCTCG
>JAYOEB010000013.1:13282-26658 GCA_038116775.1 Opitutia bacterium | reverse complement strand
GCGTGGATGCCCATCTTGTTTGAGACTTCAAGCACGAAGCTGTAGGGAGTGGAATCTTCATTTTCTTCGGCGTTGATCATGGTGTAGGTAATAAGAGTGAGATTTTAAAAAAAAGACAAAGAAAAAGTGTGGGCCGCAGACAAGATGACGGCGCTTGCAAGAGCGGCGGCCAAGTCGTCGGCCATAACGCCCAGACCACCGGGAAGTTTTTGTAGGTTTTTGATTCCAAGTGGTTTAAGAACGTCGAAAAAACGAAAGAGCAAAAAGCCCAAGGAAAGCCAGATCAGGCATGAGAGGAATGAACTTTGCAGGAGATGATCGGGCAGGAAGACGAAAATGAGGGGGATCACGCTGAATTCGTCCCAAACTACCGTGTTCGGATCTTCAAGCCCGAGAATTCTTTCGGCTTGCGAACAAATCGGAACCCCTATCAAAATCAAGGGAATAAAAAGGATTGTGATGAACTGCGCTTCGAATTGAAGACCGTTCGCCAAGAGTCCGAAAAAGACAATGCCCGCCAATGAGCCAAAGGTACCGGGAGCGGGCAGTTTTTTGCCGATAGGTCCGAGCGTAGCGAGTTGAAGGATGAGCGAGTCAAACATCTAATTTTCTTCGTCCAAAAAGAAACGCCAATATTTCATCAAATAAATGACCCCGGAAACAACTGTAACCAATGTGGCTATCACGAGAGTCAGGTTTGTCCAAATCTGCAGGTTTTCGTAAAGCGTTCGAACGGTTTTTTCAGAGAGTAAGACAGCCAGATCATCCTTCAGGGCAATTTGGCACAAGGCGAGCGTGATGCACAATAATTGCACGACGGTCTTGAGCTTGCCGACTTTTTCGGCGGCTAAGTTTTTTCCCTTGCCCGCCGCAACCAATCGGAGACCTGTGATTAAAAGCTCTCGGGAAAGAATCAAGAGTATCAGGAACAGGGACCAGAGAGGAAGAAGACCGAAAGCCAAAAGACTGGTAAACATCCCAAGCGTCAAAACCTTGTCGCAGAGAGCGTCCATGAATTTTCCAAACTCCGATACTTGTCCGAATTTCCGCGCCATCCATCCGTCAAGCCAGTCGGTGAGAGCCGCAAAGAGGAAAAGTCCGAGTCCCAGGGTTCTGGACCAAGGAATTGTCGATTCGGGCTTTAGGTAAAGCAAAACAACGATGATCAGCATCAACGGAATTCTTGAAAGTGTAAGTAAATTGGGAAGATTCATACGCTTTGATCCCTTCTAATTCTTTTTGCGGAACTTGGCAATCTCAAGGGGAGCGTGCTTGAGGATGGACGTATCGAAAAGGGATGATAAGTATGAATCTCCTATGGTTCTAGCAATCTATCCGGGAACATTCGATCCAGTCACCAATGGTCACCTTGACGTGCTTTCGCGGGCGAGCAAATTATTCGAGCGCGTAATCGTTGCTGTTTCTTCGGGCAATGCAGGAAAAAAAACATTACTTGATTTGGAAACCCGAATCAGGCTCTTGAAGGAGAACTTGAATGCCTTCGAAAACGTCGAGGTTGAATCTTTCGATGGCTTGCTCGTAGATTACGCGAGCCTGAGGGGCGCCAAGGTATTGATTCGGGGTTTGCGGGTGGTTTCGGATTTCGAGTATGAATTTCAGATGGCCCAGATGAATCGTCATTTGGATTCGGACATTGAAACGATTTTCCTAATGCCCAACCAAAAGTATTTCTTCACCAGTTCGCAGTTGATCAAACAAGTCCACTTGTTTGGGAAAAGGGAGACGGGCTTGGTGCCCGCAAACGTCTTGGAAGCTTTGCGAAAACTTTCGCGCAAGCAAAATTGACTCTCCAAAGCGGAATGAACGCAGATCCGAAAATTTCCGAAAAGGGAAAAAAGTCTACCTTCGGAGTGGTTTTTCTGACCATATTCTTGGACATGGTCGGTTTTTCCGTTTTATTTCCACTGTTTCCCGAAATGTTGGATTACTACCTGGAGAGAGAGGCCCACTCCGGAGGAGGCATCGTTACGGATTTGGTTGCAGGCGTTCAATCCTTGTCATTCGTCGGCTCGGATCCTCAAAGCGTTTTTCGCTTTGAAACCGTGATTTTCGGCGGAGCCCTAGGGTCTTTGTACGCGGTCCTTCAGTTTGTCTTCGCCCCCATATGGGGAAGGCTCTCGGATTATCTGGGCAGAAGAAAGGTTTTGATCTACACCTTGGCAGGAACTGCATTTGGCTATGGGTTGTGGATATTCGCCGGCAATTTTTGGGTTCTTGTCTTTTCTCGGGTGATTGGAGGAATAGCCAGCGGAAATCTATCCGTGGCCACGGCCGCCATTGCGGACGTCACTTCTCGCGAGAGCAGATCCAAGGGAATGGCCTTAGTCGGAATAGCTTTCGGTCTCGGTTTTATTCTGGGACCGGCTTTGGGAGGATATGCATCCACCGTCACGATTGCCGACCCCAGCATGGCTACTTTCGCGCTCAATCCTTTCTCCGCCGCCGCCATCATTAGTCTTTCGCTGGCCTTGCTGAACTGGTTATGGATCTTTTTCTTTTTCAAGGAAACGCTGCTTGCTGAAAAAAGAAAGTCCAAAGGCAAGGCGAAATCCGGGATCTTTCAACTTGGAGAAGTCGCCAATTCCAACGTCCGCGACACTTGCCTAGTCTATTTGTTCTACATGATTTCCTTCAGCGGCATGGAATTTACGCTCACTTTTCTGGCGGTCGAGAGATTTGGCTACAGCCCGGTCGACTTGGGAAATATGTTCATCCTGATTGGCCTTACCTTAATTTTCGTCCAAGGCTTCTTTGTGCGAACCTTCGTCGGTAGGATCGGCGAAAAGAATATGGCCCTGATTGGCATTGTCTTGGGCTTCACAGCCTTCATGATCATTTCACAATCCGATGAAACCCCGCTTTTTTACCTTGGTCTCTTTCTGATGTCCGCAGGTGTGGCTCTCATCAGCCCCACTCTTACCGCATTGACCTCACTTCATTCCGGAGATGGCGATCAAGGGTTTCATCTGGGAATCTTTCGTTCTTCCGGTTCCATGGCTCGAGCTTGTGGTCCTATGCTTGCCGGACTTGCCTACTATGCTTTCGGTTCCGAAATCTCTTACGTTTTCGGAGCCATTCTCTTGATTTTTCCGCTTTTGATCATGTTCAGAATCGAAAGGCCGAAAATCGAAAGAGCCAAAGCCTGAACAACGAGAGCTTTTCACTCGCCAAAAATCCTAGAATTCATAGGATTGTCCTTTCGAACCTAATCCAGACAAACAAACGAAAACACCTAAACTGCTGAATGAATCCCGAAGTCATCGATCGGCTGATCGAAAAAGATCCCTCCCTTGAATCGTCACGTCCTGCCTTGGAGGCAATGAAGCAGGGTGCGTACTGCATCCATCGTAGTTGGGGCTTTGGTCAGATTTCCAGCTTTGATCAAGATCGCGGCATGCTCTTGATTGATTTTGAAGAAGAAGACCGCAAGGGACATGCCATGGATCCGGTTTTTTGCGTGGACAAGCTCGAAGTCCTCGCCGATGACCATATCTTGACCAAGCATCGTTCCAATCCCCAGGAGATTGAAGCGGTGGCCAAAAAGGAACCGGTGGACCTGATCATAGATATTTTGTCCAACTGTGAAGACGGCTGCGCCCAGAGCCGCGAAATCGAAAGGGTGATGAGTTTTCTAATGGGACCCATCAAAGGGAAAAAATGGTGGACCGCTACCAAAAAGCTTTTGGTTAAGGACCCCCGCGTCGCCGTGCCCAATAAGAAATCTGAGCCATACGTCTTGCGGGACGAACCAGTCAAGCCGGAGCAAGAGATTCTGCAGGATTTCTTTGACGAGAAAAGATCCGCTCACAAGATCATTCTTGCCGAAAGGCTCTTCGACTTGTCGGCGGAAAAAGAAGATTTGCAGGCGGATCTGCCTCAAGTCCTGAATGACCTGACGCATGCGATCATGGAAGCTCGCAACCTCAGTCAGGCAGAAAGGCTCTATGGCATTTGGGTGCGGAACAACTTGGCTCGAGACGTGGAGGAGGACGTCGAAAAATTAGAACCTACTTCCGCCTCGATTCTTGAAGAGTGCAAGGAGGATTTGCCGGGCTTGGCGGATCAGTTGCCGACGAAATTTCATCGCAGGTTTCTTGATCTGATGTTTCGCGTCTACCCCGATAACTGGAAGGAACAGGTGGTGCTTCTTCTCCAGAATACGAGCTTCAAGTTTTCCGGGGAGTGCGCCCATTTCCTCGTTGATCAGAGCGAATCCAAATTACTTCTCAAATCCTTGAATCAAGGCTTGGACGAGCAAAATCTTCGGGCCCCTGTCTTACTCTGGATCCTCAAGTTTCGGGAGCTTGCGAAGTTCAAGGAACTCTTGTCTTCTTTGGTAGGTCCTCGATTGCTGACTGCGGTTTTTTCCGCCATAGATTACGAATCCCTGCAGAATGCATCCACTCGGCGCATTCCACTTGCTGAAATCCTGGTCGACGACAGGGAGTTGCTTCCTGCGATTTTGGATCAGGGAACTTCCGAAAACGCCAAGGATCTGGCCCAAGCCCTGCTGCTTAACCCGGGCTTCGAAGATTTGAGCAAAAGATCTCTGCTCGCTCGCTTCATCAAAAGGTATCCTGAAATTCAAGAGATGGTGGACGGCGAACGATCTTCTTCGGACAAAGGCAGGTCGGCTTCGCAAGTTACGGATGACAGCCTCATCGTTTCCCAGAAGAGCTACGACAAGAAATTGAACGACTTGGACGTCTTGAACAAGGAAAAGATCCCCGCCAACTCGCAGGCAATCGAGGCGGCTCGTGAATTGGGCGATCTTCGCGAAAATGCGGAGTATCAAATGGCCAAGGACGAGCAAAAAGTTCTTCTGGCCAGACAAGCCGAATTGCAGACTGACCTGATGCGAGCGAAACCCACTGATTTCTCGGACGCCCCCAGTGATTCGGTCGGTATAGGCACCTTAGTCAATCTGAGCGACGCCAACTCGGGCGAAACCCAGAAATACGTTATTTTGGGAGCATGGGATAGCGATCCGGATAACGACGTGCTTTCTTACCTTACTCCTCTCGGTCAACGTCTTTTGGGCAAACGGGTCGGCGATCTCGTCGAGACTGAGGTGGAAGGCAACGTGCAAAGCTGGAAGATCGAGGGTCTGAAACGCTGGGTGGATTCTCAGTAAGAGGAAGTCATCCGCCGCACGCGCCGGAGCGGGACGGTCTCCGTCCTTTTCGTTTGCCATTCCCGTCGCTCATTTCAATCTTGAGGGATACAAAAGTATGAAGATTACCGAATTACTTCAGCTTCTCTCCGACAGTACCCGGTTACGAATGCTTCGAATGCTTGCCAAGGAAGAACTTTCAGTCGCTGAGTTGCAGGAGATTCTGGAAATGGGACAGTCTAGAATTTCCTCTCATCTTTCTCTTCTGCGAAGAAACGAAATGGTCGTTGATCGAAAGGATGGAAAAAAAACCTTCTATACCCTCAATCTGGGCAAATCCTTGAAATGCGATCTCATTCGGGTGGCATTGTCGGAGGACTCGGATGAGGACTTTTGGACCAGTGATCAAACCGGGTTGCGGCGAGTATTGGAAAGGCGAAGGAGGGAAAGTGAAAAATATTTCGACGAGGTGGCGGAAAGATTGGGCAAGCATTACGTGCCGGGAAGATCCTGGGAGGCCATCGGGCATTTTCTATTACGATTGGTTCCTCGGATCACGATCGCGGATCTTGGAGCCGGGGAGGGGACGATTTCTCAACTTCTCGCGGAAAAGGCCAAGAAAGTTTATTGCATCGACAGTTCCAAAAGCATGGTCCGTATCGGTCTCGAGCTAGCCAAGAAGAAGAGTTTGTCCAACTTGATCTACAAGCAAGGAGACATCGAGAAGGTCCCTCTTCCTTCCAGCGGAGTTGATCTGGCTTTGTTGAGCCAATCCCTGCATCATGCGCAACATCCGGAGAAAGCCCTGTCCGAGGCTTTCCGCATTCTCAAACCCGGCGGACAAATCGTCGTGATCGATTTGAAAAAACATTCTTTCGAGAAGGCCCGCGAGCTATACAAAGATCAATGGCTTGGCTTCGGGGAGAACGATTTGTACAGAATGTTGCGGGAAGTCGGATTCAATCGGGTCAAAGTGGAAATCGTGGCCAAAGAATGCGAAGAGCCTTTTTTTGAAACGATTTTAGGAGTGGGGGAAAAGGCTTAGGGAAGCCCTTCTTCCAATTTTTTCGACGCATTTTGCGGGGCAACCGACACCCCCAAGGCGGCAAGGCCTTTTCTGGTTAATGACTTCAGGTCCTCCAAAATCAGGTAAAGACAGGGCACCATCAAAAGAGTGATGAAGGTCGCGAACAAAACTCCAAAGCCTATCGCGATTGCCATGGGTTTGAGGAATTGAGCCTGCAGGCTTCGCTCGAAAAGAATGGGAAGCAAGCCGACGAAGGTGGTCAATGAAGTCAGCAGGATGGCCCGAAATCGAGCCACTCCCCCTAGGCGAACCGCGTCGAAGATGGAAGTTTCCCTGGAGCGTTGATTAACGTAGTGGACTAAAACGAGGCTGTCGTTGATGACAACTCCAGTGAGGGCGACGAGTCCAAAATGTGAAAGCTGGCTGAGGGGAAGACCAAACAAATAGTGTCCGAAAACCGCTCCGATGAGACCGAAGGGAATGACAGACATGATTAAAAAGGGTTGCAGGTAGGAACGGAATGGGATCGCAAGCAAAGCGTAAATGACGAACAGGCAAATGCCTCCCGCCTGAGCCAGGCCCGAATCGCTCTCATCTTGTTCTTTTTTCTCTCCCACGAAGGAAAAGCGCAAAGAGGGAAATTCCTCCTTCAACGAGGGAAGAAAGTGATCGCTCAAATCCTTTTCGATCAGGGGTACCTTGGCAACTACCTTATCCGCGGAAGTCTGAACGTTTATGATTCGGGCCCGGTCGGAGCGTTTGATGGTCGGATAACCCTGACCGAGTTCGATCGAAGCCACTTCCTCAAGTCGAGCCTCGACCCCATTGGGGGCTCTAACCCTCAAGTTGGAAAGAGCGTTCAGACTCTTGCGGTCCTCCAAAGGATATCGAAGCATAACCTTCACCTCGTCGCGTTCTCTTTGTATGCGCTGGATTTCCTCTCCATAATACGCTTGCCGTACTTGTCTGCCCAAGTCCGTTTGGGTGAGACCGAGCGAGCGACCGTTTGCCTTCAGCCTGATTTTCATTTCCCTCTTTCCGCCGGAATAGGTATCGGATACGTCGAAAAGACCGTTGTAAGAGGCCAACTTGGACTTCAGTCGTTCCGCGGCCTCGCTCATCTTTTCAAGATCGTGACCGGCGATTTCGATATCGATGGCTGTCCGGCTGCCGCCCGCGGCGACGTCCCCAAAGAACATTTCCTTGACCCCCGGAAGAGGACCGATCCTTTCCCGCCAGAGAGCGGAAATTTGAGGAGCCGACCGCGTGCGATCCTCTGATTTTATGAGCTCTACGCTTATTTCCCCCATATTGGATCCGGTGACGATATTGGATGAACTTTTCGGACCTCCCGAAAAGGGCTGGGCGCCCATGGTCTTCATTACGTGGCGAAAAGGATTGGGCTCATTTTTTTCCGACAGAAACTCGACCACCTCCAATCGAGCCCGCTCCACCTCAAGGAGGGCTTTTTCGGTTGTTTCCGCGGGCACGCCGTCCTGCATGGACACTTTGACCGATATGTAGTCGGAGGGTACCGGGGGGACTCCGCGGATGCTGGGGACGTGGCCGCCGATAATCAACCCGAAAGTAACGAACAGTAGCCCCATGAAGGTTGCAAGGGTAAGGTATCTCCATTCCATGCATCTTTTCAGAAAAGGCTGGTAGTAAAAGTCGATGAAGGCTTCCAGTCCCAGGGATATTCTGTTTTGCAGCCTCGAGAGCAGGTTCTTGGGAAGTCGTTCAAACCTGCAAAGGCTGAGGTGGTAGGGCAGGATGAACTTGGACTCGATGAGTGAGAAAAAGAGGGCGGGTATGACTACCAGCGGAATATCTTTCATCAGTTTGCCCAGCCATCCCGGAAGAAAAAGCATGGGTACGAAGGCCACCATGCTTGTGATGATGGCAAAAGTAACCGGCATGGCCACCAAATGAGTGCCTTTGATCGATGCGTTCAGGGGCTTTTCCCCCTTGGATCCCAAAGTGTAGACCGACTCGCCCACCACGATGGCGTCGTCGACTAAGATTCCCAGAACCACGATGAAAGCGAAGAGGGAGACTAGGTTGATGGAGGCTCCAACCAACCCCATGGTGGCGAAGGCCCCCATGAAGGAAATCGGCAAGCCCAACGCCACCCAAACCGCAAGGGACGGACGCAAAAAAAGCGAGAGGACGAGAAATACCAGTAGAAGTCCCTGAAATGCGTTTCGCACCATCATCTCCAATCTCCCCTTTAGGTAAAAGGAACGGTCTTTCCAAATCGTCATCGACAACCCTTCCGGAAGACTGGGGTTGACGGAGTCCACGTAAGCGCCGACCTTGTTGGAAATATCCAACGGACTTTGCTTGCCAACGCGGAAGACTCTCAAGGTGACGGCGGGCTCATCGGCAAATTCAGTGTACAGGACCTTGTCTTCGAAACCGTCCTTTACCCATGCCAAATCACTGAGCTTCAAGTTGGACCCATTGGAGCTGGTCATCACTACAAGCTGGTTGAACTCCTTGCCGCTCCGGGCCTTTCCCATTGATCGAAGAAGAGTTTCGCCGGAAGAAGTTCTGGCGACCCCTCCGGGAATGTCCACCGAGCTTCTCTTGAGGGAGGAGGCGAGCTGATCAAAGCTCATGCCATGCTCCCTCAGTGAGTCTTCCGAGACTTCAATTCCGATTTCGGGTTTTCTGATGCCCGAAATTTCAACTTGGGTGATGCCAGGCAGATTGGTCAGCTCGTCCAAGGTTTTGTCGGCTAGTTTTCGAAGAGACTTGGGATCTGCTTTCCCGTGGATCGCGACGGCCAGTACAATCCGTTTTTGCGTAGCCACCTCCACCATGGGTTTTTCCGCTTCTTCTGGAAAATTGATGATCGAATCTACCCGCACCTTGATTTCATCAGCCAATAACTTGGCGTCCTTGCCCCGTTCGACTTGAACGCTTACCACGCCTACGTTTTCCCGAGCGAAGGAGATCATTTCCTTGATGCCGTCAAGATCCCATATCTTTTCTTCAATTTGTTTGCAAATGCCGTCTTCAACTTCCAATGGGGCGGCTCCCGGGTAGGGCACCGAAATCGTCACCAAATCCAGATCAAAGTCAGGAAACAATTCCATTTTCAGCGACCGGATGGAGAAAAAGCCGGAGATCAGAATGATCCCCATCAGGAGATTCGCGGCAACGCCGTTTCTGGCAAACCAAGAGATCATGGCTTCGTTTCGTTGGAGTCTTCGGCCTCGTCGCCCACCACCCGGACGTCCATGCCCTCGGAGATTATCTCCATGGGGGTTGTGCAAACCTTTTCCCCATCCTTCAATCCATTTCTTACCCAAACCTCCTTATTGGCCCGGTGAACGACCGAAACTTCCCTTGTCCGCAACTTGTTTTCGTCGTCAACGATCAGCAAGGTATTTTGAGTTCGAAAGGCGGATTCCGGGATCAGAAAGACCTTTACCTCGGAACCTAGCATCCGGAGATGAACGAATTGACCAAGGGTCAGGGGAGCCTGGATGGGTGGCTCGGCGAAGGGATTGGCCAAGCAATGATTCACCCTCGCTACGAGATTGGTGAGCCGAGTCTTCGGATCCACGACACCTTCGGAACGATCCAACCACCCTTGATGCATGACCTTTCCCTCAGCATTCAATACGTTGACTGCAACCCGCGGACCATTGTCTTGTGTGAATCCGTCCGAGAACCCCAGAAACCCCAAGCCCGAAGGGCTTAGGGCAAGGTCGATTTCCGCGGAGTCGATAGCATAGACTTCGGCGAGGGCAGCCGAGGCTCCGGCTCCAACTTGTTGGCCGACGTCGGCCATGGTCCTGAGTATTCTACCCTCGAACGGCGCCCGCACCCTGGAGCGATTCAAATCTTGAGTGGCTTGATCAAGCCGAGCCTGAGCCGCCGTGGTCTCCGCCTCCGCCTTCAGGATTTGGGGAACGCGCTTGACGAGGTCCGAGGCTAGTCTCCAGTCTCGGTCCCCCCATTCGACTTTCGCTTGCTTGGCAAGCTCCCGCTCTTGAATCAGTTGCAATTGGGCCCTTCTCAGGTTTGCTCGAGCTTCCGCTTCGATGGTTCTCAAATCAAGGTCTTCGATTTTTAAGAGCGAGTCGCCTTCGCGAAAAAATCCTCCCGCCCTGAAGTTGGCCTTGTTCGAGGGCAGATCTTCAAAGGGAGCCACTTCCTTGATGATTCCCGGGACTTCGGCAATCAAGGTCGTCAAGGTACGCGGACGGATCGTTCCGTGCGTTCGAATGGATGAACGGATTGAGGTTTTTCTGGCTTCTATGATTTCGACGAAGGGAACCTTGCGGGTTACTTTTCTAGCCTCGGGTTCGGGACGCATTGTGATCAGATGCCATGTGAGGGCGATCAAGCATCCGAGTATGGCAATGGGAAAGAGAGTTTTTTTCATGGTTCGGTGGGTAGGGCGGGCATGCCCAAAGAGAGATACAAGTGGATTCGATTGAAGATTCTTTCCTTGCCGAGGGTAAGCAAGCGACTTTTGGCCTCAAAGGTCCGTCGCTGACTTTCCAAAGTATCGAAGATACCAAGCACTCCCCGCTGGTAGCGGTCCCAGCTGGCGCGGGCGGCCGATTCGGCGGCTTCGGCGGCCTTCTTCAGATAAATGCTCTCTTGGCTTAGGAATTCCTCGTTTGCCAGAAGCGTTTCGATTTCGGTGAAGGCGAGCAAGGCGGTCGCCCGATAATTGGCTTCGGCTGACTTGCGGATGGCTTCAGCCCTACGAACGTTGGCCCGCAATTTCCCTGCGTTGAAAATCGGTTGGGAAATTCCTCCCGAAATTTCCCAAGTCCTGAATCTTCGGTCAAGCAAATCCTCGAATTCCTCGGAACGGCTGCCCGGACCGCCGCCGAGCGAAACCGAGGGAAGCAAGCTCATCTTTGCCGCAGTGAGCTCATAACCGCTCGATTCCAGCAGCAGTTCGGCGATTTGCACGTCCGGTCGCTCTGCGAGGGCTTGAGCCGGGGGGGGAGGGAAGGGTCTTGGTCCCAAGTCCGGCAAGTCCTTGGAAAAGTTTCGGTCGCCCCCTGCTTGAGGGTAATATCCCAGTAGGGCATCCAGTTCCTTGGAGAGCTTGTCTCTGGCCCTGACTCTTACCAACTCCATTGCCCGGGAGCTTGCCAAAGCGCTGGAAGCAAGATCATCCTCCAGCGAACTTGCCAGTCCGTTGGCGAACCTGTTGCTGATGAAAAGATGGTTTTTTTCGAAAGTTTCGGTCATTCGTCTGGCCAAGGCAAGCTGCAGTTCGCTTTCGGCGATAGAGTACCAAGTCTTCGCCACCTGACCTGCCACCGAAAGGCGGGAAGCTTCAAATTCAACTTGGGCGCTCTCGAATTTTTTCTGAGCCGAGTTTCTCAGACTTTTCGACTTGCCCCACAAGTCCAATTCCCAGGAAACGTTGAAGCCGGAAGAAAAGCTTTTGCTCGTAAAGGAGGTGCTGCCGTTCGGAAAGTTGAAGCCAATCAAGTTTCTCTTGCTCCTGGAGGCATTGATTCCGAGGTTTGCCTGAGGAAAAGGATTTGCTCCGAGAATGACCGCTTCCTCACCCCGGGCCAAAGTCTGTTCTGCCTTTGCCGCCAATTCGGGATTGGAGCTCCAAGCGGTGTATACGGCCTCGTTGAGGAGTTGGTCGTCAAAGGACTCCAACCAGTACCTTTCGCGCTCTTCCGATGAAACGGAGAAATTATGGTCTTGTACGGACCACAGGGAGGGAGGTTCCAAGGCCACGTCCTTGAGACTTCTGTCCTGCTTCGATACCGAGCATCCGGAGCCCGAGAAGAACCAAAGAAGGAGGAGCGAAAGGGATGCAATCGAATTATTCATCATCTTGCGAATGTAAGATTCCAGCTTCGAACCCATTGGTTACGAAGGTAATCAGTTTCTCGACCATTGCCTGAAAATCGGTTTCGTTGCAGATGCCGTGGGAAAAATCCTTGAGCCTTCGGTGTTGGGCCAAGGCGCCGAGCATGGAAGAAATGGACAAGTGAAAGTTCCAGTAGAGATTTTCCTCACTCGCCCTCGGATGGGCTCGACGGAGTTCGTCGATGAAAGTCTCGCACAACTCGCCGAAAAACTTTCGGTGCATGGTTTGGATGAAATTTGCAGGTTCGGTGAAGGTGCGGGCCACGAGTTGGGCGAGAATCTTGCAGTCATGGGAACTTTTGGCGATTTGTTCGCCAACCGGCAAAATCAGAGCCCGGATGATTTCCCGGGTAGTGAGAGGACCGTCGCCTGCCCGTTGGCGAGCTCCCCTGAGATAAGCCAAACGCAGTTCGTTGATTGGTTTGACGCGAGCTTCAAGCATTTCCAGGACCATGGCCTCCTTCGATCCGAAATGGTAGTGGGCAGACGCTAAGTTGGTTTGAGACCTGTGGGCGACTTCCCTGAGGGTAAGTCCGCCGAATCCACGATTGGCGAAGAGAAATTCGGTGGTTCGAAGAAGTCTCTTTCTCGTCAGATCCGAGCGTTTCGGAGGATTTGGTCTTTTGGCGAATGGCATGAGGATGGTATTTTAAACGTTTGTTTTAAATTTTCAAGCATCTCCGATTAAATCACCCCAAGGCGATCCGCTCACGGGTAGAAACGAACGCAAGCGAATTTCGACCTGATCAACGCGTCTCAAAGCCCCCTTTGGCGTTGACAACTCGACTGATTTTTAGTTTTTTTTTCCTTTTATTCGAATTTTCCGCAAATTCCTTTCGATAACTACTATGATTAAGATTCGCTTGCAGAGACATGGCGCACGGCACGCTCCTTTCTACCGTATGGTGGTGGCGCCATCCACATCCCGTCGTGACGGAAAGTTCATTGAAGTTTTGGGGACCTACAACCCTCAGGCTCACAAACGCGAAGAGGAGTTGAACCTCAAGCTTGAAAGAATCGATCATTGGCTGGGAGTCGGAGCTCAACCCACCGACACGGCGAAAAGTCTGATCAGTCAGGGAAGACTTTCTCCCGAAGATTGGCTGGCTCGGGCCGACAAGCTCGCCGAAGCTAAGCGCAATCGCAAGACCAAAGCTGAAACTGCTCCTGTCGTCGAAGAGACCGTTTCAGGAGATTCGAGCGAAGAGCAAAAAGGTCAGGACGAAGTTTCCAAGGAAGAGAACGAGACGGAGGAAATCGCTGCCGACGTAACCAGTCAAAGCGAGCCCGAGCAACCCGCTGAGGAAGCCCCCGCTGAGGAAGCCAAGGAAGCCCCCGCTGAGGAAG
>JAYOEB010000013.1:0-13182 GCA_038116775.1 Opitutia bacterium | reverse complement strand
AGACTCCCGCTGAGGAAGAGACTCCCGCTGAGGAAGAGACTCCCGCTGAGGAAGAGACTCCCGCTGAGGAAGAAGAATCCAAAGAAGAGGAGCAGTCTGGTGAAGCCGAGGAGGATGCTTCGGAGCAAGAGGAGAAGAAAGATTCGTAATTTTTTCTCCCTCTCTGAAAATATGATTTTTCCCTCAACCGATGATTCGCATGAAAAGCCCGGTTTTGCGTTTCGACGTCCTCTCTTTGTTCCCAAAGACGATCGAGGGGTTTACGGAAGAAAGCATACTTGCAAGAGCAGTCGATAGGGGAATTCTAGAAATCAATTCTCTTGATATTCGCCGCTGGGCAACCGGCAGGCACCGCGAAACCGACGACCGTCCTTTTGGCGGCGGGGCGGGAATGGTTTTGAAACCCGAACCTTTGTTCGAGGCAATCGAAGAAATCTCCCAGGCAAACACCACCGTCGTCTACATGGCTCCCGATGGGGAATCCCTTAATTCTGCCCTGGCTCGGGAGCTTTCCGAATCGCAGCACTTGCTTCTCGTCAGTGGTCATTACGAAGGCATTGATCAGCGGGTACGGGATCAGCTGGTGGATCGTGAAGTCAGCATCGGAGACTACGTCCTGACCAACGGAGCCTTGCCTGCTACCGTGTTGATCGATGCCGTTGCCAGACAAGTGCCTGGGGTGTTGGGCGAAGAGGAATCTCTTTTTGATGAAAGTTTCGAGGACGGCATGCTTGCCTACCCTCAATATACCCGTCCCGCCGAATTCAGGGGAATGAAAGTGCCGGAGGTTTTGCTCTCGGGCAATCATCACGAAATTTCTAAATGGAGACAAGAGCAGCGGCTTCACAAAACCGAGGCTCTGCGACCCGACTTATTGAAAGCAACCAAGAATTAATGAGGAAACCAAGATGAACAACCAACTGTTGGAAGAAATTACAAGTGAGTACGTACAAGAGAAACGCGATCATTTCAAGGTGGGTGACGGAGTCAACGTCCACGTCAGGGTAAGGGAAGGCGGCAAGGAAAGAATTCAAGTATTCAAGGGAATCGTTATCGCCCGGAAAGGATCTGGTATTCATGAGACCTTTACGGTTCGCCGCATTGCCTCTGGGGTTGGGGTGGAAAGAGTTTTTCCGGTACATTCGCCATTGATCGACAAAGTCGAAGTGGATCGTGAGAGCATCACGATGAGAGCCCGGATGTATTACCTCCGAGACCGCATCGGCAAGGAAGCGGTCAAAGTGAAGGAAAAGCGTCTCTACGAAGCCAAGCGCAAGAAATAGTCGTTTGACTTCGCAGTTTTAGGGGAGGGGCTTCCGGCGAGGAATCTCCCTACGACCCGAATGAACCGTCAGCTGGTCCTAAGCAAATTGTGCCGGGTGGGACAAATAAAGCTTTCCAATAGTTTTTGACCATCCGCGTAACGAATCTCCGGCTCCCGACCATGCAAAAGTTCCTCGTATATGGCATGAAGTCGATGACCATATTCAAGTTGGGAAAACTTCTTTTCCACCACCGTTTTGTTTTTTGAGATTTCAGAGGAACTGGGAAGCCGCAAGGGAAACGCGTTTCTCAGGTTCGACCTTTGCTCTTCGGAATGCAAGAGATTGACGAGGATTTGCCGCTGGAAATTTTCATCAAGCCTGCCAAAATCCACAAAATCGTCACGGATGATTTCATTTTGGGCTTGTTCGACCGCATGTGAAGAAAGAGCGACTTCATAAGCTGAGTAAAACCTATGCATTGAATTCTCTATCGCAGAGCGAAGCTCGGAGGAGTCGTTGAGAAGATCGACGCTGACGTCCAGGCGTTCGTAAAGAGGACCAAGTTCAATCCCAAGCTTGGCGAAATCACTGGTGATTTCCTGGATATTTCGCCCACAAAGCCCTTTTCCGAAAGTCCAAGGTTCCAGAAAACCGAGCCCAAAGCCCTCGGCGACGCTGGTCGTGACGATACCCCGAGAGTGGCGGACCATCTGCGGAAACGAGGTTTTGCAGGTTTCGGCCAAAGCATAGCTAAGGTTGAGATTGCCGCGCTTGGCGAAGGCTTTCCACGAATCGAAGTTTTTCCTGAAGTTTGGATTCGTTGGACCCAAACTGTTGGCAAAATGCTTTTCCGGATGAAGGATGGACAGCAGGGCCAGTTCCCCGAGATTCTTTCGGCGAACGGCTCGAACCGGATACAGGAAAAGATTTTCGGGTAACGAGATACCGTTTTCGGGGAATTCCTGCTCCTTGGCGGGAGGGATTGAGTTGGCGAGTAGATGGACTTTGCTTGGGCTTTCCTCAAGCATTTCCTTGAGGAACCCACGGTCTCGCTGGTTGAGGGCTGCGTAGGCGATTCGATTACCTGTCGGATAAGCCCTTGAATAATGAGGACGAAGGGCTTTGTAGTTTTCCGGGCGTCCGTCCTCTGCGAAGTCGTGAGGATGCAGAAGCAGGAAAAACCCTTTTTCGGCGAGAATGGAAACCGCGGCCGGAAGGGAGGGGTTTTTCCCCAGCGAATGGTTGTGGAAGTGCCAAAGATCGGGGAGGGAACCAAGAGCCCTGCGGGCGCTCTCTTCCAATCGGGTGGCCAATGTCATGGGATCCATGGCATCCGAGCCCGTCGCATAGTCCAATCCTTCCACGATCTCGGTGTCTTGAAGGAGGGAGCCAGGGTATTTTCGTCCGCTCAAAACCACGGCCTCGATGGGCAAGGAGGAAGATTTCCAGGCTTGCAAGGTATTCTCAATGACCCGGGTCACTCCGCCGGGTTGAAGATGATAATGAACGATCGCTACTTTCACATTCCCGGGAGCCTATCGCAAAAGGCTTGGCTTTAGGAGTTACGCTTACGATAGCCTTCGATCCCGATCATGGGCGGTCTTTCCTCTTCCACGACCTGCTGAATGATCTGGCTGTATTCTCCGTCTTCCACCTCAAACCTACGATAATAGGTTTCCATATCCGGCATCTGATCGATTTTTCCCTGAACGTGGAGTCGGTTGAAAAAGGTCTGCAGGATTCCAAAGCTCATCTTGCCCAAGGCATTGGTCGTTTGATTCCGATGAACCCGGCGGTCCAGGTCGGTTTGGGCGAAGGCCTCGAGACCATATTTTTGGTACAAGTCCAAGAGATGGGAGGTTTCCACCCCATATCCAATCGGAAAGGGAATGATCTCGAGGACTTCCCGGCGAGCCGCATACTCTCCGGAAAGGGGTTGCACGATATTGGTAAGTTCCGGGTAAAAAAGAGAAAAAAGGGGCCGAATGAGGATTTCCGTCACTCGCCCCCCTCCGCTGGGGCGCAAGCCCGAAGAATAATTGAGGGGTCGGTCGTAGAAGGCTTTGACGTAGTGAATTTCCTCACGGCGGATAAGGGGAGCCACCAATCCATAGACAAAGCGGGGATGAATGTTGGAGATATCGGCGTCGACGTAGCAGATGACGTCTCCCTTGAGCTGGTGGATCGCCTTCCACAAATTTTCGCCTTTTCCTCTCTTGTCTCCGACTTCAGGGAGAATGTCGGAGGCGAGGTAGACGTCGGCGCCGAAGTTGCGGGCAACCTCGAGGGTTTTGTCGCTGGAACCGGAATCGATGACTGCAAACTCATCGATCAGGGGATATCTTTCCATGAGTTCGGATCTTAAGATCAAGACCTCCTTGCCGATGGTCTTTTCCTCGTTGAGGGTTGGGATGCAGAGGGAAATCGTAAGGCCTTTCTTTTCCTTCTCCTCCACGAGTTTGAGAATATCCCAGAATTCTCCGTGGTGGAAGGTATTCTCATTTAGCCACTTTTGGTTGTTTCCGGTCATGATTCGCAAAGCCCGAGATCGATGGCGCGGAGCAGTGTGATCAGTTGGGCGATTCCGGAGTAAAGGGGCTCGATGGAAATGGATTCGTTGGCTTCCCTGAGGTTTTGGGCATTGGTCAGACCCAAGGTGACTCCGGGATGTCCAGCGAGTATAATCGAATTGAGATCTCCCGTACTTGGGTCGACGGATGGAGTGATTCCCGCTTCATTCATAATGGTCCGGGTGGTTTTGACGAGCGGATGAGTGAAGGGGATACCGCAATTCTTTCTTTTTGCCACCACCTCCATGGTCAAGCGTATCCCCGTTTCCAGAGAGTACTGTTCGCACATCTCGTTGACCTGCGATTCCATTTGGTCGATTACTTCATCGCCTTCGCTCGTAATTTCAAACCTCAACCTACCGCTTTTGGGCGAAGTGTTGAAGCTGGAACCCGAGCGAATCTCGCCAAATACCATTTTGGTCTTGGGTTCTTTGGGCACGGGGATTTCCAAAATTTTGTTGATGAACCGCGTCAGGTGGGAGATGGCCCCAGCTGCTCCGAACCGGTTCCAGTCGTAGTTGCCGGGAAGGTGAAGATTGATTTGTCCCCTGAGAACTCCCAGTCCCGAGTAACTGAGCCTGCCTTGTTCCGCTCCCTCCACGCAAATGCCGGCCCGAATCGGTCGCTGCTTGGTCTCCAGAAACCCTCTGGAGCCTTCCAAATTGGCGACCCCAAGGCTCTTGGTATTGATCAAAAGCAAAAGATCGTCCTTCAAACGAATTTTCAGTTTTTCCAGCAACTTGGGCAGTCCGACCACCGCGGCCATGCCGATGGCGTTGTCGGCGATGCCGGGACCGGCAATGCAGTCCGAACCGACGTTGAGTACGTGACGGACCTCGTTTCCAAAGACCGAATCCGCATGAGCCATGACGAGAATGCAGGAACCGCCCTCGGATCCGGGAAGAATTCCGGAAGCGTTGCCGAACTCGTCGATTTCAGGATCATCCAAACCATTTTCCCTGAACCGGTCCAGAGCAAGGCGCACTCTTTCCTCCTCTCCGAAGGTAGGCGCGGCAATTTCCCCCAAGAGAACGGCGTCGGTCAGATAAGTTTCTCGGGATTCCCTAAGGCCTTGGGTTAGGCTCGGCATCTCTTTGAGCAGAGATTGCAGAGCTGCTTCTCTCGTCATTGTTTCAAAAGTCATTACACCCGACTTACGAAAATCCTAGGGAACATGCCACGCTAAACTTTCTTTCTTTCTTTTATTGATTGAAAAAAGGGTCCTCATCCTGCATCACCCTTTTTGGAAAGCCATTTTCCAAAAAGCTTCATCATGTCAAAAAACATCGGATTCATATCAACCCGCTTCGCGGGCCAGGACGGGGTTTCCCTGGAGAGCGCCAAATGGGCCGAAGTCCTTTGGGAAGACAGGCACGTAAGCTATTGGTACAGCGGAGAGAGCGATCGAGATCCCGACATCAGTTTCGTGGTGCCCGAGGCCTACTTCGGCTTTTCCGAAAACCTATGGATCAATCAACGTATCTGGGGTTCCGGGCAAAGGGATCGGTTCGTGAGCGAAAGAATCCGGGCCCTTGCGGACTATCTGAAAAGCACGCTTTATCGTTTCGTTGAGAAGTTCAACCTCGACCTCGTCATTCCCCAGAATTGCCTCGCCATTCCCATGCATCTGCCCCTGGGGATCGCCCTTACCGAATTTCTCTCCGAAACCCGCATGCCCGCCATCGCCCATCATCACGATTTCTTCTGGGAAAGAACCCGGTTCTCCGTCAATTCGGTTCCGGAGTATCTGGACATGGCTTTTCCCCCAAAATTATCGAACATGCGAGACGTGGTCATTAACCAAGAAGCCCAGGAACAACTCGCCCTGCGGAAAGGATCCTCCTCCCTGGTTATTCCAAACGTCTTCGACTTCGAAAATCCTCCGGAAGAGGTGGATTCCTACGCAAGGGACGTCCGGGCGGAGTTGGGGTTGGCGGAGAATGATTTCTTCATCCTTCAACCAACTCGGGTGGTTCCCCGCAAAGGGATTGAACAGGCCATCAAACTGGTAAGTCTACTGAAGGATCCAAGATGCAAACTGGTCATTTCCCATGAAGCTGGAGACGAGGGCTATGAGTACCTCGGGATGCTGGAGCAATTGGCAAAGGAGGAAAAAGTGGATATGAGAGTAGTCGCTCACCGAGTTGGAGAGGTCAGGCAGAGGGATTCGGAAGGCCGAAAAATCTACACTCTATGGGATCTTTACCATCATGCGGACTTCGTTACCTATCCAAGCACCTACGAAGGATTCGGAAATGCTTTGTTGGAAGCCATTTACTTTCGCAAGCCGGTTCTCATCAACCGCTATTCGATTTTCGTTCGTGACATAGAGCCCAAGGGCTTCCGCTTGCTGACGATTGACGGTTTCGTGACTCCTTCCATTGCCAAGCGGGTAGAGCAAATACTTCATGATCAGAGCTTGAGGGAGGAAATCGTGAACCACAATTACGAAGTCGCCCGCCAGTTTTATTCCTATTCGGTGGTACGCGGAAATCTCCGAGCCTTCATTTCCAGCCTAACCGGTTACTGAATCGTGAACGCAAGAGCCAGCAATTCCTCCATCAAGCACATCTCCAGCGCCAAGCTGAAGTCCATCCGTCGTCGTCTCCTTCAACTCTATGGAGTCGATCAAGCGGATGCTTTGCTGGAGAGACTGTACCTAATGATCGGTCGCTACGGAGTCGGAGTCAGGGCTCACTCCAAAAACCAGGACCTCACGCAGAAAGACACCGTGCTCATTACTTACGCCGACATGGTTGCCGAAGAGGGCGTGGTCCCCTTGACGACCCTACGCGAATTCTGTACGGCTCGTCTGAAGGGAGCCTTTTCTACCATTCACCTCTTGCCTTTTTATCCTTGGACTTCTGACGATGGATTTTCAGTGGTCGATTATCGGGAGGTCGATTCCCGTTACGGTTCCTGGGAAGAAGTGGCCAGACTGGGGGAAGAGTTCGATCTTGCCTTCGACTTGGTGCTCAACCACTGCTCCTCGAAGAGTCCGTGGTTCAAGGATTGGGTTTCGGGCGTCGAACCGGGTAGAAACTATATTCTCGAGGGAGATGAAAAGGCCGACTTGTCCGCAGTCGTGCGCCCCAGGTCCTCTCCCCTGCTGACCCCCTATCAGACCCGCGATGGGGAGCGCTTTGTCTGGACCACCTTCAGCCCCGATCAGGTGGATTTGGATTGGAAATGCCCAGATCTTCTTTTCGAATTTCTCGACGTCATCCTTTACTACGTATCGATTGGCTGCCGGGTTCTCAGGTTGGATGCCGTTGCCTTCTTGTGGAAGAAGATCGGCACCAATTGCCTGCACCTCCCCGAGACCCATCAGGTGATCAAATTGATACGATCTTTTCTTGAAGTGGTCGCTCCGGAGGTGGTCATCCTGACTGAAACGAACGTTCCTCATGAGGAAAACGTATCTTACTTCGGCAAGGGAGACGAAGCCCACGCCGTCTATCAATTCTCTCTCCCTCCGCTCTTGCTTCATGGACTTTTGCGGGGAACTTCCGAGCATCTGACCAAGTGGGCCGAGAACCTGTCCGATCCACCCAAAGGCTGTCACTTTCTCAATTTCACGGCAAGTCACGACGGAATCGGCGTACGGCCCTTGGAAGGGATCTTGCCCCAGGCTGAAGTCCTGGATTTGGTCGATGAAATCCGGAGTCGTGGTGGACTGGTGTCGATGAGGAAATTGGAAGATGGAAGCGAGAGCCCCTACGAATTGAACTGCACCTATCTTTCCGCCTTGAGCGATCCCGAAAATCCGCAACTAGGAAAAGAACGTTTCTTTTGCTCGCAGGCTCTGGCTCTCTCCTTAAAGGGCATTCCCGCCGTTTATTTTCACTCGATTTGCGGAACCCGGAATTTCCAGGAGGGCGTCAAGCAAAGCGGTCATAACCGCAGCATCAACCGGAGGAAATGGAAACTCGAGGAACTCGAAGAAATCCTGGATCGCGGGGAAGGGACCTCATCGGAGGTCTTTTCCTGGTACGTCAGGACCTTGCGCTCCCGTTCCGCTTGTCCGGCCTTTCATCCCGATGCCTCTCAAACCATTCTGGATCTTGGATCCTCCGTCTTTTCCCTCGCCCGGCAATCCACCGACGGAACCCTCACGGTGATCGGTCTCTACAATTTTACGAAGGAAGAACGTACCCTTGGCGATATGTCTTCCATCAACGCTCTTATAGCAGGTGGCAAAGCCAGAGACCTGATCGGAGGGGGAGAGGTGATTTGGGGCAATGAATCCCTCACCTTGCGACCCTACCAAGCCCTTTGGTTATCGAGCAATTGAACCTTCTTCTCCTTCAAAGAAAGACTTCCAGCCTTCGCTTGGACAAAAAGGATTCCCGGACGGTTCACCTAAGGGAGGTTCTTCGGGTAAAGGATGGCGACGAGATTGATCTTGCGGTCCGAAACGGGCCCAGAGGGAAGGGGGTGGTCGAACTGCAGGGAGACGGAGACCTTCAACTACGAATCGAATGGCAACCGCAGCACGCCCCCGATTACTATCCGATTTCCTTGATCGTCGCCATCTCCCGACCCCAAACCTGCCGGAAGATCCTTGATCAGGCCACGTCCCTGGGCGTTCGTTCCTTCTCTTTTTTCGAAGCGGACAAGGGAGAGTCCTCCTACCGTCAAAGCACCCTATGGTCCAGTGAAGAATGGAAGGAGAAAATAGAGCAAGGCGTGGCCCAAGCCTTTGTGAGTTACGCTCCGAACTGCGATTTGTATGAAAGCTTGGAGCAAGCCCTGAAGGCCAACGAGAACAGTTCCGGAGGCTTCTCGAGGATTGCCTTGGACAACTACGAAGCGGACGCTTCCTTGACTGCCTCCTCCAAAGGCGTCGACGAAAGCGCCTGCCTCTGCGTCGGTCCTGAGAGGGGTTGGTCGGAGCGGGAAAGAAACTTGCTCCGCCAATTCAATTATCGCCTGCATCATTTGGGACCCAGAGTTCTGAGGGTTGAAACCGCGGTCATTGCCGCTTTGGGGCTTCTGGCCAGTCCGTTTTGGGAAGATGGAGAGCTTGGGACCGGGGAGTGAAGAAACGATAATGCGGAGAGCCTTTTTTTGCCTTTCCCAAGCTTTTCTCCAATTCCCAATTCTCAAACTGGGAGCATTCCTCCGCAGGGGCCTCGTGAAGCACCAAAGATTCTGGGTGTACGAAATCATTGGCGATTAGAAGTTCGAAAACCTTGGCGCCGACTTCAGAGAAATCGCCATAAGGAGGATCGAGAAAGACGAGGTCATAGCATTGCTGCCTTTGCCTGAGAAATTCCAATACCCCGCGGTTGGCAAAGCCAGCCTGTCGGTCTTCCAAGCCGGCGCTTTTTCGAACCATCTCGAAATTCACTTTCAAATCCCGGAAGATCTTACGGTTCGATTCGACGAAATGGGCGTAGGCGGCGCCTCGGCTAAGGGCCTCCAATCCGTAGGAACCACTGCCGGCGAACAAATCCAATACTCTTTTCCCCCTTGTTTTTTCCCCGAGTGAAGAGAAGAGTCTTTCGCGATTGGATTCGGTGGCGGGTCTGAGAACGGATTGCCTGGTGATTCGAAGAGGGATGCCGCGGGCGTTTCCACCGCTTATCCGCATGGCTGCCCTTCTGGAAAAGTGATCATATCCTTTCTTCCATGTCCGGAGAGGGATTGCCAAGCAAGCCCGTTTTTCATACTCTTGGCGTAATGGGTCGCACAATCAGAGCTTTTCATCCCGGCTTGGGAACTGCCGAAAAAGGAACGCATATCGACCTTTGCGAGGAGGAAAGTATGCATCTGGCAAGGGTTTTGAGGGTGGAATCCGGACAGGCGATCGAACTTTTCGACGGGAGGGGAGGGGTGGCCCTCGGAAGTTGTCTGCAGGTGTTGCAGAGGCAGGTGAAAATCGAAATTTCCTCCGTAGAATCCAAGCCTTTCCCCAAGCCTGAAATACGGATTGGGGTCGCCCTTACCAAAGCCGGCAGATGGGACGATTTGATCCGTCCGTTGACTGAGTTGGGAGCTTCGGCAATCTTTCCACTTTTGACCGAGAGGACGGAAGTCAGGGGAGAATCTCAAAGATTCCAGCCGAAGTTGCAAAAATGGAAGAAGCTTGCCGTCGAAGCATGCAAACAGTCGGGCAATCCCTGGCTGCCAGCCTTGTCCATGCCGGTTTCTCTGGTTGAGTTCTTCGACCATTCGAATAAAGGGGGGCAACTTTGGATAGGATCCACGGGATCGGGGCTCAAACCCCTCCAGCCTGCTCCCCAAGCCGCTGGCATTACCTTGCTGCTCGGTCCGGAGGGAGGATGGTCTGAGCGCGAGGAGAACTGGCTGGAGGAAAGAGGGGGCACGCTGTTTTCCTTGGGTGACTACGTCCTGCGGGTGGAGAACGCCGCGGTGAGCGCTTTGGCAGTTGCGCGATCCGCTTATCTTGGTTAGAGAAATAGAAATGCCGGAGTTCACAGGAGAGCAAAAACTTCGAATCGTACTGGAGTCGATCATCCGCAAGGTTCCCTCGGAGGAACAGTGCCAGAAGTATGGAGTTTCTCTGGATGAATTTGAAAATTGGCGGAAGCATCTGACTGAAAACGGAGGCAAGATTTTCGAACCCGGATTCGGCGACAACCGCCGGCGGGTGAAGACCATCGAAAAAACCAGTCCCGCCACCAAGTTTTTCCTTATCCTAAGTCTGCTCATCAATCTTGCGGTCGTCGTGGTGGCGGGAGTCCTTTATTTCGAAGACGCCCACAAACCCTTGGTGGCGGAAGCCGCCAACGACTACGTTTCCAGCTTGGACTCTCCTCTGCACGATTCGCAGCCCAGTACCGATTTCTCCGAAATGAATCAATCCCAGCCGCAACTGCTACAGCCCGAAGCCGCCGAAGGGGTCGAACAGTTGCTGGCGGACTCAGTCCGGGAACCAAGCCTTCCCGAAAGTCCCGATCTGCAAACTCTGCTGGCCAAACCGCAGGATCTTCCCAGTCCTCAAATCATACCTCCTGTGGAAAAATTGCCTGACGTAAGCGCCGAGGTTTCCTTTCTCGGTGAGATTTACGAGGGGAGACACGTGGTCTTCGCCCTGGACGTCGGAGACTACGTTCTGCAAGGGGATGGGGCAGCCGAAAGATTCGAAAAGACGAAAGATGCGGTGCTTTCCTCCTTGGTTACCTTGTCCCCCAATTCTTATTTCAATTTGGTTCTTTACTGGAATTTGCGGGAAGCCTCGGCCCTTGGGAAGACCATCCTCAAAGCCAATCGAGAAAACGTCAAGTATGCGGTTGATTGGATTACGGGCTTGGGAAGTTCGGTCGAAGACCTCAGAGAAAACCGAAACCAATTCGTGCCGAAGGAATTGCTTTATTCGAAGCCCTTGCCCGGAGTGGTGGGGCCATGGTTTGGTTTGAGCGTCGGTATTAGCTTTGATCCCGATCTCATTTTCGTTCTTGCCGGAAACAACCCTTCTTTTCCAATGTCGGCCGTTCCCAAATCGCATTTCAACGGTCTGGATTTAAGCCAGCGTTCTTTGCTGAACGAACCGACTTCAGTGGCCGGTCTTTCGAAAGTCACTCCATTGACTCGTCAGACTGCGATCAAATGGCTGACTTCTCTGGAGTCCCCCGGGGCGTTGCCGGACAACGTCATCGAGGTCGAAAAGATCGCCCTGCGGAGATTGGGCCTTGGAGATGAGCATGCCCTGGCCAACTCCAGCGTCTCCATACCCTGGGAAAAGGTATTCGAAAATTTTCTGAGCAGTCTGGAACTCAATGCCCATATGATTCCCCAGAGTCATTTCTTCCTATGTTTGCCGCCGCACGTGCGTTGGCCCAACGATCTCTTCAATACCGCGAGTGAGTTCGCGGAGAGTTCCAAGGGCAGTTTAGTCGAAGATCCCCAGTTTCCTTGAATTCTTTTTCATTTCCGATTGTGAGCGACGAGAAGGGGCAGCCTGATTGGAGGGGAAAGGTCCCGAAGGTACTTTTTCGCCTTTGGATGGGCCTGCTCTGTTTCTTTCCAAATCCATCCTCGGGCCAATTACCCTCCGATGAGTTGGTCCGGGTTTCCGCATTCGCGGATTCCAAATGCGTGCGACCGGGAGAAAGCGCCTGGATCTTGGTCGAGGTGGAGGTCAAGCCCGGTTGGCATGCCTATTGGAAAACCGCCGGACAGACCGGCTATCCCACCACCATCGAATGGGATGCGCCGGAAGGCGTATCCTTGGGCCCCCTCTTTTTTCCCGCTCCTCGATATTATGAATTTCAAGGCTTGGGGAGTTACGTACATGAGGGAAGCTTCCGGTTGCTTTCCCGTCTTTCTCTGAAGGAAGACTTGGAGCCCGGTCAAAGCCTTTCGATGATCGGTCGATTTTCCACCCTCGTCTGCGACGAGACGAATTGCATCCCCTTTCGTTCCGACTTTTCGCTCGACTTAGCGATCGGCGAAACTACTCAGCCGGAGCAATCGCTTTCTCGGAAGTTTGAGCAAGCCCAGTCAAGCCTTCCGTCTGCCATACCGAAGGGAACGACTGCATCCATCTCGGTTGACGGGGCTTTCGTCGATCTATCTATTCAGAACGAGGTCCTTGGGAAACTAGCCCTTTCCGAATTTTATTTCTTTCCCGAAGGCGATTTTTTCGAACACGGCGCCGGGCAGACCTTCTCCCTTGAAGCCAATTCATCGGCTTTGGGACTTCGGCTCCGACGTAATCCGGAAACCCCTCATCCCGAAAGCCTTCGAGGGGTCCTGACTCATCCCGGACTCGACCCTTCCTGGTCTCTTGATCTGGGAATCAGAAGACTTGTCTACGGAGAAGGGCAGGGGGCGAGCTGGGCATCGCATCCTTCCGATGTTCGTCACGATCAGCAAACGCTTTGGTACTTGCTCGCCTTCGTTCTCTTTGGCTTGGCTGCCTGGATTTTCGGAAAGTCCAATCAACCTCATCACGGAGAAAGCGCCAAAAAAGGGATTCGCCTTCTTTCTCTCGTCGTCCTCGGGGCGGGCATCTGGTTGGGGTATCCTTCGAAACCGAAGGCAAACGATGGGATTCGGTGGCAGTCTTGGTCTCCCGAGTTGGAGAAATCGCTTCGGGATCAGGGAAAAGCCGTGTACGTCGATTTTACCGCCAAGTGGTGCCTTTCCTGTCAGGTCAACAAGCGCGTATTCCTTTCCGAGGCGGTAATCGCCCGCTTCAAGGATAAGCAAATCGTTCCCCTGCTCGCGGATTGGACTCAGCGCGGACCCGCCATTCTCGAGGCCTTGCAAGCCAATGGACGGGAGGGCGTGCCTCTCAATCTCTACTATCCTTCCCACGCCGATGGGATCGTAATGCCGGAAATTCTCACGGAGGAAATCGTGCTCAAGGTATTGGA
>JAYOEB010000012.1:21374-27406 GCA_038116775.1 Opitutia bacterium | reverse complement strand
CCATATCCGCAGATTCATCTTCCGCAGGTATCTTTTGTTGATCGACTAATTCGAACTTCCAATCTTTGCGACCAAAATTAGTCCTCGCGTAATTCAAAAGTTCTGGAACCACTTCAGTTCCCAGATATTTTCCTACATGATCCACCCTAAGCACTTCGGTCAAGCGACCATAACCGCAACCCACGTCTACGAGAAAATCATTATCCTTGAGACCAAATTCTCTTAAAATAAGTAGAGATTTTGAACCTATCTCTCGGTTCCTGCCTCCTGTGGCGAGAAATTTCGTCTCTTTTCCTTTAGTCAATGATAAATTCTTGAATAATTTCCTGTACGCTTCTCCTGAATCATAAATATTTTCACGCTTATACGATTCATTTTCGCTCAGGGACGAGCCAATCTTTTGGGGAATCCCAAACCAATATTGCTCGGATAAATGGGTAAGATTGACGTTGTAAAGAGGGTCGCTGTACGCATTCAAATTCCATCTGTTCCTCAAAGCAAGAATCTCTCGGGCGGACCGTCTTCTCTTGCTTTCGGTTTCATGATCGTCGCCCCGAGAGGCAGATTCATGGTGAATTAGTTCCGCAAAGGGAGTCCAAAAGTTCTGATGGCCTAACCTCTGAACCCGGAGGCAAAAATCAACGTCGTTAAATGCGATTTTGAGACTTGATTCATCGAGTCCGCCTGCCTGCAAATATAATTCCTTTCTTATCATTAGACAGGCTGCAGTCACCGCAGTCGTATTACGCGCAACGCAAAGATGCCCGCTGTATCCACGGCTTTCTCTTCGGGCAAACTTGTGAGAATGCCCGGCTCCCCCACCCAAACCGACAATCACGCCTCCATGCTGCAAACGACCATCGGGATAAAGTAATTTGGCTCCAACGCATCCAATTTCCGGTCGAGTGGCATGGGCGAGCATCTCCTCGAACCAACCCCTTTCAATTGCTTCGATATCATTGTTCAGAAGCAGCAACACCCTGCCCTTCGCTTTTGCCGCCGCCAAGTTGTTTAGCCTTGAGTAATTGAATTCGCCAGCTGCCTTGAGCACGAAAACACGCTTGTTCTTTTGGATGTCTCGTAGATATGCAAGCGTCGCTTTGTCCGAACTTTGATTGTCGACGATGATAATTTCCATATTTGGGAATCCCACCGTGGTCAAGATGGATGAAATGCACTTTTCAAGTAGGTCGACTCGATCTTTGGTTGGAATCAGAATAGAAACCTTCGGTTGATTCTTTCCCATAAATTGAAAGCGAGACCTAGGGTAGTTCCACCTCTCCTCAGGAAAACTTATCTCTGCTTTGATGGCCCGGCGATCAAAGGTCTGAAGAATCACTTCTTTCGTAACTTCTACAATATTTTGCTTTTCCGCAACTGCAGTAGCGGTCGAACCCCGAATCGCTCTCCAATGATACAATATTTTGGGAACGTGGACTATGCAGGTTGGATCAACCTGCTCACTAAACCTTAACGCCAAGTCCCAGTCTTGAGACCCTTCAAAGCCTTTCCTCAACCCCTTAAGTCGCTTGAGCAGAGAAGTTTTAAACACACTCAGATGCGAAATGTAATTTTGCCCCAACAACAAGTCCGGATTCCAATCGGGCTTGAAATAGGGTTCAAACCTTTTGCCATCCTCATCAATCTTATCTTCATCCGAATAAATCAATTTCGAATCCGGATTTTTATTTATTGTTTTCGCCACTTCCAGAAGCGCATGAGGCCGAAGTTCGTCGTCGTGGTCCAAAAAAGCCACAAATTCTCCACTTGCCAATTTCAGGGCTGAATTGGAAGCTACTGAAATATGACCATTAGTCTTACGAAAGGTAACTTTGATCCGCGAATCCCTACGCACATAGGACTCCAGCAGCGGGCATACGTATTTCTTGGTCGAGGCATCATCGGCAATACACAATTCCCAATTTCCGTAGGCTTGTGAAAGAACGGATTCAATTGCCTTGATCAAGAATTTCTTGGGTGGATCGAAGACCGGCATAATCACCGAAATCAAGGGCTTTACTTGCAGTTCATCAGCTTCTTTTATCAACGAAAGAATGTCACCCTCAGTAATCGTATCGCAAAGTCGAATCCACTCCTGATAGTCTGCCGTTTCCCTCACTTGTTGCTCTACGGGAGGACGTTTAGGCCTTAAGGAAGCAGGTTTGCGCTTCCAGGTTCTTGCAAATCGAGAGAGGGCTTCCTGACCGCTTGCTCTCAGATAATCCCTTCCCGAATGCACGGGACAGAGCAAATTTTCCGATTCAATCAAAGTACTTCGGAAACCCATCTCTTCCATCCTCAGAGCTAAATCCAAGCAAGAAAGAACCAAGGAATCACCATATGGCTTGAATCCACCGGTACTTTTCAAGACTTCAAAATTCAAGGCAAAGCAAGGCGCGAAAAGACCGCCGATCTTTTTATCCTTGGATTCGTTTGCTTCTGTCACAAGGACTCCGGCGTGTGGTTCCATCTTCGAACCAATGCCAAGGTAGCCAATCTTAGAACGGTCGCGGTCAAAGGCATCCCGAGCGCTCCTCATGGCTAGACAAAGACTGGTGGCAGGCAGGGCGCGAAGTGGGTCGTCCAAGCAGAAGACGTAGGGGGTTGCAACCTTGGACAAGGCGAAATTCAACCATTGAGCGTAGTTATCCCCAGTTTGTTCGATTCGTCTTACCGTTTTGGAAAAATCCTTCCTGGTAAATTCCTTGCTTTCGGGTTCCACCACGAGAGTCTGCCCTCCCCACTTTGCCAATTCCTCCGCAAGCATATTCGCATTGCTGGCCCAGTTGCTTATCCCAACAGGACGAAACAACAAAAGCGTAAAATCCGCCAATGATTTGCTCCTTCCTGCCCTCACGACCTTTTGAAACTTTGCTGGCTTGGAAATTCTTGGGGACTTGGGAGCTTTCCTCAAAATCCTATCCACCGCATCCTCAAACCTCGCGGCGTGTTCCTTCGGTGAAAGTACGCTTGTTGCATTTTCCGCGATCTTTTTTCGCAAAGGCAGTAACTTGGTTGGCCTCAAACCAAGTTCGATCGCCTTTTTTTCGTATTCCCCGATGTCGCGGGCAATCATTTCATCCAGTCCCAAATTCTTGCAAAAGCTCTCCCCCACCCGATTACAAAAACGGTTCCCCTTGATCGTCAATATTGGTAATTTTGCATGCAATGCATCCATTGCACTCGCGTGACCATTATATTTTGGGCAATCTAAGTAAAGATCGGCAACCGCCATCCTCGACAAATGCGAGGAACGGGCTTCCAAGTCTTCCGCCATAATGATTCTTTTGGAAGCCACTCCATGCCTGATGGCTTCGGACTTCAGGTTTTTGACAGCCTCCTCGGCAGGCTTGAACTTTAGCCACAGCACGCTTTCGGGAACTGCCTTGAGAATTCTCATCCAAGAGGACCAAATCTCCGGTTCAAGCTTGTAGGCCGCATGAAATGCGCAATAAACGAAACCACGACTGGGCAGGCCCGCCTCCTTTCTTTTGACCCGTACGGCAAATTCCTTGAAGTCTCCCGGGGGAAAAAAACAACCATCCATGCGGACAAGGCTTTCGCCATAAAATTTCGATGAACTCGGGGGAACAACCACTTTGTCCGCAATCAGGTAATCCACCAAGCCTTTGCCCATGGTCGAGGCATACCCGAGAAAATGGGCTTGTCGTAAGGCTGGACGCAGGGCAAGGAGTTCGGCATTGTGCCCCTGCGAAAACCCACCCAAATCAATGAGCAAATCCAAGGATTCTCTTTTGATTGCCGTGGCTTTTCCGACCAAGGAAAGATGATGGATTTCTACAAACCTCGATTCCTTGAGATTTTGAAACCTCTCCCGAATCTCAGTGACTTCGGGGGGACTTGTGGCGAAAAGAACGATCTCATACTTTTCATGATCTAAGTTTTCCAGTAAACCGATCATAAGATGACCTACCGCATGATTTCTAAAGTCAGAGGAAACGAATCCCACTCTTTTCTTACTTCGTTCTTCCTTTGAGAAAACCGACTGCAACCGTTCCCTAAGGGATGCAAATCCTTTCAGAAGAGCCTCCGCCTTCGCCTGGGCATTTTCACTTTCTTCTTTTTCGTCGAGCTCCAGACCCGCAGCTTCAAAGACTCCGAACTTTCCCTTTTCTTCTTCGTGTATTCCGCCAAGCTTGGCCATTTCCTCCGCCCGATTGGACCACTCGCAAAGATAGGATTTCGAATTGACCAGATTGCTGAAAGCTTCCGTCGAATCAGGCAGGTTGGTCAAAACTCCCGCATAGTCGGAAACGGCGCCTGAAAAATTTCTCTGGGCCACGCTCAGGTTACCACGCAGCATCAGGGCTTCCGAATTTTCCGGATCCTTCTTAAGAACTTTTTGGAGAAGAATTTTGCAAAAGTCAAAGTCCCCCACCTCGTAGCTCGCCCTGGAGCAAAAATTGAGCGAATCCACCTTGGTGATTTTCTTGAAGTATCTCCTGCACAAAAGAAGGATTTGGGGCCAGTGTCGGACCTTGGCATAGGCCGCGATCAGGGATTCCACAACCCGGAAGTCTCTGGGGTCCTCATTGAGTAGAATCTTCCAAACCCGGATCTCTCGCCTTATTTTGTTTTGTCTTTGGTAAAGATTGGCGAGCGTATGCCACCCAGGCTTGAAGCTCGGGTCGAGCAAAGTCGAAAGCCGAGCCCACTTTTCAGCCTCTTTTTCTCTTCCCATCAATAGAAAGGACCTGCTAATACCAACGTGAGAGCGCGCTTCTCCAGGGCTTTGCCTATTTACCTCTTTGAAAGCGCGTATGGCCAAATCCGAACGGTTTTGCCTGAGAAAAATTTCTCCTTTCGACAAGAGAGCTTCGGAGTTCCCGGGATTTTCTTTCAAGACTTGCGAGAATTCTCTTTCGGCAAGGGAAAGTTGACCAAGGGAAAGTCGGAGTTTTCCCTTCTTGATCTGCAGTTCTTCCTCCGCGCCGTAGTTTCGGCGGATTGCCTCGAGCATTTTTTCCGCAAAGGAAACCTTTCCCTCTTTACGGAAAAGATTGAAATAATGATCCAGAAGCTTTCTATCGGCGAAAAGAAAATTTTGCTTGTTCTGCAAGACGTAGGCAAGTTGGTCCTCCGTTTCAGCCTTCTCCCTACCCTTCTTTCCCTCCAGCATACGCTTCGCGTTTTCCCACTCCTGGAAACGGGTGATGATTCTCCCCCACCTTCCGTAAAACACTTCCGAGTTCAACTTCTGGAATTGATTTCTCTCCGGCGTACTGCTCCGCTTATGAAGAATAACGCTTCGGTTAAGCACGTAATTCCTGAATCCCAACATCGACAACCTCAGGCACAGATCAATATCCTCAAACCCAGTTTTGTAGCTTTCGTCAAAGCCACCCACCCCCATGAACAATTCTCTTCTGATCAATAAGCAAGCCCCTGTGACCGCTAGAAACTCGCTATGCTCGGAGTGAGGAAAATCTTTGGTTTTATTGAGAAAATGCTCTGGTATCCCACTGGAAAAAGTAACCCCCGCATGATCAATTCTTCCATCCACAGGATTAAGTTGCACGTTTCCGGCGCATCCCAGAGAGGCTAATTCCTTCCGGCCTGAAATGATCGCGTCGAACGGGTCTGACCATCCTTTCCGCAGGACAAGGTCGTTGTTCATGAAAAGCAACCATTCGCAATTGGAATTCGCCGCTCCCAAGTTATTGGAAAAGGCAAACCCCCTGCTCTTCGGATTTAGGTAAAGCTCGATTCCACTCCCCTGCCCGCGCAAGAATTCGTTGGTTTCCCTTTCGCTGCCATCGTCAATCAGAACGATTTGACCTAAATTCTCCGGTGGAAACTTTCGCAAAGAATCCAAATAGGTCTTGGTCTCAGGTAGACAGTTCCTGACCGAGGTGATGACACAAACTTTTTCTTTCATTTTATTCTATGATAAATGCATGAAGGAATAAGAACTAAATTCAATTATAATTTGGCGCCGATGTCTTGACTCAATCCATTTTTTCCTTTTTTCTTTACTCATTCTTATTTATATTTCCAAATGGTTTTAATAT
>JAYOEB010000012.1:16226-21364 GCA_038116775.1 Opitutia bacterium | reverse complement strand
AAAAAGTTAGTCATGGACAAACGGGAAATTTGTCTGTCCGTCTTGTGCTTTGCGATCAAAGCCTGTCGTTCGAAGTGCTCCTTTCTGTCAAAACTTCGAGTTTTGCAAAGCTTGCTTTCCCAGTCACTTTCGAAACTAGCCAAGCTTGCGGCCATTTTCGGTCTATCGATCTTCGCGTTCGTTGCCGCAGCCAATGATCTGAACTCCGCCGAGTTCAAGTCCTCCGTTGCCTTCGACTTCGAGGGCGATGGCGACGCCGACGTCATCGACGCCGATTCTTCGGACGGCGGTTTGTACCTGCTTCGCAATTCGGGTCTCAGTTTTTCGAAGGAACTCATTCACAACCCCGACTTCGACGCCGATCTCGTCGCCACCCAAGACCTCGATTCGGATGGAGATCAGGACCTTGCGATCATAGACAAATCCACGGGTCAGTTTCAGGTCATCGACAATCGTGGAACGGAAGGCTTTAGCCCCCTTAGCGATTCTTCTCTCGAACAATCCATCAACCATGCCTTTCTTGCGGACCTCGATAACGATGGTGACGCGGACCTTGTCTACTCGACCGACAACGCAATCGGTTGGTCCAAAAACAACGGCAGCGAGGGATTTAGCCCCCAATCTCCCATAGCCGGCAACCTTTCAGGCGTTTCATCCTTGGAAATCGAGGACTTTGACGGCGATGATCGTGACGACGTCTTTTATTCGCCCTCCAATGCGAACGTCGTCGGATTTGCCAAAAACCAAGGTACCGATGGATTCTTCGTTCAAAACCTCAATACAGGGGTTGAGGGGATTTCCGATCTTGAAATCGCCGACTTGGATGCGGATGGAAAGAACGATCTGGTCTATGCCTCCGATTCATCCTCAGTGGTCGGATGGTTGAAAAACAATGGTTCCGACGGCTTCCTTGCCGCGAATACAATCGCCCAAGACTTTACTTCCGTCGATCAAATTGAAGTCGCCGATCTCGATAACGACCACGACTTGGACATCGTAGGCGCCTCCTCCCAATCTGACCTTAGGGCTTGGTTGGAGAACAAAGGTACGGAGGGTTTCGTTCCCCACTTATTGGGTTGATTTCCTCGCTTCTGCTTTTTCTTTCCCAGTGTTTCCGGTTGAGGTCATTCCGCGATCGATCCCCAAGGCTGTTTGCTTGTTTCAATCGCCGGGTCCTTACGGATGGAAACTTTGGCAAGCTTATCCGGGTTTAAGAATTGCCATGGGGAGGAAGTCAGGCGAAAATTCGGTTTCTGATTTGAATCCGGAGGGTCTCCCTTGCAAATCAGAGAATCCGAGTTTAGGTTGCGAACGAAACCCGCGAAGATCCCTTCAGGTCGATTCCTAAAGAAAAGCAATACTCCCCGAAGAGCATGAACCGCTCCGAAAAAGCAGAAAATCAAGACACTCCAAGCAATTCGTTCATCGAAATCGCAGATTCTGGGAAAAAAGAGATTTTCTTCGAATCATTGAGGGAAATAAAGTCAATGAAAGAATCCTATTTGCGGACTATTCGAGACCTGACTGTGGTGATCACGATCCTAGGGGTGATATGCTTTTTCCTGCTTGTTTGCGTTTTTCAATATCTTCTTCAATTCAAAGCGGATGAAATCGATGACTTCGTAAGCAAGGGAATCGATGCCATGGAAGAAAGACAGATTGTTTCCCTCCCTATCGAATCGAAGATTCAATTATCTCAAAACTTCAACGCTCATCCAATTTTTTGGGACGAACAAAGCGAGACTTGGATGGTTAAGGTCAAAAACTCAGTTCGTCCTTTTTTTCACCATCAGATTTTTCCAGTAAAAGCGTGGACGCAACTCCACGATTGGGGCTTTGCTTGGCAGGATGGAGACTGGGTGCCCCCTGAAGGGTTTTGAAAGCTTTGACAACCTGTTTTTACCTGTAAAATGTCCCCAAAAGAAAAACTTGAGAAAGATTTTCTCGCTCAAACAACCAGCAGCGAGAACTTCAACCTTTTGGAAAACCGTAGTGAGAAATTAGTCAGAACCCTTACCTTCACGATTTTATTCTTGGTTTTGATTGGCTTGGGACTGCTGCTGTATACCTTGGATTACCTACTTCAATTTAATCCCGAAAAGATCGATTCCTTCATCAGCGAAAAATCGCTAGACGAGCATAAGGAAGAAAACTTTATTTTGCCTACCCTAGCCTTATCATCGCTCGCAAACAGCGAACAGCGCATTCGTTGGAATCGGAAAGAAAAGAAATGGACCTTCCTTGATAGCCGTGGAATGCGCATGACTTACGATCATAATTTCACCCTGATCGACCGAAGGCAGCTTGAACGACTTGCTTCCCAGCATCAAATCCATTGGGATGGTTCAAAATGGGTACTCCCTGAAAGATTTTCTTTCCAGAACGACGAAAGCTCGGAAGATTAGTCCTTCTTTCCCCCGACTAGCCTCCGCATTGTTTGCGGACCATTTCCTGCATCTCCATAAAGTGCTCCCGCATCGATGCAATCAGGGCAAACTGCGCTCTGGTCCGGACAAGATTGTGTTCGGGGTAGGAAATTTTAAAATAAGCGTCGCCCTCCAGAAAATCGGTTAGGAAGCGAATGCCCAGTTCGTAGGTAATGACCAAAGGGGCGATGGCCAGGTTCTCGATTTCCTTCCTAACGAGCATGCCATTGGCGCCCTCCAGATAACCTTGAAGAATCGCATCGAAACGTCTTGGCAGGAAACGCACTTTTTGAGAATCCGGTTCGTCTTCCTCAACGGAACATGCTGCGGTACGCACCAGATCCCCAAAATCATGCAGGGCGCAACCCGGCATAACGGTATCCAGATCGACCACGCACATGGCATTGCCCGTGGTCTTGTGCAAAAGCACGTTATTGAGTTTGGTGTCGTTGTGAACCACGCGTACGGGAAAGTCTTCCGAAATGATCCTATCGGCTAGATCCTTGTTGCTCTTGGCGAAATCTACGAGATCGCTCGCTTCTGGCGCCCGGTTCGATGGGTCTTTTTCAAGAGCTTCGAGAAATCGTTCGTACCTCTTGGGGGTATTGTGGAAGTCGGGAATGGTTTCGACCAAATCGGGGCCCTCCAGATCATCCAAGTCGGATTGAAACCGACCAAACGCCTTTGCCGCCTCATAGGCGTGATGGTCGCCCTCGGGAATTTCAAAGGAACGTCCGCCGGTAATGAACTTCGTCATCCGCCAATAAGTTCCGTCCTCATTCCTGAAAAATGATTTGCCTGAAACGGTGGGTACCAGAGACAAGACTTCCTGTCCGTGGTTTTGTTCGATTGATTTTTTAAGTAAGTGAGAAGTGACCCTTTCAAAATTGGCCATCAACGATTCGGGCTCTTTGAAAACCAGATGGTTGATTCTCTGCAAGGTGTATCGATTGATCCCATCGCCGTCCCGAACGAAAACCAGGAAGGTATCGTTGACGTTTCCATTACCATGGGTTTCGAAACTTTCGAACTCACCCTCAATAAGAAACTGGGATGAAATTTCTTCCACCGAACTGTTGAGTTTTAAAGACAAGACTCCACTCTTTGCATTTTCCGGTTTGGGTCAACGCTCGAAAGGCAAGAAATCTCCGCTTTTCTCCATCTAAGGTACTGAAAACCCCAGTCCTGGATTACTTTATGCTCGATCCCATCGTTCCTTGAACCGGAGGAAAGGATTCGACAAAGGATGCCTCCCCGGCGAACCCTTGGCCGCGATAATTCTCAAACTAAGGTTGCGCGAAAACCAATCTGCGGATAATGCTTTGGATTCCCGTTATTCAAATCTCGGATTTCATGAACACGACGCATTCCATAGCCTACACCAAAACCGACGAAGCCCCCGCTCTGGCGACCCACTCCTTGCTGCCGATCCTTCAAGCCTTCACCAAAAGCTCCGGCATTACCTACGAACTCAAGGACATTTCCCTTGCCGGCAGAATCCTTGCCCACTTCCCGGATCGTCTGCCCCCCGAAAAGCAGGTTGCGGATGCCCTTGCGGAACTTGGCCGGTTGGCGACCGAACCGGACGCAAACATCATCAAGCTGCCCAACGTCAGCGCCTCCATTCCCCAACTGCAGAATGCAATCCGTGAGCTTCAGGAGAAGGGTTTTCCCCTGCCCGACTTTCCCTCCGAGCCCAGTTCGGAAGAGGAGGAATTGATCCGCTCGACCTACGCAAAAGTCTTGGGCTCCGCGGTAAATCCCGTCCTCCGGGAGGGAAATTCAGACCGCCGAGTGGCCAAACCCGTCAAGGATTATGCCAAGAAGAACCCCCACTCCATGGGTGCCTGGAAGGCTGATTCCAAATCTCATGTCTCCCATATGGAATCCGGTGACTTCTACGGCAGCGAGAAATCCGTCCTTCTTCAGAAGGCGGATGAGGCAAGCATCGAATTCATCTCCTCTTCCGGCGAGAAAATCACCCTCAGGAAAGACCTGTCCCTGCTCGAGGGCGAAGTGATCGACGCATCCGTCATGGACTGCCAAAAACTTCGGGCTTTTCTCAACCAGCAACTTGAGGATGCGATCCATCAGGACGTTCTCTTTTCCCTGCATATGAAGGCAACCATGATGAAGGTATCCGACCCCATCATCTTCGGTCATTGCGTCGAGGCATACCTCGGCTCGCTTCTCGAACATCATGGACGGGCCCTCAAAGCGGCCGGTTTCAACCCCAACAACGGTCTCTCCGACTTCTATCGGGTTCTCCAGTCCCTGGACTCCGAGACCCAGGAAAAAATAAGGGGCGACTTGGCGAAGGTTCTTTCCAAGCGACCTCCTCTGGCCATGGTAAGTTCAGAGAAGGGAATCACCAATCTGCACGTTCCCAGCGACGTCATCATCGACGCATCCATGCCGGCCATGATCCGGACTTCGGGCCAAATGTGGGGACCCGACGGCAATCCCAAGGACACCAAAGCCGTCATCCCCGACCGCAATTACGCCGGGGTATATCAGGCGACCATTGACTTTTGCAAGGAACACGGTGCCTTCGACGTCACCTCCATGGGCAACGTCGCCAACGTCGGCCTGATGGCCAAAAAGGCGGAGGAATACGGTTCCCACGACAAAACCTTCGAAATCGAGGAAGAAGGCGTGGTCCAAGTCGTGGGATCAAAGGGACAGGTTCTCCTCCGTCACGAAGTCAGGGAG
>JAYOEB010000012.1:0-16216 GCA_038116775.1 Opitutia bacterium | reverse complement strand
ACGTCTGGCGGATGTGCCAAACCAAGAAAGTCTCGATTATCGACTGGGTCAAACTGGCGGTCAACCGGGCCCGTATAACTGGGAATCCCGTCATTTTCTGGCTCGATGAAAAACGCCCCCACGACGCCAACCTCATCAGGTACGTAGAGGCCAAGCTCCGCACCCTGGACATAGAAGGCTTGGATATCCGGATTCTCGATCCCGTCCAAGCCACTCAAGTCACTTGCCAACGTTGCAAAGAAGGACTGGATACCATATCCGCTACCGGCAACGTGCTTCGCGATTACCTGACCGATCTCTTTCCCATCCTCGAATTGGGAACCAGCGCCAAGATGCTCTCCATCGTGCCCCTTCTTTCAGGCGGGGGACTTTTCGAGACCGGAGCGGGGGGTTCCGCTCCCAAGCACGTCCAGCAATTCGTGGAGGAAGGTCACTTGAGATGGGACTCCTTGGGAGAATTTCTTGCCATCGCCGTCTCTTTGGAAGACCTGGCCACCAAAGCCGAGAATTCGAGAGCCCGGGTTTTGGCGGACACCCTCAACGCCGCCATTGGCCGCTTACTCGACGAAAACAAATCCCCTTCCCGCAAGGTCAGTGAAATCGACAACCGAGGCAGTCATTTTTACCTGAGTCTTTTCTGGGCCGAGGCCTTGGCGGGACAAACCGCGGACGCGGAACTGCAAGGTGAATTTGCCCCTCTTGCCGAAACCCTCCGGCAAAATGAGCAAAAAATCGCCCGGGAGTTGATCGATGCCCAGGGAAAAACCGTAGACTTGGGCGGCTATTATCTACCCGACGAGGCCAAGGCATCCGCGGCGATGCGCCCGAGCCCCACCTTCAATGATGCCCTTGCTTCCCTCGGTTGAGTTGTGATTTCCACCCTCGTGGATATCCCCGCGACGTCGACCGGTTTCCGTATTTCCCCAGATCCGCGCCCATGAACGCCAAGCTCTTTGCTCTTCTCGTCGTCATCATATCATGCATTGAGGTCACCGCTCGCAAGCCCAACGTCCTGTTTTTTTTGGTGGATGATCTGGGAGCCATGGATCCAAGCAACGAGGGCTCCGTCTTTTACGAAACGCCCAACATCGACCGAATTGCCCGAGAGGGCATGAAATTTACCCGAGGATATGCGTCTTGTCAGGTTTGCAGCCCGTCGCGGGCGAGCATCCTCACCGGCAAATATCCCACCAATCATGGCATCACCCAGTACATCGGTGGGCCGTCCGGAGAGACGCACCGAAAGAAAGGCCGTCACGACAGCCACCTTCCCCCCGAGTACGAGAGAAACCTACGAGCCTCTGAAATCACCTTGGCGGAAGCCATGCGGAACGCCGGATACAAGACTTTTTTTGCGGGAAAGTGGCACCTTGGAAGCAAGGGTTCGTGGCCCACCGATCATGGATTCGAGATAAACAAAGGAGGTTGGGATTCCGGTGGACCGCGGGGCGGATTTTTCTCCCCTTATCAAAACCCCAATCTTTCAGATGGTCCCAGAGGCGAATCCCTGACCATCCGCCTGGGCCGCGAAACCGCAGCCTTCATCGAATCTCAAAAAGGGGGAAAACGGCCCTTTTTCGCCTATCTTTCCTACTACACCGTGCACGCCCCCATTCAAACCACCGAAGCCCTCTATGAAAAGTACCGGGCTAAAGCGAAAACAATGGGCTTGGACAAAGTGGAGGAACGCTACCTCTTTGACCGCCGATTGAACGTCCGACAAACTCAGGACAACCCCGTCTATGCGGGAATGATGGAACAACTCGATCAATCCGTCGGCATCGCGCTTCGAAAACTCGACGAGCTCGGCATGGCGGACAATACCATCGTTTGCTTCACCTCCGACAATGGGGGCGTCTCCTCCGGGGATGCCTATGCCACCTCCAACCTGCCCTTGCGCGGCGGAAAAGGCCGGCAGTGGGAGGGAGGCATTCGCGAACCTTATTACCTGAAGGCCCCTGGCGTAGGCAAACCCGGAACCAAATCCGAGGTCCTCGCCAGTGGGATCGACTGGTATCCCACTCTGCTTGATCTTTGCGGAATCGAAATCCCCAAAGAACAAAAGGTCGATGGCGTCAGCCTCGTTCCCGCCCTCAAGCGACAAATCATGCCCGACCGAACGCTCTACTGGCACTACCCAAGCTATGGCAATCAGGGAGGAGAGCCCAGCTCCATCATCATGCAGGGCGATTGGAAGCTCATTCATTACCATGAGGACGGGCGTGATGAACTTTATGATTTGGGAAATGATCTCGGCGAGCAAAGCGATTTGGCCGGAAAGCGCCCCCAAAAAGCCAGGCAAATGCGGACTCAGCTGGATCAATGGCTCAAGGAGACCCGGGCAAAGTTTCCCACCCCCGATCCCCACTTTGACCCCGCCAAGAGAGAGGCCCGATGGGCAAAGCTCAAGACCAGGGACAAAGCGGACAGGGAAAAGAATTCAGCCCGCTATTTCCATGACGCATTCGTCCCCAGCAGGAACTGGTGGGGCAGCTCCGCTGACTGACTGGTTCAGAACCGATGGCTGGCGCTCAACGAGAGCCCAAAGTCGACCGCGGTAAAGCTGTCGATCGTATCGGAGGACATCGATGAATTCGTCAAAAAGGTCTGGGCGCTCAACCAATCGGTCCATTGGTACATCAAACTTGCCCCGATGGTGAACAAGCGGTCGTCCCTGCCTTGGCTCGGACTCTTCAGGTATTCCGTATGAGTATAGGCCATCCGGGGCATGAAGGTAAACTTTCCTTCCTCGCCGAAAACGCAGACGTAGGTAAGGGATGCGGTGTATTGGCGGTTGTCGCCGCTGTCCGCGAAAATGCCCGCTGCCGGAAAAGTCACGGTTTGCTCGGTGGAAGACTGCCGAACCATCAAGTCCCCCATCAAGAAGGAAGAATCCGACAAGGGATACAGTTTTTGGATGGAGAGAGCGGGGGACCAGGCATCGAAGGTGCGGTCTCCGGTCTTTTGGTTGTGCAGGACGTTGTAGTCCAAAGTGACTCCGGCGCTCCAGTCGTTGGGAAAACCAAAGGCCAAGCCTCCCTTCACCAGCCCAAATCGGTAATCCAGCAAGTCCGACTGCTCTCCGTAATTCGCCCATTGCATCATCAAGTCAAGGCGTGGGATCAGGGTGACGTAGGGACTGATCTGCTTCGCATCCGTTGAAATCCCCAATCCGAGGTTGGACTCGAACACCCCGGATCCTTTCTCGGTCCCCTTCTTTGTCCGCAAGACGTTGGAAGTGCGGTAGGCCCGCAATCCCAATTGCGGGGTAATCGAGAGGCTGTCCTTGGCGGCAGAGGTTGCCTGAGCTTGCTCCGGATAGACCGGTTCGGCGACCTCCTCGACCGGTACGGCCTCACTCGCATCACTCTTTGGCCGGACTGTTTCCGCTTCGACCGCAGACGGGGCCGGAACAGGGAGGGAAACTTTTCTTTTTTGCGACAAGGGAACCCCAACCTCCACAATCTCCTGAATGCCGAGATTGGAGTGAAAGCCCGAATAACCCGGCAAGGAAGGCTCCGGAATTCGTTTGCCTTGCCCAAAGCAAGGACTCACGCAAACGAACAAGGATGCGACGCCAACGATTTTTGGTAGGAGGTATGAATTCATCGTATGGTTACGGGCTTAATCCAATCAAGGATTGGTCAACTTGCCAATGGAAATATTCCCCCCGAACTGATCGAAGCTGGGGCGGTCGTTCATCAGGTTGCCGCCGGAGCGGACGTTCTCGATGAAATTGACCCGTCCGAGTTGCTCGCTTGCCGGGATGGAAGTACCAAAGTTTGGATACCTTCCGTCGATGGGCCCCTTCAGGCTGTTGAGCTGGACTGCGGTGGCGCTCGGAAAATCAATATTGCTCAGGCGGATGGTGGTGGCCTCCATGATCAGGCTTGGCAGGGACTGGCTCAGTTCCAGTCCGTTGATCTCGAGGTTGCGACTGGCCCGCAGGTGCACCCGGTCGGCGGCCGTGATCGCGACCTGCGCAAGCTGCAGATCCCTCAGGCTGCGGACCGCCACCTCGCGGGCGCTCTCCAGGGCCACCTCCTGCAAAAGCACGTCTTCCCTGGCCGCAACCACCAGATCGGAAAGCGCGCTCCTGACGCTGGTCCCGGCGCTCACCTCGATGGCTCCGCCACTGGCGAGAACCGTACGAACTCCCGCCTTCTCCCCCACCCCGACCTCAATCTTCCCCTGAAGATTCAATCGATCCGTGGCCCCGATCAAAAGACCCGACTTGTCGCCGATCATTTCCGAAAAGTCATAACTTTCCGCACCGAGTGAAATCACAGCTCCCCCGATCACCACCGGGTCATTGCCCGCGTCCATTTGATCGATCAGCATTTGCTCATACAAGGAGGCAAGATCATCGAAAAAGGGATTGCCGAGGGTCTCTCCGGCAGAGAAAGGCTCGAGGCTGGAAAAATCCGAAAGGAAATTCAAATCCCTGGTCAGCGAGTTGCCCACTTTCGCCACCGCAATCCATTCCTCGGTCCATTCTCCCCCGTTCAAAACCTCGACCTCTTCGAAGACCTCGATGTTTCCGTCCTCCCTCAACTCGTCGCCCAAGGCCAACACCTGATCGCTCAGGCTTGAACTTGGCCCGTCATTCGGAAGGTTGTCAGGTGACGACTGGGAAAGATTCTGCTGGCTCAACAGATCCAAGATCATCGACTCCTCCATTTCCGAGCCCAGCAAGCTGAGAAGCCTGGAATCGTCAAGCTGCATGACCTTGGCCCTGGCCTCCGGACCGTATGAAAACAAAACCACCGCCTTATCGGGCGAAAATCCTTCCATGTCGATCAGGCGCAGAACCTTATCCGGGCTTTCCGCAATCATGGAATTCTGCACGCTTTCCGGAAGCTTGTAGAATTTCTCCAACTGGGACTGATTGAATCCGAACTTTGCGAGTTGGCTTGCGGAGGCCCCCGTGGATTTGCCGGTTTTTCGGGTTTGCTTGGCATCCTGATTGTTCTCGAGGATTTCGTCTACCTTCGGCTCGCTCGGAGTCGCCTCCTTGGGGGGGCTCTTTCGGCTTCTCTGTTCTTTGCCACCTTTGCTTTCCCGGTTGCCCGCCGCCTGCTTTCTCTCCTTTCGTTCTCTTCGGCTTTCCCTGCGGGCTTCCGGACTGGACTTTCCCGACGACCCGCTCGACTTGACCGTGGCTTCGCTCATCGCATTGGCAACGGTCTCGATTTTGATCTCAGCGCTCGCCTGAGTGGCCACCTCATTGGTGGTCTGTACGTTTTGGGCCACCACCGGATTCACCGGTCGGGTAGCCACGGCGCCCGTACTGGAAACGTCCAATCCCTGCCCCTGCGAAACAGGCGTAGGGCTTCCCCCCGGGGGGGTAAAGGCAACCGTGGACTCGGTGACGTCCAACTGCATGCCTCCTCCGGCGTCTATGCCCATTTGAAACTCGGTCCCACGGATGCCCGCGGTACCCAAGGGTGAGTTGATGTCGAAGCTGGACTTCTTGTTCAATTTTTTGGTTTTCACGACCAGCGAGCCTATGTCCAAGTCGATTTCCACCTTCGAGGAACTGGGTTCCGACTCCAGGTCCTCCACCTTTCCTCCTACGGCTTCGAAAGGCTCCTGTTCAAAAACGCCGACCGCCATCTCCGTTCCCTCCTGAGCGGTCACCAGGGTCCCGTTGGAAAAAAGCAGCATCACCTTACTTGCCGTTTCCACGACGATAAAGTCTCCCGCCGCCAGCACGGTTCCCGGCTTCAGATCCACGGCATTCGCGTCTTCGTCATCGAGAATCATGCTCGCCTTGCCTTCGACCGACACCACGATCACCGCTCCCATCCGGGCCGTGTCGTCCTCGTTGCTTTGCTGGGCTTTGAGGATTTGCCCGCTCAAGCAGAGAATCAAGGTCAGGACAATTGCAGGTCGCATGCAAATAGCAGTGATCGTGAGGTTTGAATTTTGGTCCGTCATGGTAGGGATGTCTCCAGTTTATTTGTAATCCATAAATTGTCCGAGTAGCGGTAGAACAGGATTTGCTCTTGGGATCGCCCGTGGAAGTAGAGCCAGGACGCTGGTTCGTGAGCAAAGAGAAAGGGATAGATGCCTTGGTCCGTCCAGACCCAGTTGGTCGCATCCGTCCACAGCCAGACTCCGCCCCCGCCGGCCGACAAGGCATAGGCCCAACCCAGTTGGGCGTGATACAACCACCCGCTTTCGTCCTTGAGGTTGAAGCTTCCGAACCACGGACTGGTCCACCAATTTTCGGCATCCGCCTCTGGCTTGGCAGTCGCCCAACCCGGTCCCTGGCCGGACTCAAGCGTACGAAAAGAAGCGCTCGATCCGTAACTAACGCCCTCACCGTTTACCGCATATGCCCTCAAGTAGTATTTTCTATCGCTCTGCAAGCCATCGATCCGTCCTTGATACGAGCCGATTGCCGGATCCACCGACTTGCGGATGGAACCGGGACCGCCCAGAATCGGATCCGCAGACGCACTAACGACGAATCCGCGCTCTCGCACGCCGAGCGGACCACCGCCATCCAAAACCTCTCCAATCGCCACCACGTGACTCACCCCGACTTCAAGAAGGCTATCGGTATCAACGATGGACAAAAAGTTGTCCGCTACCTCAAGTTCGAAGGATTGGGTCATGGATCCACCAAATCCGTCGTTCACTTTCACCTCGAAGGAATGATGGACCTGACTTTCAAAATCAAGGGGCTTGAGAAGCCTAAGTCTTGCATCGAGATCGACGTAGAAAATATCCTTTTCCCCTTCAGTGAGAATTTCAAAGTAATACTGACCTTCTCCCAGAGGATCGTTGGGGTCATCCACCGCAAACTGGCCGACCACGCCGTCGACGGCTAGGTTTTCCTCCACCCGTGATGCGCTCAGGACAAAATCAACGGGGTCGTCATTGACGATTTGAACGGTTCGATAAACGGTTTCGGCCTGATTGCCGGAGCGATCGAGATGGTCATAGGCGAGGAGATACTCACCCGTTTGCGAAACTTCGACTTGTCCAACGCCGAGCAAGGTACCGTTTCCATCGAAGGCATCCGTCCAAACCGCGCCCGGATCTTCCAAAGTCCGGCCTGCCTCGAGAACCAAGACTTGGGGCCCGACGAGCTCGATTACGGCTGGGGTTCGATCCAGCACCTCAACGCTACGGCTCAGGGGAATGGCGTGATTGCCCGCCTCATCCGCAAATTCGTAGGTCAGGGAATAGGCGCCCAACTGCATGACCTCTACGGTCCCCGCGCCGAGAGTCACGCCGTTTCCATCCACCGCGTCCGTCCACTCGGCCCCGGGGTCCAAGAACGGAGTGCCCGCGTCATGGACGTAATCCGAGTCTCCGACGAGAGCAAGAACCGGTGGGGTCGTGTCGATCACCTTGATGGTTCTAAAAATTCCCTCGGCCGCATTACCGGCTTGGTCGGTGTGGTTGTAGTCAATCCGATAGGTTCCCGGAGTGGTCAGGTCCAGGAGGCCCGTGGGTTCGATCAATCCGTAGCCATCCAAAGCATCCACCCAGAATGCTCCCGGATCAACGAAGGGCGTATGAGCCTCCAGGGTAATTTCAGGAAGTCCCTGCAAAAAGAGATTGGGGGGAGTGGTGTCCCTCACCACCACGGTCCGAAAGATCGGAGCGGCGGGATTCCCCCACTGGTCGCTTGCCTCGTACCTCAACTGATAAGAGCCGGGAACCGCAATGTTGACCAGTCCGATGGAGGAAGAGGTGCCGTTTTCATCGAGAGTGCCTATGGCATCGATCGGGTCGACCCAATTGGCTCCGGCATCGAGGTAGGCGGTCATGGCCTCGTGGGTGAGGTTGGCATCTCCGATCAGGCTGAGCAAGGGCCCGTGATCGTCGAGGTCCGAAATCGAAAGGGTCAGGGCTTTTTCGAAGGCAGCCCCCTTATCGTCCGTCACCCGTATCCTGATCAAGTAATCCTCCCGCTCCTCAAAATCAAAACTTCGCAAGGATCTGATTTGATTGCCGATGACCTCAAAGGAAGCGTTGTCCAAGTCTCCCTCTCCGGTGGCCAAGGCAAACTGGTAAGAACCGTTGGCGTCCGGATCATCCCGATCGACTGCAGTCAGAGCCCCAGCGAGGGATCCAGCGGATTGATTCTCCGCGAGTCCGGCCGGTTCGATCAGAAGATCCTCGGGCGGGTAATTGGGGATAATCCCGAAACTGCCCAAGTTGTTGGTTTCGTCCCACTCGGGCAACCGCTGATAAGGATCGACCAGTACGTACACGGTGGGCACCCAGGAGGATATGGGCAAATTCACCGAAGCCAGGGTCTGGCTACCGGGGGAAAGGTCGGGCAAGACCGCCTCCCCCAACAGGGAACCGGCGGTGAAGGGGTTGTCGTCATAGAAACGAACCAATTGATTTCGGACGATACCCACCGAGGATGCATTGCTTTCGACGGTGGCCACCAGGGTGAAGTTTTGATCAAGCAAATTAAAGGGCTCGGTCTGCAGATCCACCACCGCCAGATCTCTTTCGGAAAAGAAAACGTCCACGTACACGGGATCCGACCAACTGGCGAAACTCTCGTCGTTTACCTGCAGGCCGACCCTCGCCTGATATGGATAATCGAACGGGCCCACGGACATCGTCGGATTTCCTTCGGAAAACTGGCCGTCGCCATTCAGGTCCCAGCGGTATCCGGTGATGCTGTCGTAATCATCCAAGTCGAAGGAAGTGGTTGCATCCAGGAGGATGGTCTCCCCCAACCGGGCCGCATAGGTGGGAAGCTTGGAGACTGGAATCACTCGTGGAATCGGTTCGTGGTTGCCGCTGTTGGCGGAGATGGCGAAGACCTCGGTTACGCTCTGTTCGGGGTCTCCGTTGTCCGTGACCCTCAACGCAAACGAATAAGATCCATAGTCCGAAAATCCAGGATGCGTGGGACGGGGGCCAATGGCGTCGGGTTGACTCCAGTCGATGGAATCAACGGAACCATTCCAATCCCACATCCACTTCCAGTTCTTGATGGCCTTGGCCGGATCGCTGTGGTAGGAACTGGATCCGTCGAGCGCAAAGCTCTTGCCTATGGGCACTTCGGCCGGAAAATTGACCGCGGGCACCGGTGGAAAGTCCGTCACCCCACGGCTGAGAATCGCCAACACGTTGGCGGTGGTGAATGCCGGCGAATACCGCCGGGCGTGGGCGCTGTCCAGGAAGACGGCATCCCAACTGCCGTCCGCCTTCTGGCCGTACCCATACTCGGTGGTCCGGCGGTTGCTGTTCATATTCGCATCGAATCCGTTGTCTATCCCCAAGTACCAGGAGGCCATGTCCGCGTCCCAATCCCGGGATCCCCAGGGAGTGTCGATCTGTTGGACCCCAATGAAATCGAGCCCCTTCTTCACCCCATACGCGGCGTACAGATTATTGGACCATCCGATGTCGCTCATCCAAAGATTGGCCAGGTATTGGAAGGAAGGAGCCGCCACCGGATCGGTTTCGTCCCTGCCCATCCAGGCATCGGCGATCAGGTGACCACCCGTCTTTTCGACGTTCAACCAGTTCGTACCGTTGGAGTAACTTACGGCCCCGCTGGAGTCGGTCAGGAATTCGTAGGCATGGTCGACGTTTTCCCTGACCCACTGGGGAACGTCCAATCCCCACTTTTCGTCCGCGGTCATCAGGGCGATCACCGGCCACTGCTGCACCGATCCGTCGTAGCGGCGTTGTTGCTCGGCGATGTAGTATTCCCAGCCCCCCCGTTTGTCCCCGTCTCCCTGGCTCCACATCAAAACCTCCACTAATTCGCCCGCCAGTTGGTGAAAATTCCAACCATTGAAAGGACCATGGTCGATCACCAACTCGTCGGCTCCCACCCCATTGGGGAAGGCGGTCAGCACAGCCATCACCGCCATCGAATTCGAGTAGGAATCATGCCCTCCGCTTTTAAGCAGATAAGAACCTCTGCCCGGATCATGCCCATTGGGATCGTCGGTCTGGCGGACTGCGATGCCGTCCGAGTGGTTGCTGATGGCCAGAGTGCCCGATTGACCGTTTGCCACGAGAAAGCGCAAGGCCCGGCGAACCAAGTCTCCGTAGGCATGAAGATTTTCCGGCGTATTCGCATTGAATCCAAAATCGGTGAAAGCCATCACCGACATCGCGCTGAAGGCAACGGTGTGCAAGTTGTTGGGACTGCCCTTGGACCAATTCAAACCGTCCATCCTCGCATCCTCCACCGCATCCCGGTAGAGGAAGAGGAGTCCCCTGTCCATCGCCATATTGCGCTTTTCGTCGAGGGTAATCTCGTTGGGCAGGAATACCCGGATCAAGGTGGTGCTCTTGCTCACCTGCCCGTTGGCATCCTCCACTTCGAGGGTGGCCATTTTCAGCCCCGAGGTCGAATAGCTGTGGTCGACTCCGATGAAGTCGGGGTCGGTCACCGTTCCACCGGTGGAAGCGCCGTCCCCAAAGTCCAGGCTGTAGGTAAAGGGTTCCTGCCCGTCTCGGATTCTTCCCCACACCGTGATCGGCTGGTTCATCTCCGCATTTGCATAAAGGGTACTGTGCCCGTATCCGGGCATCATCAGGGTGAGCAATTCGCCCTCGTCCGGTTGGGCGTTCACCGTCACCCGCACCTGCAGGGTCTTTGCGTAAACCCCGTCGGTCACCTCGACCACGAAGGTGTCGGTCCCGTAAAAGTCCTTTCGCGGGACGTAGTGGAAATCGGTGGGCGAATTCCCGGTGCCGGACACCACCAAGGTACCATTGGCCTCGCTTTCGTCCTCGTAATAAGCCCGCCAGCTCAACTGGTCTCCGCCAGCGTCGGTGGCCGAAAGACTCGGAGCGGACCAGGCCACCGGAGCACCGTCCTCGTCCATCTCCACTGAAATCGTCGTCCCCTCCAACTCCAGGACCGGGGGGGTGTCGTTCCAGTTCGGGTTCTCATAGGCATAAGCGGCCCCGCTGTTGGGAAGAAGGTGGTCGTCCTTGCCAAAAGCCCCCACAAAGAGAGAAGATCCCATGGCCACCGCCCTCCCGAATCGATCGCCTGTCTGGCCGTCATAAGGCTGAAAACGACCCTCCAGGTTCCAAGCCCCCGAGTCGTCCCGCTGGTACCAACAGGCGAGTCCCGGCTGGTCGTTGTTTGCAGAGTCACCCGATGAAGGAGCCCCGATCAGCACCGAATCTCCGATCGCATCGAGAGCACTTCCAAACCAGGCGTAGGCTGCGAGATCGTCCGGTTGCAGTTTGACTTCCGGTTCCCACTGGCCGGTCTCCGACTTGCGGAATACGTAGACCGCCCCCACCTGGGAGTCGGCTCCGCGATCCTGCCGAATAGCACCGATATAGGCAAGGTCTCCCTCCAACTTCACCGATTGTCCGAACACGTTGTCGGTTTGGTTGCTGTCCCAGGGATAGAACTTGGTCTCCTGCACCCATTGCTCCCCCACCTTGTTGAACAAATAGGAAACCCCGGTGTCATGTCCGTAATCATTGGCTCCGCTCGGTGCCCCCACCAGCAACCGGTCCCCGTCCAGGGAAACCGATTGCCCGAAATTATCCCCATCCGTCAAGTCGTCGGGGACCAGCAATTGCTCCGCCCCCCAACTTCCGTTGCTCTCCCGGTCATGGATAAAGACCGCCCCGCCGTTGGTCAGCCCGTTGGCATCCGATTGAGGCCCCCCGACCACCAACCGGTTCGGGGAAGCGTCCACCCCATATCCAAATCGATCGCTGGCCGAGGAAATGGAAGGCGACAAACTCAAGGTCTCCGTCCAAACGCCCCCGACCTGTTCGAACACATGGGCTTGCCCGGGAATGGCGACGGCATCCGTAAAACTGGGCGCCCCGACCAACAGGACCGAGCCCGCATGGGCGATCGTAAATCCGAAATAACCGAAATCCGTCCGGGTCTGGGGTTGGATTTCGGTCACTCCCCGCCAACTGCCGTTGGCGTCCTTTTCAAACAAGTGAACCGTGCCCATCCAATTTTCGTCCCGCTTGCTCCCCACCGCCAATTGATTTCCGTAGGCATCCATGCCAAGCCCAAATCCTTGCATTTTGTTCTGTCCGGGACGGACGAATTTTTGCTCCCTTCCGGCAATCACCCGGATGGCGCCCTGCATCTCCGCTTCCTCCTCCACGTAGTAGACCAAATCCCGCGGGGTCTCCCGGTCCGGTTTCAAAATCACCGTACCCAGGGGCATGCCGGTCGGGTTTTCCTCCACCTCTTCTCCCACGTAGGGCACGCCCACCGCCGTGCCCACCCGCAGGGTCAAACCTCCGATTTGAGGCTCGAAGACATAACGCGTCCCCTCGAGCAAGGTAAGGGCCGGATCCGGGGCATCCTCATACCCGCCACCGGTAAATAAAAAGTCAGAGCCCAACTCCGGCCACATGCTGTAAGTCACTTCCTTGACCATCGGAATCCATTGATTTTCGGGGCGGGCGTTTACCCGTACGCTCACCGTGACCTGATCACTCAGGGCCCCGTCCGACACCTCCACCACAAAACTGTCGCTCCCATTGAAGTCGGGATTTGGAAGGTAGTTCAAAACTTCCGGGCTGGGCCCGCTCCCGCTCACCGTCGCGGTTCCATTGGCCGGGGCGGTCAGCACCGACCAGGTAAGAAGGTCGCCGTCGACGTCGGTGGCATTCAGCTCCGCGGCCGGGATTTCCTCCGGCCACGAAACCGGGTGGCTGTCCTCGTCCACCGCAACCTCCAAGTCACCGCTTCGGGAGATCACCGGGGCTTCGTTTACGTCGCCCACCGTCACCGTGAAGGACTGCTCCATCCACTTTCCATAGGTATCGGTCACCCGTACCCGCACTGCATAGGTGTCCAGGGTTTCCCGGTCAAAGGAAGCATTGGCGCTCAGGGTGCCGTTGGCATCGAGGGTAAAGAGTGAGTTATCGGTCTGGTCGTTTTCATCCACCAGGGTATAGATCAGGGTGACCGGACCGTTGGGATCGGAAGCATTGAACTCGCCCACCACGGCCCCCACCGCTTGGTTTTCCAGAATGATCAAGGGTGCGGTGGCGTTCAAATCAGTCGGCGGATCATTCCATGGAATCACCGGGTTGGTCCCGGCGGAGCTGACGTTTTCATCCGCCCCTCCCCCGTCCAGGTAGCTTGCGACCACCATGATCACCGCTCCCAAGTCCTCTTCCGCCACCGTATAAGTCGATTGGTTTTCTCTGTGGTAGGTCAAGACACCCGTGCTCGCGTTTCTTTCAAACCAACTTACCGCATCGTCAAAAACTCCTGCGACGTAGGCGTGTTTTCCGTCGGCGGATAAGGTAACACTCTGGGCACCGTCCAAGCCGTCCACTCCATCCACGCCGTCCTGCAACCTTCCTCCGTAGGTCAAGGCTCCGGCGCTCGCGTTTCTTTCAAACCAACTCACCGCATCGTCAATCGAGCCAATGACATAGAGGTAATTTCCATCCGCGGATAGGACAATGTCACGAGCGCCATCCAAGCCGTCCACTCCATTCACTCCGTCCTGCAACGTCCCTCCGTAGGTCAAGGCTCCGGTGCTCGCGTTTCTCTCAAACCAACTCACCGCATCGTCAGTACCACCCGTAACGTAGGCGTGAATTCCATCCGCCGACAGAGCAATACTTTTGGCTCCGTTCAAGCCGTCCACTCCATTCACTCCGTCCTGCAGCACCCCTCCGTAAGTCAAGGCTCCGGTGCTCGCGTTTCTCTCATACCAACTCACCGCATGATCACCATAACCTGTGACGTAGGCATGACTTCCATCCGCCGAGAGCGTGATTCCATAGGCCGCGTTCAAGCCTTCCACTCCATTCGCTCCATCCTGCAACCCAGCTACATAGGTCAAGGCTCCGGTGCTTGCATTTCTCTCATACCAACTCACCGCATCGTCACCACTACCTGTGACGTAGGCGTGATTTCCATCCGCCGACAAAGCAATGCCATTGGCGCCATTCAAACCCTCCACTCCATTCACTCCGTCCTTCAATACTCCGCCGTAGGTCAAGGCTCCGGTGCTCGCGTTTCTCTCGTACCAACTTATCGAATCTTCAAAATAGCCCGTGACGTAGGCGTGATTTCCGTCCGCCGAGAGCGTGATTCCATAGGCTCCGTTCAAGCCGTCCGCTCCATCCACTCCGTCCTGCAACTTCCCTCGGTAGGTCAAGGCTCCCGTACTCGCGTTTCGATCGTACCAACTCACCGCTTGGTCATCATACCCCGTGACGTAGACGTGATTTCCATCGGCGGATAAGGTAACGCTGTAGGCGCCATCCAAACCGTCCGCTCCATTCACTCCGTCCTTGAGGGTGGATTGGATCGGGTGTCCGTCCCGGTACCATTGGAAGCTCACCGCCCCGTTTCCATCCTCGTCGCTTAGGTTGTGATCTGCAGTCAGCACCCTGCCCACCTCCGCATCTCCGGAGATGGTGACTTCCCCCACCGGCGCCTCGTTTAGGTTTTGCAGGCTGACCGTAAAGTTCCCCTCCGTGCCGTCGTTCAGTTCATCCCTCGCCTCCACCCGGATCGCGTAGGCGCTTGCGTTCGACTCGTAGTCAAAACTTTGATTGGTCATCAGGGTCCCGTTGGCATCGAGGGTAAAGAGGGCATTGTCCCCGTCCCCAATTCCGCTCACCAAATGATAGGTGATCGCCCCGCCCTCCGGGTCAGTGGCGTTGAACTCTCCCACGATTGTTCCAATGGGTTGGTTCTCCGCGACCACCAAGGGAGCGGTATGGTTCAAGTCCACCGGGGCCTTGTTGTCGTATTGGAAACCGACACGGAAGCCTAGGTTGTAGCTGCGGCCACCGGGGGAAACGTGGTTGCGCTGAGCTGAACGCTGGATCGACCCGTCGTCGAACCAGGAACCACCCCGGAGGACCCGAGTCGAGCCCGAAGACGAACCCGTGGGGTCGGTCAAGGGACCCGCCTCGTAGGCACCGTACCTATCCGCGGTCCATTCCCAGACGTTTCCGTGCATGTCGAAAAATCCCCAGGGGTTCGCCCCGTAGGAGCCGACGTTCGCAGTCAGGCCAATATTGTTACCGTAGTTAGCCAGCGAGGCATTGATCTCATCCCCCCACGAATATGCAGTGGTGGTCCCCGCCCGACAGGCATATTCCCACTGGGCTTCGGTGGGCAGGACGTAGGCCCACCCCGGGGGCAGGTTGTCCGCCTCCTGCTCGTTCAAGCGCTCCAGAAAGATTCGAATATCGTCCCAACTGACCTGTTCCACGGGCCGGTTCGGATTGCCCTGCCAATACGAAGGCGTGGGGCTCAGGCTGGCGTTGTTGTCGGTCATCACCGCCTCGTACTGGGCCTGGGTGACCTCGTACTTGCCGAGGTAAAACCCCTGGGTCAGGGTGACCTGGGTCTCGTTCTCATCCGTGCCCCTTCCCACTTCGCTGGTCGGACTGCCCATCGTAAAAGTCCCCGGCTCCACCCAGATCATGTCCAGGTCCACCGTGGCGTTCAGTTCCACAAAGTGATCCACCACCCGCACGGTCCGGGTAAGGTTGGATTCGTTGCCCGCCGCATCCGTCACCGAATAGGTCAAATGGTAGGTCCCGGTGACGTTGACGTCCAGGCTGCCGGTGATGCTTACCGAGTCGGTCAAATTTCCGTCCCGCTCGTCGCTCGCTCCGTAGCCGGGCTCCGCCCATGGCTCGTCGCGCTTGTGCGGGACCTCGGCTCCCCCGAACAATTCCAGTTCGGGGCTCGCCGTATCCGGCTGGATTTGGAAACCGACACGGAAGCCTATGTCGTAGGCGCGGCCACCGGGGGGACCGCTGTAGCGCTTAGCTGAACGCAGGGACGTCCCGTCGTAGAACCAGGAACCACCCCGTAAGACCCGATACGAGCCCGAGGCCGCACCGGTGGGATCGGTCAAGGGACCCGCCTCGTAAGCACCGTACCTATCCGCGGTCCATTCCCAGACGTTTCCGTGCATGTCGAAAAATCCCCAGGGGTTCGCCCCGTAGGAGCCGACGTTCGCTGTCTGGCCGACATTCCTATCGTAGTTGGCCATCGAGGCATTGATATCATCCCCCCAGGAATACGCCGTGGTGGTCCCCGCACGGCAGGCATATTCCCACTGGGCTTCGGTGGGCAGGACGTAGGCCCAGCCCGGGGGCAGGTTGTCCGCCTCCTGCTCGTTCAAGCGCTCCAGAAAGATTTGAATATCGTCCCAACTGACATTTTCCACCGGTAAATCCGAACCGGTGTACTGGGAGGGCGTGGGGCTGAGGCTGGCGTTGTTGTCGG
>JAYOEB010000011.1:2541-28003 GCA_038116775.1 Opitutia bacterium | reverse complement strand
GTTGCGCTTTCTGTACGTCCATACTTTTTGCGATGCCAATGCCACGGCCCCCGACCTTTGGAACGCTCACAAGGAAGAGCTCCACACGCAGCTCTTCAACAATACCTTGGCGGTGCTCGAAGGCAAGAGAGCCCGCAAGGACCCCAACACCCTCAAGGAAGCCTACAAAAACATGGAGGTTGAGGGCGTCTCGAGAGAGGAGATTCTCCACCACCTGGAACAAGTCCCCGTTCGATACTTTTCTCACTCCGGCAAAGAAGAGGTCGCTTTGCATTTGGGCATGGTGCAGGAATACCTTAGGCATGGGGCGGAATCGCCCTCACCGGTGATTCGCTGGAGAAACGACCTACGCCGCTCGCTCACCGTGGTCGATATCGTGACCCGGGACCGCAACAGCCTTTTTGAAAAACTAACCGGTGCCTTTTCGGTGGCCGGCCTGAACATTTTGGGGGCCCGGGCGGTCACCCGCAGAGACAGCCTCGCCATCGACGTCTTTTACGTCGAGGGAAAAAACGGAGGGGTTGTCGATGACCCCAAAGTCCGCGAGCATTGCGAAAGCGCGATACATTCCTTTCTAGCCGACGAAATTTCGCCCGACCCCCTCATCTCCGAAGAGAGAAAAAGGAACAACCGATCCCGGCGTTTTTCGAATGAAGAAAAATTGGGGCAGAAAATACCTTCACAAGTCGACGTTTACCGCGACGTATCGCTCAATCGTACCATCGTCGAAGTACGGGCCCCCGATCAGATCGGTCTGTTGCATTTGATTTCAAAAACCATTTCGTCCTGCGGTTTCAGCATACAATTCGCGCGTATTGCCACCGAACAGGGCATTGCCACGGACGTGTTCAACATCGAACCCAAGCAAAAGGACGAATCGTTCTCCCCCATGCGTTTTCTGGAATTGCGGGAGGCCCTAAGCAACGCCTTGCACGAAGGAAAGTTTTACCACGAGGTGTGAATGGATCGCGGTTAGCCCTTTGAGATTGGCAGGGTGAGCCTAAAGGTGGTTCCTGAATCCCCCGATTCGACAAGTTCGAGATCGCCCTCGTGACTGCGCATGATCCGCTTGGAAATGGACAAACCAAGGCCGGTGCCGTCGGAACGAGCCGTCAGGAAAGAATCAAAGATTTGCATTCTCAGGTCCTCGGGAATTCCATGCCCCGTGTCGCGGACCAAGATTTCAATGCGGTTGCTCGAATTGATCGAAGTCTCGACGAACAACTCGCCCCCATGCGGCATTGCCCCCAATGCATTGAGCACTAGGTTCAGAAGAGCCTGCTGAATTTGTCCCTTGTCGACGAAAACCAACAAGTCCTCCGGGACTTCGTTCATCGAAAGGGATACCTGGGATTGTTCGAGCTTCAAGCGAATGAGCAGCGAGGCGTCCTTGAGAATCTCCGCCAGGGAATAATTTCGCCGAAAGGACTCGCGGCTCTTGCCAAAGTCAAGAATGCGGCCGGCGATTTGGTCCAAATGATTCAACTTTTCCCGAATGATGGACAAATCCTTGTTTTTGCTCTCATCGGCCGCCTTTTCCAATTCCAGCGAATCAAACAACAAACGGACCACCATGAGTGGATTTCTGATCTCGTGAGCGATTTCCGCCGCCAAGGTGCCGAGCGTGGTCAGTCGCTCACTTTTACGCATGCTTTCCTCCGAGGAAAAAACCCTCCCGTACAAACGGGCGTTCTGCACCGCAATCGCCCCAAGGTCAGCCAATGCCCTAACGATCAAGCGCTCGTCGTCGTTAAACCGATGCTTTCGGTCCACGTACAGACTGAGCAGTCCGATCGGCTCATCCTCATAAACCACCGGAGTCACCAACATGGAATGCAGGTTTTCCTCCCTGATCAGGGATACGAAGTGATGTTCCTCGGTTCGCAGCAAATCCCGGGTCTGCACTTGGCGGTGACCCCGCAAAGCGGTTCCAAGAATGCTGTCCGCGGGCTTCAAGTCTTCCTCATAAGGAAGGGAACCGTTTTCGTTCTGCAGGGAATGGAGCCTCAGATAGTCCTTTTCGGCATCGTAGAGAAAAAAAGCCGAGAGCTTGCAATCCAAAAGCAGCAGGGCCTCGCGGGTAATGGACTCCAAAACCCCATCCACTTTTCTGGTCCCGGCCATATCCTGCCCGACTAGTACCAAGGTCTGCAATTGATCCGCTTTTCTACGCAATTGCTGAATCATCCACATGTTTTCCAAGACCCTACTGGCCTCATTGGCCATCAGGACCAGGAGCCTGAGATCGTTTTCATCGAAGGCTTCGCATTCCATGGAGTCGACGTTCAGAGCCCCCACCGTCCGTCCCCCCTCCGTCAGGGGGGCGGCCATTTCCGATCGTACCCTGTCGTCGATGCAAAAGTATTTCTCATCCTCCAGGACGTTTCCGGAAAGGAATGGCTCTCCATGCATGGCAACCCAACCCGTAATTCCCACCCCCATGGGCAGCTCGAAGCCTATGCTTGCCTTGGACAGTCCTTTCTCCACCTCAATCAGCAATTTGTCGGAATCTGCATTCAGCATGCAAATGGAGGCCGAACTTGCTCCAAATAGACCAATCACCTCGTTCAAGATGTCTTCCAGGGAGGCAAGGGGGTTGCTTTCGTTGCTTGACAAGGCGCTGATTCGATAAAGCGCGTCGACCGCCCGGCGGTCCGAATCCTTCTGAACGGTCTTGCTTTCCACGGGACTCAGCATAGGCCAAAATCCGCGGTTTGCGAGTAAGGAAAACTTATTTTATCGATTTCCCCGTTATGAAATGAGACCAGGTCTCTTCCATAGGCTTTCCGTACAAGGATGACATGAACGGTCTGCGGGAGGGTCGCTTGGGTTCCTTGAGCAAACGCATGCCGGCCTCCTTGGGAAGTCGATTGCTCTTCTTGCTGTTGCAGCGGATACAGGAGATGACGACGTTTTCCCAAGAAGTTCCCCCACCCCGATCTCTCGGCACCACGTGATCCATGTTCAATTCCTTGGTAGGCAGTTGCCTTCCGCAATACTGACACTTGTAATCGTCGCGATCCAAAAGGTTTTGCCGATTGAACTTCATTTCCTGCATCAGCATCCTGTCATACGAACGCAGAAGCAATACGCTCGGCACCAGGACTTGTTGGCTGATGGTTCGAATGACGCGGTTGCCCGGCTGCAGTTGCAAATCCCTGCAATGTTCGAACCACGCCGCTCCGTCAAAAACCCGGAAGCTTCCATCCTCCGCGTATATCACCTGAGCGTGATCGAGGGAAAGCAGACTGAATGCCCGCTCTACCCCCACGACGTTGACCGCTTGCCAAAGGCGGTTGAGCACGAGAGTCTGATAACTTGTGTCCATCCGCCTACTAACATAACGGAATTGAACGGCCAAATGTCAAAGGATTTTTATCAAATTCCTGGCAACGACGAGGTAACGATGAGGCAATCGTCGCTATTTGATTTCGGGGCTTGGGCTCGAAAGGACCAAACCCCGGATTCAGTAACTGCGACCATCCTTGTTTTCATAAAAATTGAGAAAGGCCTTGTGGGCCACGCGGTATCCGCCCGGCGTAGGATAATCCCCGGTAAAATACCAATCGCCCTGATGATCGGGCAGAGCCTCATGCAGGTTCTCAATGCTTTGAAAGACAATTTTCACATCGGTGACGCCGTTGAGGCAAGGTGGCTTCACCAACTCCGCAACCTTGGCGGATATCTCATCGACCTCAAAGTTTTCATAGACCTTCTTGACGTGATTGACGAAGCAGGGCTTGGAGTCTCCTAGAGCTTCCCTGCACTTTTCCGCCACTTCTTCCAGCAAGCCCTCGTATCCCCTCTCATTGATGAGCGAAACGGCTGCCTGAAAGGCGATGAACTTACCCAACTCCGACATATCGATGCCGTAGCAGTCGGGATATCTTATTTGGGGAGCGGTCGAGGCGATCAATAAGGTCGTGGGCTTGGAACGGCCCAGAATCTTCAAAATGCTCTTCTTCAAGGTGGTCCCCCGAACGATGGAATCGTCGATGCAGACCAGGGCGTCTTCCTCTTCGCGGACAACCCCGTAGGTGATGTCGTATACGTGGGAAACCAATTGATTTCTACCCGACTCCTGCGATATGAAAGTCCGCAGTTTGATGTCCTTGTTGGCGATCTTCTCGCCCTTCGGCCAATTGTCCATGACCAATTCGTTGATCAATTCGTCGGTCAACTCGCCTTTGTTCTTCGCATCGATCAATCGCTGCTGGACTTCTGCCCTACGGACCAAGCGGAGTTGTTCCATAAATCCATAATAGGCGCTCTCCGCGGTATTGGGCACGTAGCTGAAGACGCTTTTGGAAAAGTCTTCTCCCACCACTTCCAAAACTTGGGGGACCAGAAGAGCCCCCAGGGTCTTTCGTTCCGAGTAGATGTCCGGATCATTGCCGCGTGAAAAATAAATTCGCTCGAAAGAACATCCGGTTTGCCGAGCCGGATCATCCGCGAAAGATTCGACTTCGACAGAACCATCAGCCCGAACCACCACGATGCTACCCGCCTTGATTTCCTCAATCTCTTCGGCTTCCTTGTCAAAGACGGTCATGAGCGGAGCCCGCTCCGAGGCTACCGCCACCACTTCCTCATCCTCGAAGAAGAAACCGGGACGAATGCCCAAGGGATCGCGCATGGCGAAGGCATCGCCATTCCCGATGATACCGGCCAAGGCATAGCCTCCATCCCAGTGCTCGGCCGCCTTGCGGAATATCTCGTGCAGTTTGATCCGCCCCCCGATCCATGTGGCGTGCTCCGCCCCGGAAATTCCCTCTTCCAAGGCGGCGGCGCAAAGTTCGTCATTGGCCCGGTCCAGATGGTAGCCGGTTTCTTCGAGGATTGCCTGCGTATCGGTATCAAAGACCGGATGCTGCCCCCGCTCGACTAGTTTCCTGTTCAATGCCTCGACGTTGGTAAGGTTGAAATTGCCCGCAACCATCAAATTCTTTCCAGGCCAATTGCTCTTGCGGAAATAGGGATGGCAGGAAGTGGCTCCGTAATCTCCGGAAGTTCCATACCGCAAATGCCCGAGGAGAATTTCCCCCCCATAGTCAAAATGTTCCTTGATGGTATCCGGAAACTCGGGAAAGGCCTTTCCCTGCTTGATCAATTTCGCCAACCGCTTGTGCTGTCCGCCGAAAATCTTGGACAAGGCCTTGCTGCTTGTGCTTCGCTCGCGAAACATGAAGGCTTCCCCCGGGGGCATATTCAACTTCATCGAACCAATCCCGGCCCCATCCTGTCCTCGGTTGTGCTGCTTTTCCATCAGCAGAAACAACTGATTGAAGCCCCAAAGGGAAGTGCCGTACTTGTCGTCGTAGTAAGCCAGTGGCTTCTTTAACCGAACGAGGGCAATGCCGCAATGGTGTCCGATTTCGTCACTCATCCCCAATCATTGAGCTACCTGCATATGCCTAGGAATCGCATCTTCCCAAATCTTCCGCAACTTCGAAACGTCGGCGCCTACAATTTCCTCGCCGTCGATCCGAACCGCAAGCCCTCCCCCTCCATTGGTCTTGCCAATCACCAAGGCGGGCACGCCCGCCTTTTCGGCGGCTTGAAGAATTTCATCCTCTCTGCCCGGCTTCACTCCGACAAGCGCCCGGCCCTGACTCTCCCCAAAAAGCAAGGCATCCAGTCGACCTGAGGGGCCGAGATCGTGAAAATCGACTTCCGCCCCCAACCCATTTTCCTCAAAGAGCATTTCCGCCAACGCCACAAGCAACCCGCCTTCGGAAAGATCGTGGGCGGCGGCAAGCAGTCCGTCGTGGGATTGGGAGATCAGAAAATCCTGCAGCTTCGCCTCCGCTTCCAGATTAACCTCGGGAACGGTTCCTTCCTTAAGCCCATGCTGCGTATGGAGAAAATAACTGCCCCCCAATTCATGAGGCAATCCGCCGAGCAGAACGATCGCCTGTCCTGCTTCGCTGAGGAAAGAGCGCGTGACGTCTTCCGGTCGCTCGATCAACCCGACCATGGAGACCACCGGGGTCGGATCAATCGCCCCTTCCCCATGTTCGTTGTAGAGGCTGACGTTTCCGCCGACCACCGGCACGTCGAAATAAGAGCAGGCGTCGGCCAAACCCTTGACGCATTCCTTGAGCATGAAGTAGGCCTCGGGCTTGTTTGGATTTCCAAAGTTCAGGTTGTCCGTGACCGCCAGGGCCTTGGCCCCGGAACAGGCAAGATTGCGCATGCACTCGACGAATGCGATTTGGGCACCCTTGTACGGATCCAGGAAACAAAAGCGGTTGTTGCAGTCATTGGCGATGGCCAGAAACTTATCGATGCCGGCAATGCTCAACTTCACCACCCCCGCATCACTTCCCGGCTCCACCGAGCAGCCCGACATCACCATATGGTCGTATTGCCTCCAGACCCAGCGCTTGGAGGCAATGGTCGGATGGCCAAGCAAGCGGATCAAGGCATCCTCCGCCTCCGAAACCGGCAGTTGGGGGATCGAATCCACCCGCCAATTCCTGGATTTGGCCACCTGCTCGGGTTCCGAAGAGGGCTGGTCGTAGACCGGGGCTTCGTCCGTAAGGGATTTCGCAGGCAGATCCGCCACCACCACACCCTTGTGGCGAACGACCATGCGGTCCCCTTCCTTGACCTCTCCGATTCGGGCCGCGTGCAAGTCCCATTTCTCAAAGACTTCCTCGAGTTCGCGTTCTCGGCCGCGGTTGACGATTACCAACATCCTCTCCTGACTTTCGGAGAGCATGATTTCATAGGAATTCATACCGGTCTCCCGCTGGGGGACCAAATCCAAATCGATTTCAATGCCGGAGTCTCCACGGGAGGCGGTCTCGCAGGTCGAGCAAGTCAGCCCTGCGGCTCCCATATCCTGAATGCCCACCACCAATCCGGGAATCGACATCATCTCCAGGCAGGCCTCCAGAAGCAATTTTTCCATAAAGGGATCCCCCTTTTGAACCGCGGGCCGATCCTCGGCGCTTTCCTCGGTCAGTTCCCGGGAGGCAAAACTGGCTCCTCCCAAACCGTCCCTTCCGGTGCCCGGGCCGACGTAGTAAACCGGGTTGCCTACCCCGGTGGCCGCGCCCTTCTGGATTTCCTCATGCCTGAGAATGCCCGCGCACAGGGCATTGACCAGAGGATTCCCCTCATAGCAGGAATCAAAGTAGACGTCTCCTCCCATGTTCGGAATCCCCAGACAATTACCGTAGTGGGAGATGCCGCTGACCACCCCCCGAAACAATCTCTTCACCTGCGGGTTGGTCAAATCTCCAAACCGCAGCGAATTGGTCAGCAGGACCGGGCGGGCCCCCATGGTGAAAATATCGCGTACGATCCCCCCAACCCCGGTGGCCGCCCCCTCAAAGGGTTCGATGGCGCTGGGATGGTTGTGGGATTCGATCTTGAAGGCAACCCCCCAACCCTCTCCCACGTCGATGACTCCGGCATTTTCCTCACCCGCCTTGACCAATACTTGCCCGATCGCCTCCTTGTCTTTCTTTTCCGTCGGAAAAAGACGCAGTAGCTTGCGGGTATTCTTGTAGGCGCAGTGTTCAGACCACATGACGGAAAAGATTCCCAATTCGGTCAGGTTCGGCGTACGGCCGAGAATCGTGAGAATTCGCTCGTATTCCTCGGGCAAGAGCCCGTGCTGGGAGATCAATTCAGGGGTAATCTCAACGTTCAGGCAAGGATCAGGATTAGGAGGCAAGGCAGTCATCGATACGTCCGTCATGAGGAGGAAAGCTCGACGGGGCGAGCCGAATCAAGTGGTTCGAGAAAGGATCGCAAGACCGCAATTCCATCCATGCAGGGATGGTGAGGTTCGACGGCTCTCTCGGGATGGGGCATCATCCCGTAGACGTTTCCCTTGCGGTTGCGGATCCCGGCGATGTCGTTGATGGATCCGTTCGGGTTGTCCCGGTACCTCAACAAGACCTGCCGGTTGGCTTCGAGTTCCTCCAAGGTCGAATCATTGACCCGGTAGTTTCCCTCCCCATGGGCAATGGGTAGGGAAATCGATTCGCCGATTTTGGAAGAATTGAACCTGTCGTTGGAATCCTCCACCTTAAGGGCTTGGTTCAGGCAGCGAAAATCCAGGCAATTGTTGCGGATCAAAGCCCCGGGCAAAAGTCCGGCCTCGCACAAGATCTGAAATCCGTTGCAGATGCCCAAGACTTGGCCTCCCCTCTCCGCGAAATTTCTCAAGTCCGCCATGATGGGGGAAAAGCGGGCGATTGCCCCGCAACGAAGATAATCCCCAAAGGAAAACCCACCCGGTACCAGCACGGCTTGCGTCTCTCCGGGCAAGGCGTCCTTGTGCCAGACTCTCCTGGCCGGTGTTCCCAGAACGTCGTTTATGGCATGCTCGGCGTCCCAATCACAATTGGAACCCGGAAATTGTATGACTGCAACTTTCAAGATTTGTTCTCCTCCCGCTTGGGCTCGTCCTCTCCGAAAACTTCCTCCACCACCGGACTGGTCAACAGCCCGACCCCTTCGACTTCCACCGTCACCTCGTCGCCCGGCACCAGGAATCTCTTTGGATTTCTGGCCTCGCCGACCCCGGAAGGAGTACCCGTGAGAATCAGGGTTCCGGGCAGCAAGGTCGTGCTTCCGCTGAGGAAGGAGATTAAGGTGGGAACGTCGAAAATCATGTCGCTGAGCGAGGACTCCTGCATCTTCTCCTCGTTGACGAAGGTGCGGACGCTTAGTTTCGACGGATCGGGCACTTCGTCCGCCGTCGTCAGGCAGGGGCCTACGGGACAGAAGGTGTCGAAACTCTTCCCCCGGCAAAATTGACCGCCCCCCTTTTCCTTCTGCCAGTCTCTGGCGCTTACGTCGTTGACGCAGGTGTAGCCGAGTACGCAGGACAAGGCTTCCCGGGGGCTTGCGTTTTTGCAGGGCCTGCCGATCACCACCCCCAGTTCTCCCTCGTAATCGACCTTGTCGCTTCGCAGAAAGCGGGGGATCACGATCGGGTCTCCCGGGTTCTGAACCGAGGTGGGAGCCTTCATGAAGACCATGGGATGCTCCGGTATCTCCGCTCCCGTTTCCTCGGCATGGGCCCGGTAGTTGAGGCCGATGGCGTAGATGCATCTGAAATCGATGGGGGTCAGAAGTTGAAAGGGCGTGATCTTTTGATCCGTGGCCTCGAAGTCGCCGTCTTCCTTCTTGACGATCAGATAAGTCTGGCCCTGATCGTCGAATCGGCCGAAACCCATGGACCCGGCCTGGTCAAGATAGCGGAAAATCCTCACTCCTGCTCGATCTCGTAGCGATAATCCTCTATGACCGGATTGCTGAGCAATCCATCGCACAATTGATCGATGGTGTTTCTGGTATCGGGGCCGTCTTCGGCATCCATCTCAAAGGTGACGGTCTTCCCGACCCGTACTCCCCTTACGGATGCATGCCCCAAGCTTTTCATCGCTTGCTCGACCGCGGCGCCTTGTGGATCCAAGACCGTAGCCTTGGGAGAGACATAAACCTTTACCTTCACAGCATATTGTTATGAATCCTTCCCACCCTCATGTTTCAATCAAATTTTGCGCACGTGAGGAATTTAAGGACTTTTTTCCTCAGCCCTTGGCCAAAGGGTGAAAATTCGCATGCTCGTCCAGCAGTCTCTCCGCCTCGACCTGAGTGTACAGTTGGGTCGTGCCGACGTCTGCATGGCCCAGCATCTCCTGCACCGAGCGCACGTCCGCCCCTCCCATCAGCAAATGCGTGGCGAATGAGTGCCGCAGCAGATGCGGGCTGATGCTTTTCTCGATTCCCGCCTTTTTCCCATATTGCTTGACCAATACCCAAACCATTTTCCGCGAAATCGCCTTGCCCCGGATACTCAGAAAAAGTTCAGCTCCCGTGTTTTCCTTCACCAGATGGGGACGCCCGCCATGCAGATAATTTCTGATGGCATGAGTCGCGTGCCTGCCCACCGGCACCACCCGTTCTTTGGAACCTTTTCCAAAAATTCGGGCAATTCCCTCCTCCGTGTCCACGGAATTCGTCGGTAGGGCGCAAATCTCGGATACCCGCAGCCCGCTCCCGTACATCAATTCGAACAAGGCACGGTCTCTCTTTCCCAGCGGCGTATTGAGATCGGGCGCCTCGAGAAATTTTTCCATCTCCCCAATCGTCAGGCAATCGGGAAGATTTCTCGCTTTTCTCGGATTCGCCAGCAATTCCGTAAAATCCTCGTTCAGTTTGTTTTCTCCGATCAGGTACTTGGCGAGCATGCGTACCGCAGACAACTTTCTGGATAAGCTTGAGGGCGCATATTCATCGTCAGTCAGGGCAGACAACCAGTTCGAAAGATCTTCAATATCCACCTCCCGCCAATCGGCGACTCCGCGACCATGAAGATGAAGGGCGCACTGCACCAAGTCCTTTTCGTAGGATTCGATGGTGTTTGGAGAAAGTCCCTTTTCCAATTGCACCCAAGCGAGGAAAGCGCCGATCTCAGCCTCGAAGGCGGGAGGAGGTTCCGGTGAACCCGACCCGCGCTCCCTTCGCCTTACCTTGCTCTTGGCTCCCATCGCGCTTGATTACCGCCTCAACCGCTCAATCACCGGGAGTCTTCACCGGGGCCAAATCCCCCGCAAACAACTTGCGGTAGATGCGGTTTACCGGAGTCTTGAGGCGGCTCACCATAAACTTTTCCTTTCTCAAGGCTCCGTATCCATAGCGATAGCTAGCCGCCAAACGCGGGTAGGTAAACAAGCCCTGACTGACCAACATCCCCTTGAGTCTCTTCATATACAGCATGCCCACCTCCACGTTCGTCTCCCAGTCGAAGGCCTGCCTATAGTGAAGCCTGGTGACGTCGGACCAGGCCGCTTCCGTCAATTGCATCATTCCACGGGCGACCGAGGTCTCGGCATTGGCGTTCAGGCTGCTCTCCGCATGACAGACCGCATAGACGAAGCTTGGTTCAAGACCATGTTCGGGGGCTTCCTTTTTTATTTTGTCCCATACTTTTCCACCCGCCACGTAATGGGCGTTGCCGTCGATCAATTGGCAACCCGCGGAGACCGCCAAAACGATTCCCACGCTTACAAAACAAATCCATCCGAAGATCTTCTCCCTCACCACCTAGAATCAAGCGCCGGAGAACTTCCGTGGCAAGGCTCAATCCGCGAAATCGACTCAACCGGCCCGTTTTCCGAAAAGAATCGAGGGGTTCAGGACAACAACAAAAATCCCAACAAGAAGATCATCCCGAACAGGGCGGTCAACCCGACCGCATGGATGCCCAAGCCCGCCCGCTTCTCCAACCGGGCCCTCGCCTTTTGCCTACTACCCTCCCCTAGCAGTCCGATTTCATGCAAAGGATCGCTCAAAAGGCCAAGAACGCGGACCTGCCCCGCCTTTGCGAATCGATTCACGCTCTCCACGATCCCCCCGATGCATATCCGATGCGTCCATTCGTTCAGGCCGTTCCAAAACGAACTCATGGAAAGGACGAACCAACGGCCTGCCTTGCGGTATATCCAGTCGACGTCGAGGTTGACGGATGGAAGTTCCGGGGGATACTTGCCCCAGAGGTTGAGTAAGGTGAAGGCCAGAGCCGAGAACAACAGAATTTCCAACTGAGTGATGACGTGCGTCGCGTCGTAGGGATGATAACCCATTCCCCCGTTCGGCAACATCTCGTACAACCACTGGGGATTGCACCCCAAGAAGATGCATAGAAAGGAGGAAATTCCCATTGCGATCAACATGTTGATCGGGGCCTCCTTGGGCCGCAGACCGGAGTCGTGGGCGAAGAAGGCGAAAAAGGGAATTTTGATTCCGGCGTGGTGAAACACCCCGGCGGAAGCAAAAAGCAGGCACAACCAAACGACCACGTGGCCGTTCTGGGCCGCTTCGGTGATGATGATGGACTTGCTGACGAATCCGCTGAAAAGGGGAAAGGCGGATATGGAGGCCGCCCCCACGATGCAAAAGCCGGTGGTCCAGGGCATGGTCTTGTACAAGCCTCCGAGGTGAGACCCCCGGATTTCCCCGGTGCGGAAGAGAACCGCTCCCATGCTCATGAAGAGCAGCCCCTTGTACAAGACGTGGGTGAAGGCATGGGCGATGGCCCCGTCGATCGCGAGTTCGGTCCCGATTCCGATCCCCACCACCATAAATCCAATCTGATTGATTTTACTGTAGCAGAGAACGCGGCGGAGATCGTTCTCGATGACCGCATAGAAAATCGGAAACATCGCCATCACCCCGCCAATGGCAATCAGGATCTCAGCCCCTGGAAAAAGACGGGCCAGCATGCAAACCGCGCACTTGGTGGTGAAGGCGCACAACCACACCGGTCCCGTATGGGTGGCTTCGGCGTATCCGTCCTTCAGCCAACTGTGAAGTCCCGGAAAAGCGGCCTTGATTCCAAGGGCCAGCAAAATCAACAGAGAACCCGGGTCTCCGGCTTCGAGAGCGCCGGTCAGAGGTTCGAGCGAAAAGGCCTTGGCCCCCTCTCCATGATACCTGAACAGTATGCCCGCCAAGAGAAGCAGGCCGGAAGAGACGTGAAAGAAGAGGTAGCGGAAGCCGGATTCCTCGGCTTCCTTGGTCTTTCTTCCCCAGATTTGAAAGACCGAGGTAATCGCCAATCCCTCCCACCATAGAAAGAGGGAAAGCATGTCGCCGGCAAAGGCAACCCCCACGGCGCTGGCCGCATAAAGCAAGGCCATCGACACCTGCCAGGGATCGCGCAAATGAAAGGAGTAAATCCCGGCGACGAGGGCGGCGACGTGAAAGAGGTATCCGAAAAGCTTCGCCTGCCGATCGACCGCGACGTTTAGAATTTCATAGCCGAAGAGGGTGAGATTGGATACGCTTCCAAGTTCCAGAGTGTGGACGTACCACAAGCCGAAAATCGGGGCGATCACCAGAGCCATCGATGCGAAGCGTCCGCGGAGAAAGGCCGTGACCACCCCACCGATGAGCAAGGCGGTGGCCGGATGAACTCCGATTTCAAGGGTACTGGCGGCGGCGAGAAAGTTCATCCTATTTGTCCCAATAGTCCTCCTCGCGCATCAGCAGGCTCCGTCCCTTCCATCCGCGCATTACCTTGGAAACGTAGACCAGTCCGACACAGGCCAGAAAACCATAAAGCCCGTAGAAGGCGGGCAAGGTCTCCAGGGCATGCAGACTGGCTCCTTCCTTGAAGATCGCGTGCTTGTGCCAACCGATGCTGAAGACCAAATCCACTAGAATCACCAAGCCGCACAGCCAGTAAAATCCGCGTATGATCTTCCTGACGTTGCCCGGATGATCCAGCCAGCGCTTCGGTTCGTCTTTCTTTTTTCTGGGTATGCTCATCAAAGATCGGGATTGATTACTCCATGATTCCCGCCAGTCGCAACAGCGGACCTGAAAGAAAGAAAAGTACGAAGCATCCGACCGCCGTCAAGGCCAAGGGAAGCACGCAGGTCCAAGGGGCTTCCCGCACTTCCGCGTGCTCCTCTTCGACTTCGTGATTTCGGAAAAAGGCGGTAACCGCGACCGGCAACAGGTAGAATACGTTGAGCAAGGAACTGACCAGCAGGACCACCACCACCCAGACCGCGTCCCGGTCCAAGGCACCCAGGGCGAGATACCACTTGCTGACGAACCCACCGAGCGGGGGCAGTCCGATCACGCTGAGGGAACCGATGAGAAAGGCCGTCATGGTGATCGGCATCTTCCGTCCCAAGCCCCGCAACTCGCTGACGTATTTTTTTCCGGTGGCCACGAAGATAGCCCCGGCGCAAAAGAAAAGGGTGATCTTTCCGCAAGCGTGCATCGCGATGTGCAAGACCGCCCCTCCCATCCCTTGTTCCGTGGCCAGAGTCGCTCCCAAGACCACGTATCCCAGTTGTCCAATGGTCGAAAAGGCCAGTCTTCTCTTCAAGTTGTCCTGAGACAAGGCAATCAGGGAGGATATCAGGATCGTGGCGCAGGCGATGCCCATCATCCATTCCTCGGCGTTGAGCCTGGACAAGACTTCCGGGCCGAAAACGTCGGCGTATATGCGGTAGACGCAAAAGACCCCGACTTTCACCACCGCCACCGCATGCAAAAGGGCGGACACCGGGGTTGGAGCCACCATGGCCCCCGGCAACCACGAATGCAAAGGCATCAACCCGGCCTTGGCGAACCCGAAGGTAAACAAGGCCAGCAGAATCATTTGGGATGGGGCGGAGAAAAACCCGACCTTGCCGGTATCGGCCAGAAAATCCATCGCCACCGTCCCATGGTCCAGCCAGACGTAGCACCAACCCAAGGCGGGCAACAACAGGCACAGAGAGGTAAACAACAAGTAGCCAAGATAGGTCCGTCCCCCCGTCCTCGCGCTTTTGTCCTGCATATGGGTAACCAAGGGAAAAGTGGAGACCGAAAGCATCTCGTAAAAGAAATAGATGGTCAGCAGATTAGCCGAAAAGGCGACGCCCATGGTTGCCGACAACGACAGGGCGAAGTAGGAGTAGAACCGGGTTTGGGCATGCTCGTGCAGTCCGCGCATGTATCCGATTGCGTAGAGGGTGGTGGCGATCCACAAAATCGAGGCCACGCAGGCAAAGAGAAGACCGGGACCATCCACTCTCAGCAACAAGGGCACGTGGGTGAAGACTTGCCAAAGGTGGCACTCGATGATCGCTCCGTTCAAGACCATCGGAACCATCGACAAGACCATGGTTGCCTGCGTCACCGCGGCGATGAAGGTAAAGGTTTCCCTCAGGTTGGGTCGTTTTTCCCCAGCCCAGATAATGCCGATCATTCCCAAAATCGGAGCCAAGCAAGCGATTAGGGGGCGGATGTCCTCGATCACCCAGGGGGCGATCAGGTCGACCGTAGGAGCGATGGAATCGGCGAGGTTGGGAGCGCTCATCTCAATGTCCGATTCCTTTCGGCAGGTTGAAGGGGGCGAGGAAGCGCTCGATTTGATCGACCACATCCTGGTTGTATATCCCGATGATCAAGACCACCGAAGCCGCCAGCAGCAGGGGCAAGAGCATGGAGAGAGGGGCTTCGTCGAATTTCGTCTGTTCCTTGGTGAGGCCCAGATCTCCGTGGCCCTTGCCGAGATTCTTCCCGCTTTCACTGACCGCCAAATGCATCCTTTCGATCAGTCGGAAGAAAAGAACCACCATCACCATGGTGGAAAACATCAGCACCACCATGTACTCCCAACGCTCCGCCACCATGCCTCCCGTGATCAGATACCACTTGCTGAAGAATCCGCAGGTCGGGGGCAAGCCGATGATGGAAAAACCGCCCACGAAGAAACCAATCATCGTCAGGGGCATCTTGGCGAACAATCCTCGAAGTCCGTCGAAATGGGTGGTCTTGCACTTGTGCAGAATGATGCCCGCCCCCAAAAACAAGCACAGGGTCATGCAGGCGTCGCTGATGATGTGAAAGATCGAGCCGATCAATCCGTAGTAGTTGTAAATCCAGACCCCGCCCACCATGTAGCCGACCTCCGCAACGATCAAATAGGCCAGCATTCTCTTGATCTCCCTCTGGGCAAGGGCCATCACCGCGGCGCAGACGATGGCAACGACCACCAACCAGGGCATGAAATCCGCCCAAAGGGTGGTCTCGAAGGAAAAGTCCACCCCAAAGACCGTCAGGAGCATGCGGATCATGACGTAGATCATCACCTTGGTTACGAGAGGTGCCAGCAGGCAGGAAGTTACGCTTGGGGCGTTGCAATAGGCATTGGGCAGCCAGGCGTGAAAGGGAAAGAAGGCCATTTTGATCAGAATCCCCAGTCCGATCAGGGCAAACGCGACGTGCATCGCCGGTGAATCCGCCAGGGCATTGGCCTGGATCATCTCCCGGATGCCCACCATGTTCAAGGTGCCCGTCTTGATGTAGACGTAGCCCACGCCAAGGAGGTAGAGCGAGGCTCCGATGGTGCCCAAAATCAAGTAATTAAAGGTGGCCGCCGCGGCCCGGTTGCTCCCGATGGCGATCAGGCCGTATCCGGTGAGAGCGGCCACCTCGATCAACACGTAGAGATTAAAGGCGTCTCCCGTCAGGGCGATGCCGGCCAGGCCGGTGATTTGCAGAAGGAACAGGCTGTAGTAGAGGGATTCCTTGTTGGGCGTTTCCCGCTCGACCGGAATTTTCGAGTACAGCGAGACAATCAAACCGACCCCCAACACCACCAGAGCGATCAAGGCGCCCAAAAGATCGGCCCGAAACTCGATGCCCACCCCACGCGGAAACAAATCCAAGGTCCACCCGCCCAAAAGGTAGGAAACCTCCCCACTTGTCGAACCGACCGCCTGCAGCATGGTCTCCACCCCCGCCCAAGTCGCTCCAAGCATGGAAAAAACCGCCAGAGGATGACAGAGTCTACGGTACCATGCGCCCAGCAGGGCGCAAGCCACCGAGCCGAACAAGGGAAAAATGAAAATCCAAGCGATGGCGTCGTCCATTTAGGCGGATCCTTTCTTCGGCTGGGAGGAATCGCTCCGCTTTCGAGGAGGAATCTTCGGCTTGGCGGATTCCCCGGAAGCCGACTTGTCCTTGCTCGCCGGTGGCCTTCTCCGAGAAGAGGACTTCTTGGCCGGGGCTTTTTTGGCAACCGCCCCACCCGCTTGCTTGGCCGCCGGCTTTCTGCCACTTAGGGCCCGGGAAGACGCTTTCCCGGACTGTCGGCCTTTGGCGAGCGGAGACCGGGTCATCCGGGCATCCGCAATCTCCAGTTTGGCGAGCAGTTCATCCTCCTCGATCGTCCCATATCCCTGATAAATCCTTTGGCAAAGGGCGAGGGCAAGGCCCAGGGTGGCCACGCCCACCACAATCGCCGTAAGCATCAGCACGTGAGGCAGGGGATTGGCGTATTGGGAGGTTTCCTCCGGCTTTAGGGCAAGGGGGCCGCGAGGCGACTCCGACTCCCCGGACGCTTCGGGAACGATTTCTTCGGCAAGGTGCGGACCATGGGGGTCGTGCTCCGCCTTGTAGATGGGAATGGTGGCTCCCTCCTTCACCGAAACGGAAACGTAGAAAAGAATGATCGCAGTCTGGAAGATCGACATCCCGATCAACTTCTTGATCAGGTTTCTCTTCGCGATCATGGCGTGCAGACCAATCAGCAACAAAACCACGTAGATGCAGTAGTTGAGCCGCTCGATCAGCAGTTCGTTCAACAAAGCTCCTTCTTCAAACATGATTGCTTCCGCCTAAGGGGTCGTGGAGACCGGCCTACATCCCACCCTTCAAGCGGCCCTCCGAGGAAAGGTTTGCGTAGAGGGCGAACATGATCGCGGTAACGGTAAACCCGACCCCGATCTCTACCCCCAACATGGCGTGATAACGAGCCATCTCCCGGGAGACGGGAAGGACCTTTTCCAACTCCGCGTAATCCAGAAACTCGCCCCCAAGAAGCATCGACAAAAATCCGATTCCGCCGTAGATCAGAATGCCGGCGCCCGCGACCGCCATGCACTTGGAGAGCGGCATGCGGGCCAGGGCATGCTCCAAGTCCCAGGCCAGGGCGATCAAAATAAAACTGGCCCCCATCACCACTCCTCCCTGAAAGCCGCCCCCTGGACTGACGTGTCCGTGGGCCAAGACGTAAAAGGCGAAGATCTGTATCACCGGCGCCACCAGGCGGACCGTGTTGGTCACGATCAGATCAGGCTCCGCATCCACTTCAAATTCCCGGCGCCTCCCGCCTCCCCGTCGGCCCGATCCCTTCAGAATGGCGAGCACCGCAATCCCCGCTATAAAGACCACCACGGTCTCAAACATGGTGTCGAACCCGCGATAATCCGCCAATACCGCCGTAACCATATTGGGAACCTCGGTATCCACCCCGGTATTGTTGATGAAGTGGGAAGAGACCGGGGAGATCGAAGCCGGAGACTGGGGGTCTCCCCATTCCGGAAAATCCCGAGCCGCGAAAAGAAGCAGTCCCCCGACCGCAATCACCGGAAGCATCGTCACCCACTTCATCAGTCGTTGGACTTTCTCTTCAAGTTGAAAATCGTAGCCACCATAACCACCGTACTCACCCCGGCGCCGACGGTGGCCTCGGTAAAGGCGACGTCCACCGCCCCCATCTCCGCCCACAACAGGCACATCAGGAAGCTGTAGATTCCGAAAACCGCCGCCGCCGTGATCAGATCACGGGCCCGCAGGGCCGCCACCGCGGCCACCACCAGGAGCAAGAGAATGAAAGTGTTGAAGATTGCCAAGCCCATCAGCTTTTCTTCCTCCTCTTCCGGCGCCTGGACTTTTGCAGGTCATCTTCGGTCAGGGGCATTTCGTCATCCTCGAAGGCCGCCCGCATCAGTGCGTGCGAACTGGTCGGACTGGTGACGTAAATGAAGAGCACCACCGCCATGATTTTAATCAGCACCAACCAACTGGACAGCGAAAAGTCGGGCATCGCGACCAGGGCAAAGCCCGCCAGCATCAGCATGGTCGAGAGCGTGTCACCCTTGCCGGCGGCGTGCATCCGCGTGTAGAAGTCGGGAAAGCGGACCAGTCCGACCGCGGCTCCCAGAAAAAAAACCAACCCCACGATTCCGAGCGCAAGCCCCGCAAGTTGCAGAGGCAAAATCCCCGACCCCGCGGTCTCAGCCAACAACTCTTTTAGACTAAGCCCGGCACCCATATCTCCTCAAGCCCCTCCCTTCCTCTCGCGGGCTTCCATTTCCTTCAGGGAGACCGTGCGGTTCAAATAGCGGGAGATGGCGATGGCCCCGACGAAGTTAAGCAGGGAATAAGCAATGGCAAAATCCACGAACATTTCCACCCGGTCGAAAAGGGTTCCAATAATCACCAGAATGACCGCGGTCTTGGTTCCGATGACGTTCACCCCGAGAATTCGGTCGAAAGAGGTGGGCCCCACCCAAATCCGGTAGATCACCGGGATCATCAGGCTGAAAAGAGCAGCCCCCATGACGATGGCAAACCAGTGGGTGATCATTTCCTCAGGGCCTCCGGTTCGAAAACTTCGGCGACTTTTCTTTCGATGGCCCCCTCCAACAAATCATCCTCCAGAAATTGGCTCATGGTATGGACGTGAAGGACGTCTCCGCGGATCAACATGGTAATCGTCCCCGGAGTCAGGGTGATGGAGTTGGCGAGGACGAACTTGGCGAAATCCGACTTCAGGTAAGTCTTGTAGGTCACCACTCTCGGGGCGATCTCTTCGCTCCCCGCCCGAGTCATGGCGAGCTTGAAGACATGGAGGTTTGCCTTCACCACCTCCCAGGTAATCCAGGGGAGGTACTTGACGAATCCGATGGCTTCCAGCAGGCGGGACTCCGCGTTCTTTTTGCGGTCGTGATAGAGAAGATCCTGGGACAACCAGGTCACCACCCCGCAGGAAAGCAAACCCAGACCCAGATGAAAGGCGTCGAACTTTCCGGACAGCACGATCCAGTTCAGAAAGAGGAGCAGAAATATGAGGATTGGATACACGAATGGATCGGTTTGACAATTGGTAAAAAATCCTGAGAAAAAGGACGTTTCAGGCTTGGGGCAATCAAGAACGGAAAAAAATCGTCGATTTTCACCTCAAATTATTATTTTCAACGAGGTAGAATGAGAGCTTCGCGCATCCGACCCCCTAAGGATAAAGTTTTTCAACGCACACGGGATACCAACCCTTATTGGTGGAATCGTAAGAAGAGGAGATGGAGGATCTGTCTTTTTAAAAACAATGGGGACTATAAAAACGTAATCAGACAAGCCGCTCCACAATTCCTTGTATTGGGGCTGGGTTTGCATAGAATGTCCGAATGATCATTTTGCTTTCACCCGCGAAGACTCTGGATTTCGAGACTCCATCCGTTCACTCCGTTTGCACGCAGCCTGATTTTCTCTCCTTGTCCAATGACCTGATGAAGGGTCTGGCCAAGATGTCCGCCGAAGAAGTCGGCAAGCTCATGAGCATCAGTCCCAAGCTTGCCGAACTCAATCTTGGTCGTTATCTGAACTGGAGTCAAAAGCACACCGATCAAAACGCCAAACAAGCCGTACTCGCCTTCAAAGGTGACGTTTATGAAGGCCTGGAGGCCTGGAACTTTTCCTCCTCCGACTTCAGCTACGCCCAGAAAGGACTCCGGATTCTTTCGGGACTTTATGGCATTCTCCGACCGCTGGACCTCATCCAACCCCATCGACTGGAAATGGGAACCCTGTACGCAAATCCCAAGGGCAAGGACCTGTATGCCTTCTGGGGCAAGCGCCTTGCCGAGACCCTCAACGAAGAACTCCGTCAATCCAAAACAAAGCTGCTGGTCAATCTGGCCTCTCAAGAATACTTCAAGGCGGTCAGGCCGGAAGAAATAGATGCTGAGATCATTTCCCCGATCTTCAAGGATGAAAAGAACGGAAGTTTTAAAATCATCAGCTTCTACGCAAAGAAAGCGAGGGGCCGCATGAGCTCCTTCCTGATCAAAAACCGGGTCAAGGATCTCGATGGCTTGCGTAGCTTCGCCGATAGCGGCTATGAATTCGACGAGTCCTCTTCGAGCGACAAACACCCCGTTTTCATACGAAGAGAAAAGAATCGAATGGCGGCCTGAGGCCCAGGCGAACCCCTACCGAAAGCGGGGTAGCATCCGGTGGTGAGGATTGCTAAGGATTCTTCCGGTCTTTTGCTTTGTTCATTCTGGAAAGCACCGACTTCCTCTGCATATCCCGGTAATAGCTGGCATTTCCTCTTTTCTTCACCTTTCCTTTCCCCGACGCACCGCCCTTCTTGCCCATTTGAGAGGCAATGGCGCTGAGCGTCTGGACTACTTTCCGAACCATTTCCTAGTTGCTTAATCGATCAAACACGGAGAGCACCCGATCCAAACGAGCGGTGGAATCTCTCATCTGAGCAAGGATTCTTTCGGCTCTTTGTTCCACGCTTTCATTTTTTATTCTGGCGATCATCAAGGAGTTTTCCCCCATCTCCTCACCCTCTTCTGGATCCCCGAATTTTTCGCCGGCAACCCTTTTTCCAACATCCAACACCTTTAGTTTCATCCCTTTTCTTTTGCACAAGCGTTTGTGCAAATCAAGTTCAAAAAAAAAAGATCAGGATCTTAGCTTTTTCAAAAGAGCCGAACGCAGTTCCTCCAAGCCCTCTTCCAAAACGGCGGAAATGAAGATCGGTTCGATCTTTGGAAATCGCTTTTTGAATCTTTTCATGTTTTCAACCGCTAGGCTCTCATCGTTCTTATTCCCTACCACGACAAAGGGCTTGGCCCCCAAGGAACTATCGTAATCGGTCAGTTCTTTTTGCAAGTGCTGAAAATCATCCCCAGGATCCCGCCCGTCGGTTGCAGCCATGTCCAAAAGAAAAAGCAAAAGCTTGCAACGCTCAACATGTCGTAGAAAGCGGTGGCCTAACCCTCTGTTTTCAGCGGCTCCCTCGATCAAGCCAGGTACGTCGGCCATGGTCAGTACGCAAAAATCGTCCGGATAGTCTATGACTCCGACCGTAGGGACCAAGGTGGTGAAGGGGTAGGAATCGATCTTGGGGGTCGCATTGGACATTGCGTTGAGCAAGGTGGACTTGCCCGCGTTGGGAAACCCGACCAGTCCGACGTCGGCAATTGTCTTAAGGGTAAAAAGATATTCTCCCTCCATACCGGGCTTGCCCTCGGTGAACTGGCGGGGCGTTTGGTTGATGGAACTTTTGAAGGTCGCATTGCCCCGCCCTCCCTTTCCCCCTGACAAAAGAAGGAATTCTTGCTCATGCTCGAGGAGTTCGCAAACGATTTCGTTGGTGGCGAGCTCTCGAACTTCAGTGCCCATCGGCACCTTGAGGACACAGGGTTCTCCTCCCTTCCCATTCTGATCGCTGCCACGTCCGGGCTCTCCGTTCTTTGCCTTCCAGTGCTTTTTGAAGTGATAGTTTCTAAGATCGGAAACGTTTTCGTCCGCAAGCAGAATCAAATCGCCGCCCTGCCCACCGTTTCCCCCGTTGGGTCCGCCTTTGGGCATATATTTCTGACGAAGAAAGGACATACATCCATCTCCGCCGTTTCCCGCCTTGAGAAAAACTTTGGTCTCGTCGTAAAACATATGATTTTTCGAAATCCTACTCCTCCAGGTTCGAAGGGTCAACGAATCAAAAAAAAGACCGCGCCCGAAGGCGCGGCCTCAAAAGTGGGGTTGAAAGGAATTAATATCTGTAGTGTTCAGGCTTGTAAGGTCCACCTACAGGCACGCCAATGTAAGCAGCTTGTTCGCTGCTGAGCTGGGTGAGCTTGGCTCCCAGCTTGTCTAGATGCAAGCGGGCGACTTCTTCGTCCAATTCCTTGCTCAAACGGGTCACGCCGATTTCACGCTCCGGATTGTTGCGGATGTCGATTTGGGCAATGGTTTGGTTGGTGAAGCTGTTCGACATGACGAAACTCGGGTGCCCGGTAGCGCAACCGAGGTTAATGAGACGGCCCTCGGCGAGAAGGTAAATGCTTTTGCCATCCGCAAAGGTAAAGCGGCTGACGGGGCCTCCGGGAACGGAATCGTCCTTAATGATTTCCTTAGTTACCCCGGGCATCTTCTCCAACTCCGCCACTTGGATTTCATTATCGAAGTGCCCGATGTTGCAGACAATGGCTTGATCCTTCATCCGGCTGATGTGATCAGCGGTAATGATGTCCTTGTTGCCCGTTGTAGTGACGAAAATATCAGCCGTTTCCAGGGCGTCTTCGACAGTGGTCACCTGGTACCCGGCCATGCATGCCTGCAAGGCGCAGATCGGATCGATCTCGGATACCATTACCCTGGCCTTCTCATTGGCCAGGGAATCGGCGGACCCTTTGCCGACGTCTCCGTACCCGCAGACCATGGCGACTTTGCCGGAAATGAGAACGTCGAGAGCACGCTTGATGCCGTCCACCAAAGAATGCCGGCAACCGTAGTTGTTGTCGAACTTGGACTTGGTGACCGAGTCATTGACGTTGATGGCTTGAAAAAGAAGTTTCCCCTCTTCCTGCATTTGGATGAGTCGGTGAACGCCGGTGGTCGTCTCTTCCGAAACTCCCACGACCGAATCCGCAACCTTGGACCAGTGACCGGGCTTTTCGACAAGCTTCTTCTTGAGCAATTCTTTGATGACTTGCTCCTCTTCGCTGCCTGATGGAGAGTTTACCCAGTCACTGCCGTTTTCCAGCTCCACGCCTTTGTGAATCAACAAGGTAGCGTCGCCCCCATCATCCACGATTTGGTCCGGTCCGCTTCCATCCGGCCAGGTCAGAGCGTTCCAAGTGCAGTCCCAATAGTCCTCGAGTGTTTCTCCCTTCCAGGCGAAGACGGGGATTCCGGCGGCGGCAATCGCCGCGGCGGCGTGATCTTGGGTGGAGAAGATGTTGCAGGAGCACCAACGAACGTCCGCGCCGAGCTCGACCAAGGTCTCGATGAGTACGGCGGTTTGAATGGTCATGTGCAGGGAACCCATGATCTTGACCCCTGCCAAAGGCTTGGAGGGACCATACTTTTCACGGGTGGACATCAGTCCAGGCATTTCATGTTCGGCAATCGATATTTCCTTTCGACCGAACTCGGCGAGGGTAATGTCTGCGACTTTGTAGTCGAGGGCGGGAGTAATTGTTTCTGTCATGATGGTCATATGGTTAAGATAACGAGCGGAGTGGAATGAAAGATCAGATTTAACCTAAGAAACCGCGGACTTCAAGGCATCGACCTTGTTGGTCTGCTCCCAGGGAAGATCGGTCTTTCCGAAATGTCCGTAGTGGGTGGTTTGGCGGTAGATGGGACGCAGCAAATCGAGTTGAGAAACGATTTGGGCGGGCTTGAAGTCGAATACCTCTTCAATCGCTTTTTGGATCTTGGCCTCTTCGATCTTCTCCGTACCGAAGCAATCAATGGTGATGCTCGTGGGATAAGGATGTCCGATGGCGTAGGCGACTTGCAACTCCGCCCGATCGGACAGACCCGCCGCCACCACGTTTTTGGCCACCCAGCGGCACATGTAAGCCGCAGACCGGTCGACCTTGCTGGGATCCTTTCCCGAAAAGGCACCACCTCCGTGCCTTCCCCAACCTCCGTAGGTATCCACGATGATTTTCCTGCCCGTCAGGCCGGAATCGCCCTCAGGACCTCCTATTACAAACCGCCCCGTGGGGTTGATCAAATACTCGGTTTGGGCCGAAAGAAGAACTTCGGGCAAGGAAGGTTTGATGATTTCCTCGGTAATGAAAGAACGAATGGTTTCGTTGTCGACGTCAGCCGAATGCTGGGTGGAAACCACGACGTTTTCAATCGAGACCATTTCGCCATCCTGATACTTGAGGGCAACCTGCGACTTGCAATCCGGACGGAGCCAAGGCGCGTCCGTGGTGTTTTTGCGTATATCCGCCATCTTCCGAAGAATTCGATGGGCAAACATGACCGGGGCAGGCATCAACTCCTCGGTTTCGTTGCAGGCGTAGCCAAACATAATCCCTTGGTCGCCCGCTCCCTGCTCGGAGGTACCCTTGCCTTCGGCGGCGCTGGCGTCCACTCCTTGGCCGATGTCTCTGGACTGGGCGGTTAGTTGATTGGTGATGAAAACCTTGTCTGCATGAAAGACGTCGTCGTCGTTGACGTAGCCGATTTCACGGATCGCTTCGCGGACCACCGCCTCATAGTCGAATCTTGCGTCGGTGGTGATTTCCCCGGCAATGGTGACGCAATTGCTCTTGACCAAGGTTTCACAGGCCACGCGACTCGACGGATCTTGCTCGAAACAAGCATCCAAAACGCTGTCGGAGATTGAATCCGATACTTTGTCCGGATGGCCTTCGCCAACGGACTCGGAGGAGAAAATAAATGTTTTCGACATGCTCTCATTCAATCAAACACGCAAAGTTTGCGCAAGCGAATTCATCAACGCATCATGATGCGTTGATATGTTTTTGAGACTCAGAGCCGATCGAGAATGGTACGCATGTAGCTCCCGTACGTGGAGGATCCATGAGCTTCCGCTTGTTTTTGAAACTCTTGCGGTTCCATCCATTTTTTGTAGAGGGCGATTTCTTCCAAGCAGGCGATCTTCAGACCCTGCCGACGCTCGATCACTCTGACGAAATCCGTGGCCGCGGCCAAATTCTCATGGCTTCCGGTGTCCAGCCAAGCGGTCCCCCGCCCCATTACCTCGACTGCAAGTTCTGAGGATTCAAGATATACTCGGTTTAAATCCGTTATTTCAAGTTCTCCACGGGCAGATGGTTTTAAACTGCGAGCAATGTCACAAACTTTTTGGTCGTAATAATAAAGTCCGGGAACGGCATAGTTGGATTTGGGAATTTGAGGTTTTTCCTCCAATGAAATTGCATTGCCATGATTATCGAACTCCACGACACCATAATTTTCCGGATCCGATACATGATAACCAAAAATAGTCGCCCCTTTTGTCTGGGCATTTGCATCACTCAAGGTTTTTTCAAGTTCATGCCCATAAAAGACATTATCTCCCAGAATCAGGGTCGAAGAAGAATCCCCAATGAATTTCTCTCCAATAATAAATGCTTGTGCC
>JAYOEB010000011.1:370-2531 GCA_038116775.1 Opitutia bacterium | reverse complement strand
GGGTTGTTCCTCGTATGTAAAAGATACTCCAAAACGTGAACCATCTCCAAGTAATTCCCTAAACACGGGCAAATCTCTTGGGGTGGATATAATTAGGATTTCACGGATTCCGGAAAGCATCAGTATGGAGATCGGATAGTAAATCATCGGCTTGTCGTAAACCGGCATAAGTTGCTTGCTGACCGCCATGGTCAGGGGATAGAGACGGGTCCCCGAACCTCCGGCCAGTACGATTCCCTTCCGCTTGCTCATCAGACGCCCAATCTTTCTCTTTGGTATTTGCCGGAAGTGACGTTGGCGCACCATTCTTGGTGACCGAGGTACCAGTCTACCGTTTGCTCCATGCCCTCCTCGAAACCGTAAGACGGAGTCCAGCCGAGTTCCGCCTGAAGCTGGGAAAAATCAATCGCATACCGTTGATCGTGACCGGGACGATCCCGGACGAAGGTCTTGAGCCGGTCGTGCGGGGCCCCTTCCGGTTTCTTACGGTCGAGGATTCGGCAGAGAGTGTCGATCACCTCCAAGTTCGATTTCTCAGACGCACCGCCTATGCAATAAGTTTCGCCCACCTTGCCCCTCTGCAAAACGGCGAGAATGCCCGAACAGTGATCTTCGACGTGCAGCCAGTCACGGACGTTCGAACCGTCCCCGTAAATTGGGAGATTTCTTCCTTCGCAGGCATTCAGAATCATCAGGGGAATTAACTTTTCGGGAAACTGATAGGGACCGTAGTTGTTGGAGCAATTGGTCGTCAGAACGGGCAAGCCGAAGGTGTGATGATAAGCGCGGACCAATTGGTCGGCGGTTGCCTTGGATGCGGAATATGGGCTGTTCGGGGCGTACGGAGTCGATTCGGAGAACGCGGGGTCCTCGGCGCCGAGCGAGCCATAAACCTCGTCGGTGGAAACGTGCAGAAATCTAAAAGCGGATTTTTTTTCCTTTCCCACACCGTTCAAATATTCCTTCGTTGCCTCCAGCATGCGAAGCGTTCCGACGACGTTGGTCTGGATGAAAGGCTCCGGACCATCGATTGAACGGTCCACATGGCTCTCGGCGGCGAAGTTTACGACCCCCTCCACCTGATGCTCCTTCAAGGCATTGAAGAATTTTTCCCGATCACAAACGTCGGCTTTGATCAATTCGTATTTCTCGGAGTCAACGAGATCTTCGAGGTTTTCAGGGTTTCCAGCATAGGTCTGCTTATCGTAATTGATTACCTTCTCGACGTCAGTGCGACTAAGGAGAATACGAATGAAATTGGACCCGATGAACCCAAGACCACCCGTCACTAAAATCCTTTTCAAACCAAAACCTCCCTGGCCATTTTCCTGATCGATTCACGCATCGCCGCCTCTACGGGTGTCATTCCAATGCCCGCCTTTTCCGCTTTGGTCGTATCAAGCACGCAATTGGAGCGTGGGGTTTTCGCCGCTTTTTGCATAAATTCATCTTCGTCGTCAAAAAAATCGAATTTCTTTTCAGACAATCCAGCCTCGATCATCCACTCCGTGACCTGACTTGTGGTGATTGAGCCCGGATTGGTCATGTTGTAGATCCCAGGCTCGACGTCTTTGCTAAAGCATTCGATGCACTTCTGGCAGAATTCATCCAAGTGCGAGACCGAATTTTCGGCTTCAAGCAAACAATCGTAACTCAACAATTTGTGAAGGTAGTTTCTTGGGTTTCTTTCTTCGTTGAACGGTATGCGCAGTCTCCACACGAAACAATTCTCAGCGCCCTCCAAAACTTCTTCACCCAAGGCCTTGGTTCCGCTATAAAAACTGCAAGGAGGGGAACGAAAAGAAAAATTGGGCTCATCCTCTTCCCTCCATCCCTCTCCGTCGGGTCTCCTGCTGGAATAAATGCAACCGCTTGAGATATGCCCCCAGGGAATCTTTAGATCCTCACAGACTTCTCGTATGATTCCTGGCAGCACCGCATTGCCCTGCAAACACTCATGCTTCGCATTTTCACAGGCATCCACGTTTGGCTTACCCGTAAATCCCCCCGCGTTTATGAGAAAACTGGGCTTACTTGATCTAAGGAATTCTCTTAATTTGCTTGCGTCTGTGTAATCAAGATCTGCACGGGAGAGTCCAACGACATGATGGGCACTTCCATTCAAAACATATAAGATTTTTGAGCCTACGAAGCCCGTATT
>JAYOEB010000011.1:0-360 GCA_038116775.1 Opitutia bacterium | reverse complement strand
GACCTTAGGAATTCATTCAAAACCTTGGGGTCGGTGTAATCGATTTCAGATCGGGAAAATCCCGATACCTCCTCAACTTTTGCAAGGAAGTGGAAAATCTTGGAACCTACATACCCAGAATTGCCTAAAACAAGGATCATACGTCTCTTTTAGCATAGACCGAAGCGGTAAGACAACTTCAATACAGTTAAGGAAAATATAATTATATCAACAGAAAGTTAAATAACTTCAATTTTGTTTAATTTGTAACTTTAGTAAGCTGAAAAAGGCCAAAAAAATAGGGTTTGGTTACAAATATTTTTCATGTTCAAAAAATTAGCTCTAGCTTCAAAACTCAAAGTTTTACAACTACTTCCGTAC
>JAYOEB010000010.1:22852-29176 GCA_038116775.1 Opitutia bacterium | reverse complement strand
GGACATGGCTACGCACAACTACCCTCCAGGAGCCCGGGTAAGAGGAAAAATCCGCAACCTTACTTCCTATGGCGCCTTCGTCGAGCTTGAAGAGGGAATAGACGGAATGGTCCATGTCTCCGACATGAGTTGGACTCGCAAGATCAACAATCCCAGTGAAATGGTTAAAAAGGGTGATGAGGTAGACGCCATTGTGATTGAAGTGGATATTGACAACCAACGCATTAGCCTCGGGATGAAGCAACTTACCCAAGATCCTTGGGAGGACATCGACAGGCTCTACAAATTGGGTGACGTCATCAAAGGGAAAGTTGCCCGCGTAGCAGGTTATGGCGCCTTTATTGAACTTGAAAATGAAATCGATGGACTCGTTCACATCAGTCAAGTCAGTGAGGAACGAATCGAAAAGATCAAAGACCACCTGAAGGAGGGAGACGAAGTTTCTGCCCGGGTGATCAAAATCGACAAGGATGAAAGACGCATCGGACTCAGCATCAAGGCTGCCGATTATGACGAAGACGCCCTTGCCAAGGAAGTTGCCGCTTATGATGAAGTCGGGGAGGATCTGACGACTTCTCTTGGCGACTTACTTGACGAAGCTACTTCTGCCGAGACTCAGGAATAAGGAGTGTTTCACTCTTTTCTGACCTTGGAATTGAGGATATCCTTAAGAATGTTTGATCTTTCCTGAAGCATTTTTTCGTGCTTAACCTCATCGGCCGTTCTTTGCTTTTCAAGTTTGACCATACTTTTCCTGAGCTCTCTGAGGGCCTCTTCCTGAAGTTGCCTGACTCGTTCTCGGGTAACCCCGATTCTCTCTCCAACCTCCTCCAACGTCAGAGGATCCAAGCCTTCCAGTCCAAACCTGAGCCTGATGATATCCGCCTCTCTTGAATCGAGTTGCTCGAGAACCTTGCTGATGTCGCCAATCAAACTCTTGGACTGAAGACTCTCCAATGGAGAAATCGCATGATCATCAGGCACAATCTCTCCCAGGGTCGAGCCTTCGTCGTCTCCAATTGGCGAATCTAGGGACGTGGGTCTTTGGCTGACGGATTTCAAAAGGGTGATTCGATTGACCGGAAGATTCATTTCTCCCGCCAATTCATCATCCGTCGGTTCTCTGCCGAGTCTTTTCGTGAGTGTAGTGGTCGTTCTTCTGATCTGCGTAACTCGATCAACCATATGAATGGGTAGGCGAATGGTTTTGCTTTGATTGGCCAAAGCCCGCTTGATTGACTGTTTGATCCACCAAGATGCATATGTGCTCAACTTGCCTCCCTTGGAGGGGTCGAATCGCTCCACCGCCTTCATCAGACCGATGTTTCCCTCATTGATTAAATCAAGTAAGGAAAGCCCGAGATTCGAATATTCCTGAGCTATCTTAACGACGAGCCTCAGGTTGGAGGTAATCATTTTCTCACGTGCCTCTTCGCTTCCCTTGCTGATTTCCGCCGCAAGTTCGATTTCATCCTGAACGGTAATCAAAGGAATTTGTGAAATCTGTTGGAGGTAGATTTGAAGAGACTCCTGTTCGTTGGATTGCATTTAACTTTTAAAAATTCCTGTTGTTCAATGGATTTGCTCCGATATGGCAATCGCTTTTAGCATGCCTTTGGCCTTGTTTAAAGTTTCTTCGTATTCCTTTTCAGGAATGGAATCGGCGACCACCCCGGCACCCGCCTGCATGTGGATTAGGTGATTTCGAATCATGGATGTGCGGATAGCGATGCAAGAATCATGATTTCCGTCATAGCCAAAGTATCCCAGAGCTCCGGCGTAGGCATTTCTCTGCAGGTTTTCGAAATCGGAAATGATTTGCATGGCCCGAATCTTAGGAGCTCCACTCACCGTTCCAGCTGGAAAGGTGGCTCGCATCAGATCAAATGCATTGGCGTTTTCATTTAATTTTCCTACAACTTGCGAAACTATGTGCATGACATGGGAATACCGCTCGATGGTCATGAATTCTGCGGCTCTTACGGTTCCCATTCGACAAACCCTTCCGATGTCATTTCTAGCGAGGTCGACCAGCATCAGGTGCTCCGCTTTTTCTTTTTCATCATTGAGCAAATCCTCCTCATTCAACAGGTCTTCCTCTTCGTTTTTTCCTCGAGGACGAGTTCCGGCAATGGGGCGTATCAATACGTCTTCGCCAGACAGGCGAACGTGTACTTCAGGCGAAGCTCCCACGATTGCAAAGTCCTCGCTCTCCAGCAGAAACATGTATGGAGATGGATTGATGGCTCTGATAGCTCTGTACAAGTTGATTGCATCCCCTTTGTATGGTTGCGTAAATCTTTGTGATAAAACCACTTGGATGACGTCGCCGGCCCTTATGAATTCCTTTGCTTCCTCAACCATGGAAATAAACTCGTCTTTTCCGAAGTTTCCCTGAGGATCGCGCAAATCGACGGTCTCCGCGAGTTGCGTGGGAAAAAGCATGTGAGGGGTTTTGAGAATTTGATGAATCTCCTCGATCCTAGCGCATGCCTTGGCGTATTCCAAAGCATGATTTTCGCTGGTACGCGCGTTGGAACTAATCGTGAGGGTTTGGCAGGCATGATCAAAAATCAGAACCGTTTCCGAGATCATAAAAAACAACAAAGGCAATTCGAGTTCGTCCTTGTTCGGAACGGGAATGCTGGATTCGATGCGATTGGCATATTCATAGGCGAGGTAACCAACCGCACCGCCCGAAAACCTCTGAGCGATTTTCGGACCGCAATATTTAATTCCTTGCATACAGTCCTCCACCAGACTTAGGGGATCGGGAGGAGTGGGCATTTTTTGGACCGCTTTTCCCCTCTCTAGGATTGTGGTTTCAAGGTGGTCGCAAGAAATAATTTTTTCCGGATCGCATCCGAGAAAGGAATACCTGCTGACTTGTTCCCCACCCACGACTGATTCGAAAAGAAAAGCGGGTTTTTTTCCTGATAATTTCGAATATGCGGAAAGAGGTGTTTCGGAATCCGTCGTGAACTTTGCCTGCACGTTAACGACGTCAAAATCCTTGGCGATTTGGGAAAATTCTTCAATAGAGGGAGAAAAATTCATCGGTTTGTGATTACTTTTTGACGATTGGACCAAGAAATTGAAAAAAATAGAGTGACTACACGGAAAAAAAGAATATTGCTTTTTGCGGATGCACAAGACTGGTTAGTAAGGAGCATTACATAGCAAAACGACAAAAACTTGCATTCGAGCAAGAATAATCGAGAGGTAAACATGAAAAGAACAGTTCATTGCGTGATCATGGGTGGAGGAAGAGGCACCAGACTCTATCCTCTTACAAAATTAAGATGCAAGCCTGCGGTGCCAATTGCAGGCAAATATCGATTGGTCGATATCCCAATCAGCAATTGCATCAATTCCGGATACAATCGAATTTACCTGCTCAGTCAGTTCAATACCGAGTCTTTGCATCGACATGTGCAGGATGCTTATCGATTCGATCGTTTTGGTCGCGGATATGTGGAAATTCTTTCCGCCGAGCAAACCGAGCACGGGGATGATTGGTATCAGGGAACTGCAGATGCAGTTCGAAGAAATATGATTCATTTTCATGCCAGCCCAGAAGATATTTTTGTTATTCTCTCTGGAGACCAACTATACCGTATGGATTTTTCAAAAATGGTGGAAGAACATTTGGAGCGTGGTGCTGATGTTACGGTGGCGGCCAAGCCAGTCCCTGTAAGCGAGGCATCCGGCCTCGGACTACTTCGGATTGGAGACGATGCAAAAATAGTGGACTTTGTAGAGAAACCTACTGATCCTGAAGTAATTGCCCGACTTGTTCCTCCCGAATTAAAGGCCAGTGGATCAGAAGGCGATCGGTGCCTCGCATCCATGGGAATTTATGTTTTTAATGCACCCGCCATGGAGGATGCCCTCAAGGGTGACAGCACTGATTTTGGAAAGGAAATCATACCCTCTTTGGTCGAAAGTAAGGATATTCGCTGCCATGTATTCGATGATTACTGGGAAGATATTGGTACTGTAAAAGCCTTTTTCGATGCGAATTTACAACTCACTGATGAAGTTCCTGACTTTGATTTTTACGAAGGAGATAGGCCGATCTACAACCGGCCTGATATCCTTCCCACCGCCAAACTCGGCCAGTGTTCGGTCACGAGAAGTACAATCGCGGCAGGATGCATGGTTGGGGATTCTACTCTTAATCGGTGTGTGTTGAGCGAAAGGTCTATTATTGGTAAGGGTTGTAAGCTTGAAAGCGTTGTAATGATGGGGTCTGACTTTTATGATGATCATCGCTATCAAGACGTTCCGAAATTGGGAGTGGGCGATGGTACGGTGATAGAAAACGCGATCATCGACAAAAATGCCAGAATCGGAGCCAACACTACGCTAAGCCCCAAGGGATTGCCCGAAGGATGGGCAGATGATGAAAAGCAAAACGTCTACGTTCGTGACGGCGTTTTGGTTGTGGTCAAGAATGCCGTCGTTCCATCGGGAACGAAAATCGGCGAAGTTTGAATTTAATTCCTTGCTGAGTCATTGGGCTGATAGTAGGAGCATGGCATGACTGATTTTCCCGAAAACTTAAAATACACCAAGGACCACGAGTGGGTAAAAGTACTGGATGACGGTAATCTTTTGGTAGGTATAACTCATCACGCTCAGGATAGCCTGGGAGACGTCACCTTTGTGGAGCTTCCGGAAATTGGAGCATCATTTCAGGAGAATGAAGTTTTTGGCGTCGTGGAATCGGTCAAGGCGGCGTCCGATTTGTTCATGCCAGTATCAGGTGAGGTAATTCAGAGAAATGACCAACTCCTGGATGCGCCCGAGAAAGTAAACGCCGATCCCTATGGAGAAGGTTGGATGATCAAAGTAATGGTTGGGGAATCCTCATCGCTGGACAAGCTTTTGGACGCTCATTCTTATCGATCCGAAGTCGGATAAAGGAAGTATTAAAAATCACTTGCGGCGGCGTCGCTTTTAGGGTTAGTATAAATCGACGCATGCCGCATAAATCTGCTTTCTTTGAGTTTAGATCTTTTTTCAAAGATTTGCTGACTTTTGTATTTTTTTTCCTCTTCGTCGGGAATATTTGCTTCGGAAGAAAAATTGAACCTAACGTCGTGCTGTCGTCTCTCGAGGGGGAGGTAACCTCCTTCTCCCTTTTGGATGACTTCAAGGTAACCCTTGACTCTTCTGCTGTGGGGAAAAAATTCTCGCCCAAATCCGTTCTGATGACTGGCAAGAATGGAAAGGCCGGTCTGCTCTTTTCCAACGGGGCGCTTATAACCATAAAGCCCAACTCCCGCTTTTATCTTAGGAAATACAATCAGAAGATCGTGGAAAACGCAGGGAACCTCAAACCTTCCGAGATGCAAGAGGAACCAAGCAATTCGGAACTCTTGGCTCATCTGGACTTCGGGGAGCTCATCGTCAAAGCCCCGAAATTGAACGAGGGATCCAAGATGGTTTTGAGCAGTCCTTTGGGAACGGCGGAAATTAAGGGAACGATGTTCCAGCTAATGGCTGTACGAAATCCTCTAACCGGGGATATCTCCGGAGGCGTCAACCTAATTTCAGGTGACATTGCCTTTACCGACACCAGTGGAAACGAAGTCACGCTTGTTTCTGGGCAGTCTTTGGTGGCCGCGACCGGCAAATTAGGCGACAATCTCGGAGCCCAAAGCGGCGGGTTAGTCGACTTGACTTCCACTTTTGGTCCGGGTCTATCAGGATCATCCATGCCTCCTGCCATCGATATGTTGTTTCCACCCGAGATATCCGAAGAAGGAGAAGGTGAGGGAGAAAGTAGTTCCGATTCTTCCTTCGCTTCGGGCGGAATCTTTGGTGGAGGTTCGAGTGGAGGAGGGTGGGATGTGGTACAACAGATCGCATCCGAAGTTTTCTTTGAAATTGAAGCCTCGGAAACCAGCTCGAGTTCGATCAGTTTCGAGTCCATGCTTTTGGCGGTTTCCGTAGATACTCCCAGTCCTCGACTTTCCTCTCCTACGGCACCCTCCATTTTGTCGGGTTCCGACTCTCCCCTTACCCCTGATCCATTCCAAGGCGCTCATCCCAACATGGCCTTGAAGGGAGACGACTACATGCAAATCGAAATGTCCGATCAAATCTTCGCCGACTTGGATCCTTGGATAAACGCCACCGATTTTCTGGGTAATGATTTGTCGGCTGTGGTAAGCTTGGTCAATCCTCCCGACTTAAAGATTCCCGGGACTTACACGCTCGACTACGAAGTTACGGATTTGCGCGGATTGACGACCTCGGTGAGTCGTACGGTCGAGGTGATCGTGACTCCTCCCATTCTGCAATTAGTTCCTGGTC
>JAYOEB010000010.1:0-22842 GCA_038116775.1 Opitutia bacterium | reverse complement strand
TCGTGAATGGGCAAGAGGAATTGAATTTCCTGGTGCAAAAAAAATATGCCGACTATCCAATCCCCGACGACGGTCCTTTCCAAATTCTCGGACAAACCTCTTCGGTGTTTCCTTCCTACAGCGCCCAGTACCATGATGGGAGAGATCTAACTTTCTCCGTTCAAGTCCTTAAGGCGGAGTTGGTGGATTATTCGATCTTGGGGGATTATGAGATCAGCTTTGTCGTTGATGATTTTTCCTTACGTCAAGTCAGGTTGCCTTCCGGTGACCCAGTTACCACAGTCCGCAGCCTGAAAGTTAGGGTTCTCGACAATCAACCGCCGATTTTGTCAGTGCTTTCGGGCTCGAATAGGGACAATCCTCACCAAGTGGAGGGAGTGTTGGGAACCAGCTTTGCAGATCCGGGAATTTCGATTTTGGATAACTATTACTCTCAAGTCGAAATCGAACAAAACCTTGGGTTTCAGTCTGGTTCCGTCGAATCCGTCTTCGGTTCGGTGAATATGGACGTGGCTGGGATTTACGAGCTTGTCTATCAAGGAATTTCCGATCCTTCGGGAAATGACGCCGAACCGATCAGCAGATGGGTTGAAGTCTTCGACGTCACTCCACCTGAACTCACGATCTATGGGGCGGACCCCTTGTTCGTAGACGTAAACAAATCGGATAGCTTGTTTCGCGATCCTGGGGCTTTCGCATTCGACAACTTAGACGGTCCGATTGATTGGGAAACTGGGCAAATTTCCGTTTCCATAGAAATCATAAACGAGGAGGGAGTTGCGGTTCCCACGGATTCGACCATCGATGAGATCGTTGAATTAGCGAAGACTCAAGCCAGTCTCAACAAAACTTTTCAGATGATTTACAGCTTTGTGGATGCTGCTGGAAATCTCGGTACCACAACCCGACAAATTGTTCTCATCAACTCTCCGTTTGACAAGCCTTTCATTGTAGACAGCGCCCCTGATCAAAATCCGCTTATCGTTGACGTGCTTGTTCTAAGTGATCCTAACACCGGACTCCGCCGCGATCCGAATACTGGAAGGTTCGAACCCGGGGTCACGGCTTACAAGGATTTTGGAGGAACTTTGGAGCCTAAGAATCTTACTTCCTTGGTCACTGAGAACGAATACATTGGTGGAGAGCTTGGGGCGATCGATGATACGGTCGTCAATTTCAGCCTTCGACAGGACGCTTTCGTCGATCCACAGGGAAATCCTGACGAAAGTTACAAGAGCATCATCAAATACGTCGTCCAAGATGAATTTGGGAATGAGGCTACGTACGTAAGGGAAATTCGAATCGTTGATCGAACAGGACCTTTGATTACCTTAGCAATCGGTGCCGAAGGCGGTAAAAACTTTAGCTATTTGCAAGCAGGGTTTCCCTTTGTCGATCCGGGTTACGTTGCGAGCGACAACTATGACGAAAACGTAACCGTCACCTCTACCCTGATTCAGCTTAGTACGGGAAAAGAGCTTAGCGTGGATTTGGTGTCGTCCATTGGATTCACGGAAGTCGGTTCCTATGAGATTCGCTATGAAGCCACGGATCGCAACGGCAACCAAGCAAGCGAAAATGCCCAGAGCGATACCGTTCGAACCATCGAGGTCATTGATACGATCAAACCACAAATCGCCATCTTTACCCATGACTTCGTTAGAAACCCTACTTTGGGATTGACTGCGCTAAACGATCCGAAGGAGCTTGTCGCCACCCCAATCGTCGATGCGTCTAATCCGATCCCGGATGAAATCACCACTTCTCTTGCATCTCTGACCGGATGGACCGGTTCTGATTTTGATATCGAGGTTGCCCGGACTTTAACTACTGAAGTTGATTTTTACGTCTTTGCAGAGTCCGATGAAATTCTTGTCGAAAATCACCCTAACCCAATTGTGCAATCAACCGATGAAAACGGTCGTTTTCGATATCGTTTCAGTGGGTTTTACATCAAGGACAAAAATACGAACGAGGTATTGTTCGAAGATCCTGGCGTATATGCAAGGAACGATTCGAACGTTCCTTTGGAATTCTACGCTACGCTTACGCCTTACTACAAACCTTCCTCCAATAATGAAGTTATCCTTTCCTACAAGCTCAATTATTACGTCAGTCAGCAAGAAGGCGGAGAATCAAATCAGATTATTGCGGGAAGGACCATATACATCATAGATCAGGAAAAGCCGCTTATTTCCCTCATGCCGGAAACGAACGGCATAGATACGTTCGTAATCATTGAGGCCAATCGCCTGCCCACTTCGGTCGACCTATACACGGATCTCCATGGGGACAGCGTCGGTTTACTTACCTCAGGGATCGTCACTTCAAGTTATCTCGAATTGGTTGCCGTAGATGCTCTCGATGGGATTTTAACCAATGCGATCGTCAGAACCATCAAGGATGACGAGGGCGTCATAACCATCAGCGGGGTGCCCGCTGTGCTTACCGATAACAATGATCAAAATACGGTTGCCACAAGTATTGCATCTATAATAGACGCAACGATTTTAGACGCTCGATACAGTATCGAGTATTTTGTGGATGATATCCCGATTGATGATTCGATTTCCCCAAATCGGTCGGATACGGTCACCCGACATTTGATCGTAAAGGATACCAAAGCTCCCACGATAGACGTCAACGTTCTGGAAAGTACTTTCCTCGTCGACATCCTCTCTACGGCTAATCCCGACGTCAACGACAACATCTCCATCGCCACCTACATGCTTACCGGTCTGAGCGCAACCGATGCAAATGACTATGACCAAGATTTGGGGACACCCACCATCGATGATCCTGATGCGGCGAATTGGGTGGTTCGGGAAAATGCAAATGGGGAAATGGAAAGCGCCACGTACAACTCCAAGTGGACGTTGGACTTTACTCCGCCTTTCGTACCAGGTGCGATCTATCCCGAAATAAAAAATGCGAATCAAGGATATTTAGTGGAAATTAAGGTTCGGGATCAGTCGGATAACAACAGTTCTCAAATCAGTCGATATTTGCAAGTCGGAGATTTCACGCCTCCAACCATTACCCTGCTGGGAGATTATGAAATTCACGACTTCTTGCGCTTCAAGTCCAATCAATCGGTCAACGTCGTGCAGCAAGGCAATCTTTTCGGTCAAAGCTTTCCCAGTGGTACTTCTGGAGACAATGGTCAGAACGCAGCTTTTCTCGATCAGCCCGAATCTTCAACAAATCCCGAATACAATGCGACGGGATTTGCCGGCGGAGCCCACAGGTTGCTGATAGCAGACTATGATTTTGTCGAACCGGGAGTTTATGCCGAGGACAATAATTCTTATTTCGACATCAAGGACGACTATCCCGATTTGAACGGAAATGGAATTGGCGAGGGCCATGCCTTCACAAAGGTAGGGGACCGCCAGGCGATGAACGACTGTTCGGAAGGACCCGGAATCATCCACATCTACAGTTTTTTTGAAAAAAATTCCTATACCATCAACGATTGGCAGGAACTGATGGCTGCGGATACTTTTGGGTTCAATACCGCCTTGTTACCCCCTGATTTAAATGCCAGCATATCTCCCGCCAAAATACCCGACGTTCTTGGAGAGGACAATTCATCGGAACCGGGAAGAGTCGCAGCGTACGGATTTGAGGACAACAAAACGGATCTCACTAACTTTGACATGACGATCATTACCATTGAATATCGGGTCATGGATGGTTGGGACAACAGATCCGATATCATTACCCGAATGGTGTACATTTATGAAAGTCGACAATTCGGTGACTACGCCTTTTACGCCACACCTCTCACAGATGCATCGGCAGGAAAATTCGAAGCTTTCTACGACAACGGATCAGGAGATCCGTTTCTTCGTTCCAATCGTAAGGATTTGGACGGAGATGGCGTGAGTGATTTTTGGGAAATAGCGTTGGGTACGAAAATAGATGATCCGAACGACTTTCCAAATATGAACAGCGAAGACACCTTCAAGGCGTTGACCCAGGGTGATGATTATTTGAACGATCTTAGGATTCGTCTTGGTAAATTGGACGACTCATCGGTTTTGTTCAATCATTCTTCGGGTCTATTGGATTTTAACTCCACCCTGGGCTTGTAAAACTACAAGCTTACCTGTAGTAGTTACTCGCTACTGCTCCCATAGTTTAACGGATAAAACAGTGGTTTCCTAAACCGTAGATCGAGGTTCGATTCCTCGTGGGGGCGCCATTCTCATAAGTAGTCGATTAGTTACGAGGAACGGGGAAAGTAAGCTAAGATTGTCTGTTCAAGAACGTTGCCTGTTTCGGGCTATTCTCTTATTGGAAAGGTGGGTCATGGAAGAAGCAATATCAATACTACTCTCTATTTTACCGCCTTTTTTATTGCTGGGATTGGGAGGATTGGCGAGGGCGTTAAAACTTTTGAGGGCCGAGGCTGATGCCTCCTTGAGTCAGATTACGGTAAGAATTTTGTACCCGGCTTTTATCCTGCATCAGGTTCTTGGATCTGATGACTTGGTTATCAATCATAGCTTTTTGGGGACAGCCCTTTTGGGGTTCCTTTCGATCATACTTGGGTTTAGTCTGGCTTGGATAGTTTCAAAGGTCGCAAATATGGATCGAGAGTCCGCGAAATCCTTTTGCTTTTGCTCGGGAATATTCAATTACGGATACCTTGCCATTCCCATCGGTCAGGCTTTATTTGGGCAAGAAATTGTAGTTCATATCATTCTTTTCAACTTAGGAGTTGAAATGGCGATTTGGACGGTTGGTATTCTGGTGCTCACGTCTAAGAAACTTGCGCTGTCCGGCGTGATTAATCCCCCAGTAGTTTCCATTGTATTGGCCTTTTGCTTGCAGCCTTTCGGAGGCAGTCAATTATTGCCGACCTTCTTATGGGAATTCATCATCATGGTCGGTCCATGCGCGATACCACTTGGTCTTATCCTCATAGGAGGAAGTTTTTACGAATTGATGCAAGGCTTTCGATTTTCCCCACATTACAAGACTGAAGTTGCATCCGTAGGGGTCAGAAACCTTTTGTTTCCCGTCTTTGTTTTCTCGTTTCTTTCATTTTCGATCATACCCCAAGAGATGATTTGGGTGAGTAGGGTATTGGTTGTTCAGGCGGCCATGCCCGCTGGTATTTTCGCCGTTGTGATCGTTGGAAACTACGCGGGTGACAAAAAGACGGCCATGAGGTCTATATTGTCAACCATGATGGTGGGGGCAATCACGATTCCCGCCTGGTTGTTGGCGGGAATGAAGATGACAAACTAATCGTTGGAGTCTTCGTAGTTGGCCTTCGCCTCCAAAGTCTCGTAAATATTGGTAACCGATCTTCGGAGCTTGTTGTACTCCTCTGCATAGATCAGGGAAATCAGGTAGTGCTTGAACTCCTTTCGGTCGCGTATGATCTTGAGATCAAGTTCTTCCATTTCCTGAGCAAACTTGATGTGCATTTTGTCAATTTCTCCGTCAAACTTTTTGTGCTCCTTCTCGAGATGTTGCTTTACCCGGGAAATGGCTCCGATGAGATTTCGAGAGTTTCGACAGTCTTTGGAGGTGAATTCGTGAAACGAAATGATGCCGGATGCCAAGGCTGCTCCAAATGCCGTCAGTTCCAATTCATTTTTCTGACTTTCTTTGGCAGCCCAACCTTCTATTGACTTGATTAGCCTGGATAAGGAGGCACGGGCCTCTTCTGAATCGGAAATTTGGATGTCTTCGTCTTCCATGACAAGTGAATAGGTTTAGCGTGAAAAATTGATAAAACAAAAAAAAGAAAATTTAGTACAATCAATGATTCTAAGTGAATTTTGTCAAATTGAGGAGTGATCCCCAAAAAGCCACACCCAGCATCTTTCACCATAATCCGACCAGGAAATCATGGTGGAAACCGCGAATAAAAAAACGGCTATGGATAAGACGTAGGGGAACCAAGGAATCACGCTGCCCATGGCTGCGGAGGTCAAGGCGCCTCCTTGATCGTTGGCAATGAAACCTTGATTCGATGGATCCTGATAGGCACCAGTGATGATGATCACCAATGCCGTCATCGTACATACCACGATGGTGTCGATGAAAGGTTCAAGCAAGGCCACGACTCCTTCTTCCGCTGGGTGCGAGACTTTGGCGGCCGAATGGGCAATCGCGGCTGATCCGATACCTGCTTCGTTTGAAAAAACCGCCCGTTTTACGCCGATGATGAGAATCCCCAAAAAGCCTCCAATACCTGCGTCCAGATTGAATGCGCTATCGAAAATGACAAGAACCGCCTGAGGAATTTCGGAATAATGAGCGAGGAGAATGGTTAGGCAGGCAAGTAGGTAGATGCCGCACATGACGGGAACAACCTTAGATGCGACCCTGGCAATGCTTTTTATGCCACCGATGATGACAAGCCCTACAAGGGCCGTCATTACAATTCCGTAGATCCAAGGAGAGGAGTCTAGAGTCGGAGCCACGGTTTTAATCAGGTCCAACGACTGAACGACTTGAAAGGCATTGCCGCCACCGAATGATGCCCCGACGCAGAGGAGGCAGAACAAACCGGCTAGAAATCCGCCCAAATGCTTGAGGTTTAATTCCCTTAGGCCATCCGACAGGTAGTGCATGGCCCCTCCCATGATCTTTCCATCCTTTCTAACCTTTCGATATTTCTGTCCCAGCAAACACTCGGTGAATTTCGAAGACATTCCCAAAAAACCGACTAAGATCATCCAAAAGGTTGCCCCAGGTCCTCCGGTACCTATGGCGATCGCAACGCCGGCAATGTTACCAAGTCCGACAGTTGCGGACAAAGCGGTGGTAAGAGCTTGAAAATGCGTGACCTCACCTTCGGCTTTTGCGGATTTGCCATCATACTTTCCGCAAAGCAAAAGGAAGGCATGCTTGAAAAGTCGAAGATTTACGAACCTCATTCTCAGCGTGAAATACAATGCCCCGGCGAGCAACCAAGCAACGACCAGAGGAAAGGATTGAAGGTCAAAGGTCTCACCTGTTTGCAAGATATCGCGAGGCTGTAGAAATACCTCTTGCAGAGAATTCATGGAAGAATACTTGATTTCCACTTGAGAATCGGACTTTTTTACGAAGGCATCGCCTTGAAGGATTACAGCCTGCAGGATCAGATTTTGGTTGTCGCGTTTTTTGAAAATGGCGTAGTGACCTGCATCCGCCTTTCGCCCGGTCAGGTCTTCAAGGTCTGGCTTGGAAAATTTGAAAACGGGAGAAAGGTTGACTTTGTGCTCCGTCCCAGGAATTTCCCAGAAAAGAAAGGAAACGAGGGGTTCGACCGCATACTTACCGAAAAAAACGTCGACTTGCTTCTCCCAACTCTGTGGGTTTTCACGGGCTTGGGAGGAAGCCCAGGGAAAAAAAGAAACAAGGCAGGCAACAAGCAATCTTAAGTTCATGGAGAAGCAATCAGAAGAAGATTTTTAAGTGAACTTTTAGATTGTGAATTCATTTTAAGGAGTGCAAGGGTTAAGATTGTCCAAATGAGAAATGAAAGTCAAAAATGGGAATCATTGAAAATTACGTAGCCAGGGAATGGACCAAGTGGTTCTTCTTGTCCGTCTTCTTTCTTCATGCTCTTTTGGGTCTCCAATTGCTAAGCGAGAATTTTGAAATTCTGGCCTTCGATGAAACCGAATCTCTCTTGAAGTGGCTATTGCTTGAGTTGCTTGGTTTCGTTCCATGGATTTTGCCAATTTCTTGTTTTGCCTCCACCTTGCTGACCCTCTCTTTTCTTACCGCAAGAGGTGAAATCGCAGGGATTCTTTCCTGTTCCATTTCTTGGTTTCGTTCTTTCAAACTAGTGATTTTACTTGGTTTCGTCCTTTCAGTCACCTCTTGGATTCTGATGATCAAAATTGAGGATTGGCGGCATGTTTGGTCAGTGGGAAATCAGGATGAACCGGGAGCATCCTATCTTAAAATGAAAATCGGCAATGAGCGATTGTGGCATTTTGAACGATTCGATCCCGTCAACAGGAGAGGATCAAGGGTTCACCTATATGCCTATGATTCGTTCGGAAATGATAGCTTTAGAATCAGGGCTAGAAAGGCGGAATGGAAAAAGGAGGGGTATTGGGCGTTTCAAGAAGGTCAATTTTTAGGTTTTCTTTCCGAAAGAGGACTGCCTGTTTATGATCCTGACAAAAAGAAAATTCTTTGGGAAGAGGGTTTGACGAGAGTAAAAACCTCAAAATTGGAAAAAGACTCACCGGGATTCAGCAAGAGGTTCGAGTTTCTCAATTTGGACCCCGGCGAAAACGACCCGTCACTTCATTTACTTCTTGCGAAGCGACCAGAGAGCCTTTCATTTGGGCAACTCAGCGAGATTTTTTGGAATTCGCACCATTTAAATCCAGCCCTAGTTCATCCTTACAAACACAGATTTTTTCAATTGTGCTGGAATTCGTTGAGTTGTTTTTTGGCAATTTTCTGTGGCTTGGTGATTGGCGGAACCAATAAGAGCCAAAAACTTGGTTACCTAGCGGCGACCTGTATTACTGGGGCGCTGATTTTTTACGGACTTCGCACCTTGGGTGATGCTCTTGGCGAAAATGGACTGGTTCATGCCGCCCTTTCGGGATGCTTGCCCTATTTGGGGGTTTGGGGGGCAGCAATGCTTTTGACGCAAAGGTGAAGACTGCCAAGATTTTATTAGTCGTCGATTTCCCTCAGTTGGATACTTTCCACCACTTTATCGTGGGCGAAAACGTTGGTAACCGTAACGAGTTGATCACCAGACTCGACCCAACCACTCTGCCGCAATCTTTTAATCGCGGATTGAATCGTGATCTCCGGATCCTCTGAGAATTCAATCAAGAAGGGTTCTATCCCCCATATCAATCGAAGCTTACGATGCAATCCATCCACGTCCGTAAAAGCAAAAAGCGGAGCTCCATTGGGTCGTAATGCGCCAAGTTTGGCGGCGAGGTCCCCACTGCGAGTGAATACGACGACTGCAGCGTTTTGCATTTTCATCGCAAGCATCGCGGCCGATCGCAACATCTTGGCTTTTGGACGAAACAGCCTTAGTTCCTCGGTCAATCCCGGTTGAATTTCCTTTTCAATCCGAGTGGCGATCCGATTAAGCATTTGAACGCATTCCAAGGGATAGAGCCCAGAGGTCGTCTCTCCGCTAAGCATGATTGAATCCGCGCCTTCGTTGACTGCGTTGGCGACGTCGCTAATTTCGGCCCGAGTGGGTACGGGAGACGCAATCATTGATTCCAAGAGATGAGTTGCGACGATTACTGGCTTACCTTTGGCGAGGCAAGCGCCGACCGCTTTTCTTTGGATGATGGGTAACTCCTCAAAGGGGCATTCTATACCAAGATCGCCCCTTGCGATCATAAGGGCATCTGCGGCAGTCACGATCTCCGTAAGATTTGAAACTCCCTGCTGGTCCTCGATTTTTGCGATGATTTGGGCATTGGATCCATTTTCCCTAATGAAGGTGCGGAATAAATCTATGGCGTCTGCATCCCGAGTGAACGAAAGGGCAAAAAAATCGTGTTCGCACTCGATGCCGACCAAGGCATCCGTTTTGTCCTTTGTGGTAATGGAAGGCAGATCCGTTTCGGTCCCAGGGAGATTGACGTGACGCCTGCTTTTGAGTTCTGCGTCTTGCAGGCATTGGCAATGAATTTTCGTACCTTTGATTTCCTTGACTTCCAACTGAATGAGTCCGTTGTCCAAAAGTACCTTGCCGCCAACTTGAAGATGTTCGTGAAGCTTATCGTAACTGACTTCAATGATCCATCCATCGGAATTTCTTGGAGGATTGATCTGATTTTCATGAGACAAGACGATGGGATCACCCTTTTTTAGACGAGCGGGTTCGGCCAAAAAGCCAGTCCTGATTTCAGGACCCTTTACGTCCATCATCAGCGCGGGTTCGCGACCGAGCTTTTTTCCAACCTTACGAATCGTCTTGGAGATGGATTTTACCCAATCATGATCGGCATGGGCCATATTGATGCGAAAGACGTCGACTTTTGCATCGATTAACTTTTCCAGCATTTCTTCGGATTGCGTGGCGGGACCAATCGTTGCGATGATCTTCGTATGTCGAGTCACGGCCCTCATACGCGAATTGGACTCGAGCTTTGGGGATCCACTACGAACGTATCGAATCGACTCCGATTACCTGGTAATTTGCCGAACTGACTTCTGACTTTTTCGACGTTGTTGCAGTCTTTGCTCAAATGCATCAGGAAAATCTTTTCCCAAGATAAACTGGAGATGGATTCCAAGAGATCGTAGGTGCATTGGTTGGACATGTGGCCGTGTCGACCTTGTATTCTTTGCTTCAAACTCCAAGGGCGCCTCGTGTCTTGTTCCAACATTTGCGGACAGTAGTTGGACTCGATGACGAGAATCTTGGCTGACCTAATTCTCTCTTTGACAAGGGTGGGAGCGAAACCAAGATCAGTCACCCAGGCCAAACTGGATCTGGGGTTGAACAAGTCTTCCCCCCCCCATTCAAAGTAAAAACCAACCGGATCATAAGCATCGTGAGGAACACTAAAGGGATGAACCGCAAATTTTTTAAATTGGAATGGGATGCCGGTTTCAAAGATTTTCCAGTTCGGCCTGCGGCTTAATTTTGCCTGCACGGCCCGAACGGTATCCTCGTTCGCAAAAATTGGAAGGTTCGCATATTTGGACAATCCTTTGAGTCCGATGCTGTGATCGTTGTGTTCATGGGTTAGAAAAACCGCATCAAGCTGATCTATGCTGATATCTTCATCTTTGAGAAGGGCTTGAATTTTTTTGCAGGACAAACCCGCGTCGATTAAAATGGCGACGTCTTCTACGCGAAGTATCGCAGCATTTCCCGAACTGCTTGATCCAAGTATTTTAAAAAACATGTCCACCCTCTGCATGCATATTGATCCTCTCTTCACTCAAGCCAATCAAAAAATCGTCGAATGGAATCAAATCCATTCACTGCAGAAAGTCTGATTAGAAATATTTCTGCAATTCTACTTGATTGATTCGGTCAAGAATGCGCAAATCGAAGTATGAGAGAAGAGCTTTTTGACGTGGTCGACCTCAAAGACCAGGTAGTGGAAAGGAAGACGCGTGCAGAGGTGCATGCAAAGGGGTTGCGGCATCGAGCGGTTCACGTAATGCTGAAAACAAAAAACGGGAAATGGATTTTGCAAAAGAGGGCCGAATCGAAAGACTTGGATCCATCCCTTTGGACCAGTAGTTGCTCCGGTCACGTCGATGCAGGTGAGGATTACCTAAAGGCGGCGATCAGAGAGTGTCGGGAAGAACTGGGGATTTTCGCGCGGAAGAAACAATTGAGGGAAATTCTTCGCCTTAGTCCCTGTAGGGAAACCGGAAATGAATTCGTGCGAGTCTACCTGCTCGAGACTGTGCTTCTTCCTAGCGCGAATCCAGAAGAAATTGAGGAATTGCAGAGTTCGGAACTCGAAGATATAAGCCGCCGAATCGAAAAGTTCCCAGAAACCTTCAGCTTATCCTTTCGCCATCTTTTTTCTTTGACCAGAGAAATAATGAGTCGGTTCACATGAACCCAAGCTGGTCGTTCTCACCTCCCGATGGCCCCGTCAATCCCGATATCTCCCATCCTTTTGCCGTCAACATTCTTCCCTGGGGGGTTCTCTTGAGGTATCCTTCCTGGATGAGAAAGGGTTCATGCACTTCCTCAAGAGTATGTTCTTCCTCGTTGACGCCGACGGCAATAGTCCCCAGCCCAACCGGACCACCCTTGTAATTCGATCCTATTAGGGTGAGGATTCTCTTATCCATTTCATCAAGCCCCCTGCCGTCGATTTCGAGAAGTTCAAGAGCCGAGGCGGCAATCTCCCTGTCTATTTTGCCTTCCCCTTTCTGTTCCGCGAAATCTCGGGTGAAATGTATCAGATTATTTGCAATTCTAGGCGTGCCCCTTGCTCTTGCCGCAATTTCTTCAGCTCCTTCCTGATCAATTTTGCAATTCAGCAAACCACAACTCCGGAGGACAATCTTGGCGAGATCGGTCTTGTCGTAATAATCAAGTCTCGTTTGAAGGGTAAAGCGGCTGCGCATCGGCGCCGTCAAGAGCCCAACTCGGGTGGTCGCTCCAACAAGAGTAAATCGAGGAATTTCCAGTCGAACGCTCCTTGCGTTTGGTCCCTGATCGATCAGGATGTCGATCTTGTAATCTTCCATGGCTGAATAAAGGTATTCTTCAACGGTTTTGGGGATTCGGTGGATTTCATCGATAAAAAGAATTTCTCCTTCTTGCAAATTCGTCAACAAACCAGCCAAGTCGCCTGGCTTGTCGATTACTGGTCCGGAGGTAATCCGAACCTCACGATGAAGTTCGTTGGCAATGATATGAGCCAAGGTAGTCTTACCCAAACCGGGCGGACCACAAAGCAAGACGTGCTTGAGCGGTTCATCTCTTTTGGCCGCCGCCCCAACCATCACCCTTAGTCTTTCTATGGTTTTTCTCTGTCCGGTGAAATCTTCGAAGCTAGGTGGACGGAGAGCTGCATCGACGGAGGGAGATTCCGTGAAAGTTCCCTTCAGCGGGTCTTGATCGTTGTTGGGTTCTGAGGCCATGCTTCGTACTTTTCGATTCGGGTTACTCAAAAGTTAGGCGAATGGGGGAATTTCCTTGTCGGATAACCTTTGTACGTCGGCTCCAAGCGAGCGTAACTTCTTTTCGAATTTTTCATAGCCTCGATCAAGATGGTATATTCTCTGAACCCAAGTTTCGTCGTTGGCGGCCAAGCCTGCAAGAATTAAAGCGGCACTGGCCCTGAGATCAGAAGCCATAACGGGGGCGCCGTTCAATCTTTTACCACCTGTTACGATCGCACTGGAACCCTCAAGGGAAATTTCGGCACCCATCCGCAAAAGTTCGGGAACATGCATGAATCTGCTAGGGTAGACCCGCTCCGTCAGAATGCTCAGGCCCGGGATTACGCATGCAAGGGCGGTACTTTGAGCTTGTAGATCGGTTGGGAAACCTGGGTAGGGCAGGGTGGTCACTTCAAAAGGCTTCAAGCCAAGCGAACTCACTTTGACGCACAGGCTGTCTTCGGCGGCATTTGACAGTTCTATCCCGCAGGTATGCATTACGTTTGCAAAAGCTCCCAGGTGCTCGGTTTTACAGTCGTTTATTTGAATTTCTCCAAAGGTGATGCCTGCAGCGATTGCATAAGTGGCTGTTTCTATTCGATCGGGAATCACCCGATGACGGCAGCCTCTCATGCGATCGACTCCCTCGATGACTAGACAGTGCGAGCCAATGCCGGTAATCAGGGCGCCCATCTTGACAAGCATTTGGCAAAGATCCCAAATCTCTGGTTCGCATGCAGCTCCATCGAGCGTTGTCGTGCCACCTGCCAGGCAAGCCGCCATGATTGCATTCGCGGTACCCGTCACCGTGCTGCCGTGTCGACCACCCAAAAAAACATACTTTCCCTTCAGACCCGATGACTTGATTTTGACTATTCCTCCCCGTAATTCAATCTCCGCCCCCATTTCCTGAAGCGCTCGAAGATGGAGGTCTATGGGTCGGTTTCCGATGACGCATCCTCCGGGCATTGGAATTTCCGCTCTTCCGAGTCGAGCCGCAAGGGGTCCCAGTAAGCAAATGGAGGCTCTCATTTTTCTTACTAAGTCATAAGGCGCGTAATGAACGATTGATCGTGGGTTTATTCGCCAAGTGTGATCGTCGATTCTCTCAACTTCGGCTCCCAAATCTTGGATTATTTCAGCCATGAACCTAACGTCGCTGAGATCTGGCACGTTCTCGAGGAAACTTTCCTCCTCCGTCAAAAGACAAGCGGCAAAGAGGGGAAGCGATGAGTTTTTGGATCCCGCTATGGATATTTCACCATGGAGATTTTTGCCTCCGTTGATTCTGAAAGCTTCCATCACCCTCTAACGGATAATTTTCCGATAGGTGTAAAGACGAATCAGGCGCCGAAAATTTTGGAGAGAAACTTGGAAACGGCCGATTTGGGAGCGGCATCAGGCTTTTTCTTACGAACTGAAGATGGTTTCCTTTTGAGGTCTCTTTCTCTGGGCTTTGTTTTTTCCCTTCTAACTTTGCCACGAGAGCGATTGGCTGAGTCAGGACTACCTGCTTGGTCTGAATTTTGGTCGGTGCTTTTGATCCTTTTGGATCTGGCTCTTGTATTGCCTTTAGCTCTTTTTGAACTGCTGCGGTCGCTGGCTTCTTTGCTCGAAGTTTTCTCAAAAACCGAACGTGGGCGCTTGTCCGAATTGCGTGAAGCTTGTCTGGCCATTTCATCATCCAAGTCATCTTTGAACTTGAAGGAAGAAAGCTCGACTTCGCCGATTGGAGCAGTATTTGAAAGGGATGTCGAACTATTCGATTCCAGAGGTCTTTCGTTCGCTCTGTACCATCGGTTTCGGATTTTTGATTTTGTCTGCATGGGCTAATATGGTGTCGAAACCAAAGTTAGGTTCCGGTAAAAGTAGTAATGAATCGAGAATTGCGATCGTACGCCCCTAGGGGCATACCAAACAATCGTTTTCAGGCAATCATTCATTTGTCTTTCCTACAAGTTTTTTCGGATCAACGGATCAAATTTCAAAATACTTGCCATATCTGTTTCTATCCTTCTTAAGGATTAGCATGGATATGCTAGAAAATATTTTTGAACTCCAAGAGCAACTTAATCGAAGAATAGGGGTGGAAATGGATTCGATGTCGGATGAAGAAAGAATCAAGTGGATTTTAAACTACATACGAGCCATGCAGCAGGAACTTGCGGAACTTACTGACTCCGTTCCATGGAAATGGTGGGCGAAGTATCAAGATTTCGACAAGCAAAACGCCAAGGTGGAAATCGTCGATCTATTTCACTTTCTGATCTCCCTCGCCCAAGTAATGGGTATGAGTGCCGAAGACGTTCACCAAGCCTACCTCAAGAAAAACAAGGTCAACCACCAAAGACAGGAAAGTGGTTATTCCGCCAAAGACGAGAATGATTCTCGTCACATATGAGACCGAAACCTAAAGCGATGCAATCAATTCGGAGCAGCGTGACTTCTTTCTAGAAACCTTGTTGGCATGGACCAGATTGCGCTTCTCAGATTTTTCTAAAGCCGAAATGAAGGAGGAGGCGTTGCTGATCGCATCACCCTTGTTTTTCTCCTCTATGGAAGAGAGAAATCTCTTCTCCAAGGTTTTCAACTTGCTGGAAATGGCCCGGTTCTGAATATAGCGGGCTCTGTTTTTACGAATATTTTTGAGGGCGGATTTTGTGTTAGCCATGTCTTTAGGAAATACTAAAAAAAATTTCGGTCAATTTCATTCTAATTCAGGTTCCGAGGCAAAGTGAATTCCGAGAAGGTATAAGCCGGATTCTGTAATCTTTCCAGATCGTCATTCATTTATCTATCCCCTAAGGGATTCCTCCAACGAGGATGCGACGGACCCGAAACCGTTGAGCGGGCAACTCCGTTTCCTATTTCGTCTTGCATCGGATTGGGTTTACCATGCCCGCCGAATCGCTTCGGCGGCGGTAGGCTCTTACCCCACCTTTTCACCCTTACCTCCATAGGGAGGCGGTTTACTTTCTGTTGCACTAGCCGTAGATTTGCCTTTACGCAAACCTCCCCCGCTTTCGCGGGGAATCCTGCCCTGTGATGTCCGGACTTTCCTCTATTCATCAATATGACAAACAGCGAATGACCCCTTCTCGGAAAACTGAATTTATGGGAGTAAGTAATGGAAAAAGGAATTCTCATCTTTCCATGTAGACGATTCTACCACATTGATCGCAGTGGGTTATTTTTTGCTCAACGAGGATGGAGGAAACTACGTCGTTGGAAACGCGCAGATTACATCCGCTGCACCTCTGATCCGCCACCGGAGCAATGTATGGAGGCTTTGTTATGACCGTCTTCGTTCTGTCGTAATTGCTGAGCAGTTCGATTTCCACTTCGCTGCGAGCCTGTTTGATTTCTTCATCCAAATTCGAGAGATCGACTTCTACTTCAACAGCCCTAGACCTAGTTTTCGACAATTGTTCCTTGTAAACTTCGATTTTTTCACGAATTTTCGTCTCGGCCAGATCGGCGGTCTTTCTGGCGTCATCAATTTTCAGCAAGACCTCTATTTGTTGGTCTTCGAGCAGTGACTGTTTTTCAAGAGTCGACCCAATTTCGTTTTCCAAAGCGGCGTATTCCTCATTTTTCTTCACTTCGAGTTGCTTGCCCTTGAGCCTATTTACGTTCTCGGATAGTGTCAGAATCTCATTTTCCAGTGAGTTGTTTTGCGCTTCCAAAGCCTTCCAATCATTGAGGGCAAGCTCGATGGATTCCGTTTCTTTATCAATCAGAACTTTTAGTCTCGATTGTTCCTTGGGATTTTCGAGGAGTTCGCTTTTCAATTTTTGGAATCTTCGATCTCGACTGTGAAGGAGCAAAAGTTTTTGGAATTCAGGGTGTTTTGAGAGCATGAGGGTAGGTGGCGGATTCGATTAATGTCATGATGACGAATTCCATTTCTTTATCAATGCTTTAGATTCATCCCGTCCAATTACTTTTCGGTTTGCTTTAAAATTCGTACTTAATCATTTTGCTTAGATGGATGCAAAGGACGAGAGTCTAGCTGAGGAAGCGGTGTTTTTATTCTCAATGGGAGAAGATGAAAAAGCGGAATCAATGCTCAAGACGATAACGAATCGTAATAACGATTCTTTGTCGGCACACCGAGCTTTATCAGAAGTCTCTCTTTCGTTGGGAAAGCTTTTTCAAGCGGAAGAATCTTGTCGACAAGCGCTAAGAATCAAACCCGATGATCTAGCAAGTTGGGTCAGTTTGGCTCGCATACTGGTCAAGAAAGAGGACAAAGAGGGGGCGGAAGCTGCAACCGCCAAAGCCAGACTTCTGGGTTGGAAGGAAGAACTTGCGGAAGATGACGCGAATCGATAATAAGTAAGTCTCACCCAATCATCATGTCCAATCTAAAAAATAGCCTTGAATTTGAAAAGCCGCTTTTGGAACTTGAAAAGCAACTAGAGGACTTGATGAAGTCTTCGCAAGACTCGGATCTTGATTTCTCCAACGAGATTCATGCCATAGAAAGCAAAATAGAACTTACGAAAAGAGAAGTGTACGCCGATCTCTCTCCATGGCAAAAAGTGCAGTTGTCTCGGCATCCTAATCGTCCCTACTCCTTGGACTACGTTGAAAGGGTTTTTGACAAGTTCGAGCCTCTGCATGGGGATCGTTTGTTTAAGGAAGACGCAGCAATCATAGGCGGTCCAGCGGAAATAGAGGGAAAGAAAGTGATGTTGGTCGGGCAACAAAAAGGTAGAAATACAGAGGAGAATTTGAATCGTAATTTTGGTTGTCCGAATCCAGAGGGTTATCGTAAGGCCCTAAGGCTGATGAAACTGGCCAATCGTTTTTCCATGCCTATCGTTTCGATTATCGATACGCCCGGTGCATTTCCGGGGATTGGAGCCGAAGAAAGGCATGTAGCTGAGGCAATCGCAGTGAATTTGAAGGAAATGGCCGCATTGGAAGTCCCTATCATTTCCGTCATAATTGGTGAGGGCGGGTCGGGGGGAGCCCTTGGAATGGCGGTATCCGATAGGGTCTTGATTTTGGAAAATGCTTACTACTCGGTAATTTCACCAGAGGGTTGCGCCGCCATTCTATGGAAGGACCGCGCCTTTGCATCCGATGCCGCGGAAGCCTTGAAGCTTGATGCCAATGAGCTTTTGAAGTTGGGAATCGTGGATGCGATTCTTCCAGAACCCGTAGGAGGAGCTCACAGAAATTGGGATGAAATGGCAAAGGTGCTCAAGCATTCGCTGCTAAGTGAAATCCGGGCCTTGGAGAATGAAGAAGATTTGATTTCCAAGCGTTACGATAAGTATCGCGCGATGGGAAAGTTTCTCGTTAGCTAGCTATTCCTCTTGACTTCAATTTTGATAAGCTGAGCGAGAGGGAGCTTGATCATTTTGGTCGATTACGCCGATGATGTCGTTTCTCAATCTTAATCTCATTCTTTGCGTGGATTCGATTTGCTGCAGAAGCCTGTCGTTGTCTTGGTTTAAGAGAGAGAGCTGACGGTTGTAATCTTGTTCCCTTCTTTTCGTTGAAGAAAGCTCTGAAGAGAGTTGGGCATTCACGTTTTCCAAACTCGCTAACTTTGACTTCAACATTTGTTCCTGACCTAGGATTTGGGAGATTTCGGATTGCAGTTTTTGGGCTTCGATGGCCAAGGATTCATATTCACGAGTACCAAATTGCTTAAGCCTTTCGACTTCCTCATTGAGGCGGGAATTGCTGATTTCCAAAGCGGCGAGATTTTCGTTGAGAACTCTTTCGTTGCCGACTGCCTGGTTCAATTGTATCTCAAGTTGCCGAGACTTATCCTTGTAGAACGAAGCTTCGTTTTTCTGCGCGCTTGCCTCTTCGAGAAGCGACTTGTTTTGCGCGTCGATTTCACGGACTTTCGAGACCAGTCCCTTTTCGTTGGTGTTCATATCCAGAAGTTCGGTTCTCATTAGGTCAATCGCATCCTGCAACGCCGTGTTTTCAGATTCCAAACTTTTCGTTTTATCCAAAAGCAGATCATTCGCCTTGCGAAGACCTAAAAGTTCGTCGGAAATTCTAGTTTCCTCAATTCCCAGAGAAGTTAATTCCGAACGGAGGGACGAAAGCTCACCTCTCATGGCCCCTTCCGAAAGCCTGAGGTTCTCATTTTTTCTTTCCAGTTCCTGCTTTTCCCGCAATAAGCTTGCATTGCTTAGACTTAGGCCGTCCGCTTGCTCTTCTTTGCGGGCGACCTCGAATTTCATGTCGTTGGCGATTTGGCGCAGGCTTTGTATTTCGGCTCGGAGGGCATCGATCTCAATGTCCATGGATCTAATTTTTTCTTCATTCGCCTGATTTTGAATCTTGAGAACCGCATTTCTATCATTGAGCAGCGTTTCGGTTCCGCTCAGTCGAGTGATCTCGTTTCTAGCGGTGTCCAGTTCATCAAGAGTATTTTCAAGCTTGGCTTCGCTGTCCTTGAGTAAGCCTTCCTTGCTTTTCAAGAGGGATTCGGCATCGGCAAGCCGTGCTCTCTGTGCGTCCTTGTCCAAATCGAGGTTGGAGATTTTTTGACTCAAGGCAGTGTTCTCTCTGTTCAGTCGGTCCACCAACGATTCGAACTTTTTGTTTCTTGCCGCCAAATCGTTGTTCTCCGAGGTCAGATCGTTTGACTTTCGTTGGAGGGTGGATTTGCTAAGCTCCAAGCCGCGGATTTTGGAGTACGAACTCTTGTATTCCGAATCAGAATTTTTGAGAGCAGCTTCCAGCTTTCGGTTTTCCGCCGAGAGCTCCTTGATCCTTTGGAGCATTTCCTGCTCGTCTGCCTTCAGTTCTTGCAATTGTCTTCGCAATCTGGCGTTCGTATCATCCAAATACTGGTTGCTGGTGTTGGTTCTAAGCTCCTCTTGCTTGATTCGATTTAATTGGTTTTCCAGCGTGGAGACTTTGGCCAAGGCTTCATTAAGCTGAATTTGCAGTTTGGGGTCGGAGGGGTCGATCACGGTCGAAGGATTGTCTTTCTCAACCAACAAAACCCTTGTCTTTTCGATTAGAGCATTGTGCTTGGAAACAAGCTGATTATACTGATCGACTAAATATTCCGGGTCTCTCAACTGTCGGTCTGTTTGTCCGAATAAGGGTATCAACGACCCAAAAGCAAAGATCCATAGTTTGAATAAGTTTCTCATACTAGTTAGATTCGACATACTTCCATCATTGCTGATTTAAAACAAGAAGAAATTGACAACAATTTTTCGTCTCACAAGGAAGCGGCTCTCGTCAATCTATCATTGATGGATTCAGCGATTCCTGACGTTTCCTGAAACTTGTAGGAAACTAATCTCTTCATCCCGATTTGGTCGGCGATTCGAAAAGTACTGTACAAGTTCTTGGCTATGCTTACGGGATCGCCCTCACTCGAAAAGGAAAGGGCGGCATACCCATGTTTGCGGAAGGTTTTCTCTTCCCGAGCGTTGGCGCAAATGATTAGGTCGAACCTGGAATCCAAGTCCTCTCCCCAAACCTCATCTAAGGAATCCTTCAATAAAAAGGGAGTTTTGGGAGAATAGTGCCTCTTACTCGTGCCTGGACTTTTTTGAGGTCTTGATGCGACTGCGATCTTTTTTGAAACTCCTAGTACTCCTACACCTAGGCAATCCTCAATTTGCTCCCTGATAATGGGACCGGGCCTGAGAATTTTAGGATCATCAGAGGTCAGATCGACAACGGTTGATTCAATTCCGTGATCACATTCACCACCATCGAGAATGGGAGGGCATTCACTTCCGAAATCATTAAAGACGTGAGATGCCTGTGTTGGGCTGACAAGGTTGGATTTATTGGCGCTGGGCGCGGCAATCGGGGCATTCAAGGCCTTCAGCACTTTTCTAAACTTGGGGTGAGCCGGAGATCTCAATGCCACGCTTGGCAAACCAGCGCGGACAATCGCGGGCACCTTATCTCTATTGGGGAGTACTACGGTGATCGGTCCCGGCCAAAAGCAATCAAAGATTTTTTCGGCCAACGAACTTAGGAGAGCTAGGGGCTCACTCATTTCCTTATCCAAGACATGCACGATCAGTGGGTTTGAAGGAGATCTTCCCTTCAGGGCAAAGATTTTTTCCACTGCCTTAGCATCCAATGCCATTGCTCCAAGACCATATACCGTCTCAGTAGGCAGAACTGCAAGGTTGCCCTTCTTCAGGGCCAAGACGCATTCGTCAGTCGAAGAAAAGACTGACTTTGGAGGGGGGGGCGGCAGACTACAAAGAAAGCTGCATGTGACGAGATTTCTTAATTAATTTAGAAATCTTTCTTTGCTGCATGGGCGTGAGTCCGGTGTACTTTCTGGGCAGGATCTTCCCGGTGTCAGTAGTGTACTTGGCGAGAGCTTCCTTATCTAGGAAAGAGTAATTCTCAGGGTTTCTGCTTTTGACAGGGACTTGTTCTTCGTTGCTCATTTGAAATCCATAATCTACATATGATGCAGATTTGCAATCCTAAATGCAGACTCAATTACGCAATTGACGAAAAAAATCTTTTTCTTATGTTCAAACTGATGAAAGTCGCTTCCTCAATCAAAACTCTCAAGAATCGTCATCCGGACTGCCAAGTCGTCCGTCGTCGTGGTCGTCTGTACGTCATCAACAAGACGAACCCTCGTTTTAAGGCTAGACAAGGATAACACCAGTGAAAAAGGACATTCATCCGAATCTCAACAGCGTCTGTTACGTCGACGTTTCCAGTGGTAAAAAATTCTTAACGAAATCAACGGCAGGATCAAAAAAAACCGAGAGCATTGACGGGGTCGATTATCAGGTGATCGTTCGCGACGTGACCATGGATTCCCACCCGGCCTACACTGGGGAAAAAAGGTTTGTCGACACCGCAGGCAGAGTGGAGAAGTTTCAAAGCAAGTTTTCCCGAAAGAGGTAGCGGACCCAAATCCTCTTGCTTCGATTGGAAATCAAGTCTTGAACTATTCGCCATTCTGGCGGAAAAGTTCCGAATGTATCCGTTGACCGGACTTTTTGCGATTGTCTTCGCATCGAGCGTCGCTGCTGCGAACGTTACCGATGATCTTGTCCTGATTTCTTCCGGTTCCTTCTACATGGGGCAGGAAGGTATTCAAGTCGATGAGGAACCCATGCATCAGGTTAAGTTGGGAACTTTTGAAATAGATAGATTCGAAACTACGATCGGCGATTGGAAGCAAGTAGAGCGGTGGGCCCTTGAAAACGGTTACGATTTCAGTTCTTCCTCCGAATCTCCATGGGGGAAGCCCTATTGGTACTTCCTTAGCGAGAATGACGTCTTTCCCATGAATCGAGTAAATTGGTACGATGCGGTCAAATGGTGTAATGCTAAATCAGAGTACATGGGGCGCACACCGGTTTACTATGAGGATTCCTCCAAAACCATTGTCTATCGCGCCGGGGAGATCGATTTGACGAATTCCATGGTTGATTGGTTTGGCGTCGGTTATCGTTTGCCGACTGAGGAGGAGTGGGAAAAGGCGGCAAGGGGTGGGGTGCATAATAAAAACTATCCTTGGGGTATTTACGTCGACGGCAGCAAGGCGAATTACAAATTAAGCGGTGATCCCTTTGATGATGGGGTCTCGCCGGTCGGATACTTTGATGGAAGTCAAATTATCAGGGAAGCTGGCTTGAGCCTGGATGGAGAAAATGAATTTCCTAATGATCAAGCCAATAAATTCGGTTTGTACGACGTCGTTGGTAATGTCGGGGAATGGTGCTGGGATTGGTATGATGAGAAGTGGTACTCGCAAAAAAAACCAAACCAAAGATCTTTTGGCCCGACGTTCGCCGAGGGAGACACAACCGATAAACTAAGAATTCACCGAGGAGGGGGCTACAAGGACGGACCGGGAATGGATGAAGGAAAACCTCTTAGGCTGGCTTTCAGAGGAGTGGATTATCCTTCGCAATCAAGAAGGAGCATTGGGTTTCGATGCGTGAGAACTTTCGTGGACGAAGAATTATGGATCAACGCAACGGCCGTCGGCAACCATGCCGAAAACTGGTTTTTCCTGGACTGGTTCGGACATTATTACAAATCAAGTCATGATTGGATCTTTCATCCGGATTTGGGATGGGTTTACCCAACGGGCAAAGGATCTTACGATAACTGGATTTACTTTCCCGAATGCGGTTGGATGTGGACCGCTCGATTTGCCTTTCCTTTTTTCTTCAATCACGAGAGAAACCAGTGGTACAAGATTCTTCAGGGCCAAAGCGATTTTGGCTGGTTTGAATCCTCGGATAACGGCAT
>JAYOEB010000009.1:27783-30499 GCA_038116775.1 Opitutia bacterium | reverse complement strand
CCGCCGCGAACGTACTCCACGATATCGCGCCTGACATCCTCAGGCCATGGTTCTCCATTGTAGTTGGTCAGCGTGACCTCGTATTCGTTGAATTCCGGTTTCCACCCAAGCCAAGCGTCTTGACTCGATTTCTTGGGGGGCGAGGTGGAGACGGTTACCCGACAAAGCCCCTCCCTTTCAAGAGACTGGACCAGAACCGGTGTGGTTGATTCCCAGTCATGGTTGTTCTGACCATCCAGCAAAAGAACCCTGATGGGAGCGCCAGGCAGATACGAAAGAAGGAACCAGAAGTGCGCCGCGAGAAAGAAAGCCTTGATTTTCATCAGACTAGTTCATTGAATCTTTGGGAGTTTCGTCAATTTCATTTTCCAATCCAATCAGTAAGAAGCTTGATATTCAACAAGGTTCGAACCACCATATGATCGGAACCAAACGTCAGTCGGGAAAAAGAATTTCCAATCAATCCATCGGCCGGCACCAGAGATCTCATGGAAAAATTTCAAAGCCTAAATCCTTGACCCCTGCATATCTCTTTTTGACTTTAACTAAGCATGCAATCCAAAGAGAATCATTTTTCGAAATTAGTGGAGGAAGCTAGGCAGATCTTTTTTGGACTGCACCAATCACCTCCCCCAAAAGAAATTCAAATGGTAAGCGTAGGTTGCGAGCGTTGTTTGCCGGAATACTTGGTGGATCGAAAATCTTTTCCTCAACCTACCAATGAACTCCAGCAGAGCTCTTACACCACTTTCGACTTTGTAGTCGAAGGCAAAGGGAATTTGCTTTTGAATGGTCAGAAGCACCGATTGATCCCCGGATGTCTTTACGTATACGCCCAAAACGTTCCTCATAAGATTTCCACCGATCCGAATTTTCCGATGCTCAAGTATTTTCTTGTTTGCGCTCATGATCATTCCTTTCGCCCCTTCGGTTCGATTTTAGACCAGGATTTTGGTCTCATTGGAATCAATTCAATCGATGAGATCACCGGGTTGTTCGAATTGATCGTAGGCAATGCAAATCTCGACTCCTCCTTCGCCCGTCCGATCTGCAACGCCCTGACCAATGCGTTGGTCCTTAAAATTTGTGAAGATGCGGAGCTAGGCGATTGGGGAAATTCCCGGGCGTGGACTACCTACAATCGAATCCTTCAACACCTACGGACGAATTACTATCGTATTAAATCCATTGAGCAGCTGGCGGATGAGACGAACCTCGATCCTGCCTACCTTTCCAGAATTTTCAAAAGATTTCACAAGGAGGGACCTTACAAATTTCTCATTCGTCTAAAAATGAGCCATGCAGCTTCTCTGCTGCTGAATTCAGGCTACTTAGTCAAACAAGTTGCCTACGAACTGGGCTATGAGAATCCATTTCATTTCTCCAGATCCTTCAAGTCAATCTATGGTCTTTCCCCGGAAAATTTCGTTAAGGAAAGAAAAAACGCATAACCTCAGCTAAACTCAGTTTCATGAAAACAAAAAAATCGAATCTAATCGTCATTGAGTATTGCCCGGGATGCCAATGGTTGCTCCGTTCAGCATGGATGGCCCAGGAAATTCTGAATACCTTCGAGAATGAATTGGATGAACTAAGCCTACGCCCAGCAAGAAACGAACCCGGTTGCTTCAGGATAACTTTCAAGAACACTACGATTTGGTGCAGAAAAAAGGAGCGGGGCTTTCCACAAATCAAAGAACTCAAGCAACGCGTTCGCGATGCCTTGGTCCCGGAAAAAAAACTGGGTCACCTCGACACGAAAACCTGAGGCGACATTCCCCAAAATCCGTTGGTTCTCGTACCGCAAGGATCGCTACTGAAGAGCTTTTTTTCGACTCATCGTCTTTTTGAGAAACTCATCCCCAACGACCCCCAAAAGTATGACCATGCCCAAGATGCCAAACTCCAAATGCGTTGAGATGCCGATCATATTGATGGAGTTGTAGATCAACCGAATAACCGCGGCCGCTATCACCACTCCGAGGATCGAACCCTCTCCGCCTCTCAAGCTGCAACCACCAAGAACGGCGGCCGCGATTGCATACAATTCATAGAATTCTCCCGTCTGAGCCGGTTGCACAGAATCCAACTCGAAGGCAAAGAGAACCCCGGCGACACCAGCAAGCAGGGAACACAAGACGTAAGCCGTGATCTTCATCCTATCGGTATCGATCCCACTGTACTTGGCCCCGTCTTCGTTGTTTCCGAGCGCATACAAATATCTTCCCCAAATGGTCTTGCGCAGAAAAACGGCCGTCGCCACGCCCAAAACCACCAGAAACAAAAAGGGAGTGGGTAAGTTGAAGGATTCGGTAATCGGGATTTTACCGCTGAAGATGAAATCCAGGCCCTTGATTTGCTCGATATTTCGGTAACCCGCGTCACTTTCCAAGGGAACTGGTCCAAGCGACTGATTGTCCGTCAACCATCTGCCCAAGCTTCTGTAAATCAAAAGTCCGCACAAGGTGACCACAAAAGGCTGTATCTTGGCTTTGGTGATCAAAAATCCGTGAACCAAGCCTATGAGAGCGGAAATGAGCAGCGTAAGCCCGATGGAAAGCCAAGGGTCCAAGCCCTGTACCTTCAGCATGAACGCCAAGACCACCGCCACCAAGCCGACCACCGAACCCAGGGAGAGATCGATTCCCCCCGTGATGATGACCAAGGCGACTCCAATGCTCATTACGGCGTACAAGCTGGACCACTTGATTAGATT
>JAYOEB010000009.1:24240-27739 GCA_038116775.1 Opitutia bacterium | reverse complement strand
CCGTGATGATGAAAATGACCACCAACACAGCGAAAATGCCTACGACGTTCTTTTTCATGATTTTCTAAGCTGCCAATTCTCTCCCCGTGGCCATTTGCATGATTGATTCTTCGGAGAGTTGGGATCTTTGCAATTCACCGAAGAGTCTGCCTTCGTGCATCACGTAGGCCCGATCCGCCATCCCCAGGACTTCCTCCATCTCACTGGAGACGAAAAGTATGGCCATGCCTTCCCCCGCCAATTTCTCCATGAGCTTGTAAATTTCTCTTTTGGCTCCAACGTCGATTCCCCGAGTCGGTTCGTCCAGCATCAACAACTTCGGATTCATCGCCAACCACTTGCCCAAGACTATTTTTTGCTGATTTCCCCCTGATAGGAATTTGGCAACCTGATCTAGACTGGGCGTTTTGATTTGCATTTTGGAAACCGTCTCCTCGGCAATTTCCTCTTCAGCCCGAAAGTCCAGAAAGCCTTTCCTTTGATTTCTTCCCAGACTGGGCAGAGAGGAATTCTCACGTACCGACATTGGCAGTACCAAGCCGTGCTGTTTGCGATCTTCAGGAGCCAGAGCCAAGCCTGCAGCAATCGCTTCGGCAGGGGATGATGGAGAAAAAGGCTCGCCTTCGACTTCCATCTTGCCGCCCAAGGCCGGAGTTATGCCAAAAAGAGTCTGCAAAAGCTCGGTTCTTCCCGCACCCACCAGTCCTGCGATGCCCACAATTTCTCCAGCCTTCACCTTAATCGAAATCTTCTCACGGGGAAAGGCCGGCGAAATCAGTTCCTCGGTCAACAAGACCGTCTTGCCGGGTTGGTGAACCTTCCGCTCATAAAACTCATTGAGATCTCTCCCCACCATCAGACGAACCATCGAATCGTGGTTGATGTCGTTTTTTTCGAGCTCTCCGGCATTTTCGCCGTCTCGAAAAACCGTAACCCGATCGGCCAACTCCCGAACCTCCCCCAAACGGTGCGAAATGTAAATTACGCTGATCCCTTCAGCCCGTAGATCCTTGACCACACCAAAAAGGGTTTCGGTCTCTTTCTGGGACAGGCTACTGGTTGGCTCGTCCATTATCAGAACCCGGGCATCCGAGGACAAGGCCTTGGCGATCTCAACGAGCTGTTGCTTACCGATGGGCAAATCCCCAGTTATGGTTTCAACCGGAAGATCAAGTCCCACTCGCGACAGATACCTTGATGCTTGCGCTCGAAGTTCGTCTTCGCGGATAAATCCGTTTTTGCAAGGTTCCCGGCCTAGAAAAATATTGGCGGCCAAATCCAAATTAGAGGCCAGATTGAGTTCCTGATGAATCAGGGCTATTCCATGGTTCATCGCATCCCTTACCTGCTCGATGAAAACTGGGGTTCCATCAATCCTATATTCTCCGGAATCCGCGGATTGGACACCGGCAAGAATTTTCATCAAGGTACTTTTTCCCGCTCCGTTTTCCCCTATCAAGGCCAAGACTTCGCCCTTCTTGAGATGAAGCGAAACCCCCTTCAAGGCCAAAACCCCAGGGAAGCTCTTTCGCAGGTTCCGAACTTCGAGCAGATGAGCGGACCCTCCCATTATTTCGACTTGCCGAGCTCGGCCATTTCCTTTTTCTTGGCCCAAAATTCGGAAACGTTCTCCTTGGTTATGCAGGCAAATGATTTTTCCACATACTGGTCTTCGGGCAAACGACCCTCGTAAATGTTCTTCAACATCTTGATGGATTCGTAGCCATATTCCCATGGTAACTGGCTGATGGTTCCATGAGCGACGCCATCGACGATTGCCTGAAGCAATGCATCCTGTTCATCGAAGCCACAGATCTTGATCGCTCCAACCTTATCGGCTTCCTTGATCGCATCGATGCAGGCAGGAGGGTTATAGGCGAAAAGTCCGACCATACACCGTAAATCCTTGTACTTGGTGATTGCATCCTCCGCATTGCTCTTGGCCTTGGCCTTGTCGAAATTATCCGTTCGGGTATCGAGAATCAGATATTTCGAACCTTCATTGGAAATATTCTTCGCATCGACGGCGTCGAACTCCACCTGCTCGAGCTTTTGCTGGGGGCGATTCAGCAATTCGTCGATCACTCCCTGTCTGCGCTGACGAGCATTCAACTGCTCCAGTCGACCGACGAAGAGCATGACTTCCCCGCCTTCGGGAATCGCCGCTTTGACGAGCTTGCCCAAGGCCCGACCAGCCTTGTAGTTGTTGGCCCCGATATAGACCAAGCGGTTGCTCATGGGAGCATCCGCGTCTTGGGTTATCAAAATGGTGTTGGCCGCCGCCTCGTTTAGAAAGGGGGTTTGATTCTCCGCATCTATCGGACTAACGGCAATTCCATCAACTCCGTTCGCCAAAAGGGTTTCCATCATTCTTTTTTGATCCACCACTCCCTTGGGCGGCATCAAGACCTCGCATTGGACGCCAAATTCCTCTTCGGCAATCCTTACTCCCGCAGCGCACAGATCCCAAAAGGGATCCACGCCGTTGGTGACGTAGGCGAAACTCGTGGAGGCATCAACCGTCCTGCTGGCATTCGCATCATCCCCGCTACGCTCGACCGTACATGCGGAGAAACTGAAGAAAACAGCGATTGAAAAGATCGTTGGGATAAGCAATGAATTTTTCATGGTATGAGGTATGTTAAACGATTACCAAGGCGTACGTCCACCATTCACGCACAAAGTTTGTCCCGTAACGAACGAAGCTTCTTCCGAAGCGAAGAAAGTCACCGCATGTCCGACGTCCTCCGGTTGGCCCCACCTGCCGACTGGAATCGAATCAAGATAAGAATCCTTTTGGTCTTGGGGATCGTTGGCGTGCCTTTCCGTCGGTATCCACCCCGGGGCAACGGTATTCACGGTGATTTTGAAAGGGGCAAGCTCGCTGGCCATGCTCCGACTCCATCCGATCTGCCCTCCCTTGGCCGCAACGTAAGCGCTGAAATTGGGTATGGAACAATGGAAGACTTCACTGGTAATGTTAATGATTCTTCCAGCGCCTCTTCTTTTCATTCCCGGAAGCACGGCTTGCGTGAGATGAAAGGGGCTCATGACGAAAAAGTCATGCATTCTCTGATAAAAAGAGGCATCGTATTCTTCAATCGGCAACTGGGGCTGGTCTGGGGTGGCATTGGGAACGAGAATATCCAAGCCTCCGAACTTTTCTTCAACCGCATCGACCATGTCCTTGATTTGTTCGGGATTGGATGCGTCTGCCCGGATCAGCATCGCATGGATTCCCTTGTCTTGGATTTGCTTCAAGGCCGACTCCGCTTTCTCCCGGTCATTGAGGTAATTCAAGGCCACCTTGGCGCCGGCTTCCCCAAGACACTGGGCAACGCCCAAGCCCAAACCTTTCGTACTGCCGGTGATGAGGGCTACCTTGCCCTTAAGAGAAAATTCATTCATGAGCGGAAAAATGATTAATTGTTATATTTCAGTCTTCCTTGATATATCAACGTCCGCTTAATGCAATAAACTAAAGCGACCGGGAATGGAT
>JAYOEB010000009.1:10470-24230 GCA_038116775.1 Opitutia bacterium | reverse complement strand
CTCTCATATGGGTGGTCGACGGCTGCATTTCTGGTTTGCTTGCCCACTCCTCAAAATTTACATTTCACTCACCTTGAAACCTTTTTTGATCATTTTATCGGCTTTCTTGGCGCTTGCTCCCTTCTCCGCAACTGCCTCCGAAGGCATCCCGTTCCCCCCAGTTGCCGATTTTCATACCTCCGAAGTTCGCTTTGAAAGCCCGGATGGGGAAGAACTCCGCTTTCGAAGAATTCATTCACGGGATTTGGGTGGTAAAAACTTCGCATGGCACGGCAAATCGAAAAAAGAAAAAGACGGCTCGCTTTCCTTCACTCGGATTGAGGAGGAGGTCTTCGGAACTTGGATCAAATCGGATCACCGGGCTTTCCGCTTCAAAAACACAGGTGAGGCCATTTTTCTTAGTCCCCTACCCGCTTCCTCTCCCTCGTGCGGCGGATGCCAATCACAAACGGGAACGATTTCCAAAGATCCCAGGCTGATGAGAAGAGCGAAAAATTGGAGAAACGGGGATGGCAATCTGATCGATCTATTGGTGGCCTACACTCCCGAGGCTATGGAAATGGAAATGTTCAACCCGACGACCATGCAATCCGAAAGCTTTGCCACGGAAAGCGAACTCAGGGCTTACGTGGAGAATGCCATCGCCGAATCCAATCTTTGTTTCCTCAACAGTCGAGTCAACGCCGCCATCCGACTCGTTCATTTGGTTGAAGTTCAATACCAAGAAACTCAAAATCCATCTTTGGATTTGAATCGGTCGGTCGATGCAGGCGACGGATACTTGGATGAACTTCATTCTTTGCGGGATCAATATGGAGCCGATCTCGTTACCCTTCTTGTTTCCGAAGGAACCGAAAGCCTCGCAGGGGTGGCAAGGCAAATGAATTTTCCGAGCCTGGATTTCGCAGAAAAGGCATTCAACGTCGTGACCATAGATTCCATAGGCGCTCCCAACTATACGTTAATTCATGAAATTGGTCACAATATGGGCTGTTTGCACAATAGGGAAGACGCAATGAACAGGGGGATTCCAGATACCGATCCCTCAAACAGTTCGGTTTTCAAGGAATTCAATTACGGCAAGAGGTGGATTTTCGAGGACCAAGGCTACAGGACGCTCATGTCCTACGACACCGAAGAAACGATCACCTATCCCAACCGTATCCCGTTTTTCTCGAATCCGTCGGTTGATTATCTGGGCATTTCGACCGGAAACGCAAATTCCGAAGATAACGCTCAAGTTCTCAATAGAACCACTCCTTACGTAGCTAACTTTCGCTCCTCCGTAACGCAGGGCATCGTTCCCTCCGTTTATTCTCTGGAAATTCCCGAAGGCAATCTGAGTACAATCCTTGTGCGACTCGCATCCAAGCCGGATGGGGACCTCCAGATTGCCGCATCCTTGGATGCATCCGAGGATCAAGATTTTTCAATCATTGGGTCCGCGGCCCTTTCCTTCACCAGCGAAAATTGGAACCTAGCTCAACCCTTGCCTATCTTCGCTGGCTCCGATTCGGACCTGGAATCTGGATTCTCCACTCTTTACCTCAGTGCCAATGGAATCCCCACCGTAAGCGTTCCGCTACAAGAAAGGGATTCGGGAAGCTCAACCACTGGTAACAAAATCATTTCCGGGGTAGTCATCAACAGCCTCGGGATAGGCATCGCCGACGCCGAATTGAGATTAGATTCGGGAGAAATCTTCCACAGCGATGAAAATGGGTCTTTCCTGATCTCCGTTTCTTCGGACTGGACCGGTACCCTGACCCCTTTCAAAACCGGCCTTCAGTTTTCTCCGTCCTTCGTGTCCGTCGAAATGGATTCGGAGGAAAGCATTAGCATTCATCAAAGCTTCCAGTCCGATCGATCCTCCGTCCTGTACGTCGATCAAGGGGCAAGCGGCAATGGCGATGGAAGCAGTTGGGAGAATGCATACACCGATCTTCGCTTGGCCCTGGAGTCGGTTCATCCCTTCTCTGAAGTTTGGGTGGCAAGCGGAACCTACACACCCGGCAGTTTCAGAAGCGACTTCTTTCTCCTGCCTCCTGAGGTTTCGATATATGGGGGATTTGATGGCTCCGAAACCGTGCGGGATGAAAGAAACTCGGCAATCAACGAAACCATTTTATCGGGTGATTTGGGAATCTTGGGAGACAAATCGGACAATTCCTTCCATATCGTGGTTCCCTCGCAGGGTTCCCACATCGAGGGCTTCGTCATTGAAGATGGAAATTCGACCGAAAATTACTCTGATTCTCGAGGCGAGGGCGGCGGACTATACGCGGATGGAGTGAGTTTTTCCATCAGGGATTGCCTATTCCGCGGAAATTACGCCTCTTCCGGCGGGGCGATCTTCTCCACGGATTCCAACCTTTCAATCGAAAATTCAGGCTTTATCGGGAATCAATCCCTTTACAATGGCGGCGCCATTAAAATCGTGGATTCCAACCTCAGCATCACGGGCGCCTACTTCACGGATCATCTCGCCGGCTCAAACGGGGGCGTCCTTCATGGGGCCAATTCAACCGTCATGATCGAGGACTCAAACTTCAGCGGCAATCAATCCGCCTACCAAGGAGCCGGGTGCAAATTGGAGGATTCGAACGCAACGATTTCGAATTCTTTCTTCAACAGTCATGGTGCCGGTTCCAATGGCGGAGTCATTCATGTCTCCAACGCCGAACTCAAGGTTAGAGAAAGTATTTTCTCTCTCAACTACTCTGACTATTGGGGTGGAGTGATTCTGGCCGAAAGGGCCGTCATTGAAATTTCCGATTCCTCCTTGTTCGAAAACAATGCCTCCACCGGAGGGACGATTCACTGCTCGGATTCGAATCTTACGATCCTAGACTCCAACTTCAGTGAAAATCAATCCGTTTACGCAGGCGGATCAATAGCATCCGTAAATTCAAATATTCATGCAAATCGAGGTATTTTCTCAAAGAATCTGGTTACCTCCAACAACGGCGGTGGCTCGATTAACGGGCAATACGGTTCGATAGTTCTCAGCCAATGTACTTTCGATCAAAACCAAGCTCCCCTTGACGGAGGTGCCATCTATGCCCAAAACATGGAGCTGAACACCACAAATTGTACCTTTACCAATAACCGAAGCACCTCCAACAACGGCGGTGGGGCCATCAACGCGAAATACGTCGTCTTTCATGATTTGAACGGTTCTTATTCGGACAACTCGGCCGCTTCAAGCGGTGGGGCGATCGACGCCCTGAGCTCGAGTGGTTCGATGCTTTTTTCCCAATTCTCGGGAAATCACTCCGATTATTCCGGAGGCGCGATTTACGCGGAAGATTCCAACTTTACCGCAAGCGGAAATTCGTATGTTGAAAATTCTTCCGATTCCTTTGGCGGCGCTGTCTTGGCCCAAAATGGCGATTGGATCGAGACCTTCGCAAATTATTCGAATAATTTTTCGGCCTACGACGGAGGGGCCTGCAAATTGGAAAATTCAATCGGCTCGATCAAAGACTCCAATTTCTCAGGGAATTCAAATACCGAGTACAATGGCGGGGGGGCTCTTTCTTTGGAAAACTCCTCTCCCTCCCTTACGAATTGCATTTTTCGCTCCAACCTTACGACTAACGGCAGTGGTGGGGCCATTTACATGGAATCAAGATCGCTTCCCAACCTCGATGGCTGCTCTTTTTACGAGAACAAGGCCAGCGGCTCCTATGGTTACGGCGGAGCCTTGTATTTTTCCGGTAACTCCGGCATGCAAATCAAGAACTGCCACTTTTTCAAAAACGAATCCAACAACGGAGGAGCGTTTGCCGCCATGGGTACCAACGACCTCAGCTTCAACTCATGCAAGTTCGTTGGAAATGAGGCAAACGCCTCGGCGGCGTCCGAGGGCGGAGTTGCCATCTTATTCAGTGGCTCGGACGACACCAAGTTCATCAACTGTTTGCTTTCCGACAATCGATCCAATTTTCGCAACGGAGTTTTCAAACCGGAGGGAACCACCTTTTTCGTCCATTGCACGATTGTCGAAAACCACACCGAAGAGTACGGGGGCGTTACCATTCTCTTTACGGGTGAATCCGTCGAATTCGAAAACTGCATCCTTTGGCAAAACACTGCGGCGATCTCGGGGGACGACCTTTATCTAGGCGGAGGGACGGCATCAGTCTCCCACAGCATCATCGATCCCAACAACTCCGTCGGCGCGTCGTTTGGCTCCGACAACCTCTCGGCGGATCCTCTCTTCTCCTCCGGTGACGGAACGGACGGAATCTCCGGCACTGAAGACGACGATTTCAGCCTTCAATCCGCTTCACCGGCCATCGATCAGGCCAACCCATTGGCCTCTCACTATCCGACGACCGATATCTTGGGTAAGAACCGTTATGGAAGCGCTCCGGACTTGGGGGCGTACGAATACAGAGTGAACACTGGGCCGGTGATCAGCCAAGGCGAGACCGTCGACCTATCGACGACCGAGGATCAGTCGATATCCCATTCCTTTTCCGCCTCCGATGCGGACGGTGATTCGCTGGTATGGACCGTCTCCTCTCAGCCAACCAACGGGGTCGCCTCCTTCGATGCCGAAAGCTCCAGCGTCGTTTACGAACCGAACGACAATTGGCATGGGACCGATTCCTTCGTACTCTCCGTATCCGATGGGGCGACCACTGCCAACGCAAGCATTTCCGTGGAGGTTTCTCCCGTAGACGATCCACCCGTTTTATCGAATGCAGTCGCCGATCTGAGCGCGGTCGAGGATAGCTCCGCCCTGACCATTGAGTTGACAAACGTCTTCTCCGATCCCGATGAAGCCGACTCTCTTGTCTACTCGGTTTCGGTCAGCAACGAATCCTTGGTGACGGCCGCCATTTCCGAATCCGTGCTCACCCTCTCCCTTCATGAAGATGAATTCGGGACAGCGACCATTGTCATTACCGCCACATCGACCGATCACTCCGTGTCCGATTCCTTTGATCTTACGATCGCTGCCGCAAATGATCCGCCAGTCTTGGAAGATGCTCCGGTTTCCGGAGAAATTGCGATTGCAGAGGGAACCTCTTACGTCTTTGAATTCAATGCCATCGACATAGACGGCGACCCAGTCATCTATTCGATTTCAGGAGCGGATGCCGATTTTTTCGAAATCAACGCAAGCACCGGGATTCTCTTATTCAGGGAGGAACCAGACTTCGAGAACCCTCTGGATGAGGATCAAAACAATTCCTACGAACTTTCCGTCTTGGTTTCCGACCCGACCTCCTCCTCTTCGGAATTTGATTTCTCAGTTTTTGTGACCGATCAGGACGAATACGCTTGGTCAGCCGCGGATCGGCCCGCCGACCACTGGAGATTCACGGAATGGTTTGGCTATTATTTCGAAACCTCCAGCGACTGGATCTATCACACCGACCACGGATGGTTATATCGACATGGCGAATCCATGAGCTCGGCCTGGCTTTACGATTTCTCTCTGCAATGGCTTTGGACGAACTACCTTCATTATCCTTTTTTCTTCTCTCCTGACAGCGGAGACTGGCTCTACTTCGAAACCGACGAATCAGGCAACCGTCGTTTCTACGATTATTCTTCGGGCGTCTGGAACCTCCTTCCTCGAAATTAGAAACGAGCCGAGCAAATCGGCTGAATCTGCCTAAGACAAAAAGATTCGTACCCGACTCATCCGAAATAAGAAAACGCGACCGACCCCCTTACCCCAAGACCATCCACGACCAGGACCAAGCCCGCGTCTTTCTCCGCCATTGATTTGTGAATGCCGGTGGTTACGAACAGACGGTCCATATTTCTTCCTCCAAAGGAGCAAGCGGTTGTTTCCACACATGGCAATTCCACCTTGCGCAGGAGTTCTCCACCTCCCGGATCAATTCGTATGACCATTCCCCCGTGGCACATCGCAACCCAAAGCATGCCTTCGTCATCGATCGTCATTCCATCCGGGGATCCCTCCAAATTTTCCCGGCCGGTATGAAAAATGGATTTGGGTTCGCCAATTTCCCCGGATTCGGATTGAAAGGGATAGGCCAAAACTTCCTGGGTCGGGGTATCGATGTAATACATAATGGTGGCATCCGCATTCCAACAGATTCCATTTGAATTGGTCACCCCATTGACTTTCAGACTTAGGTTCCCCAACTCATCCAGCATATAGAGATTCGCATCTCCCGTCTTTTTTACCGTGCTTATGGTTCCGCCCCAAAATCGACCGGATGAATCGCACTTTCCGTCGTTAAATCGATTATCCGGTCTTTTTTCCGCTTCCGGATCAGCCAAATTCCTTCTCTCGCCGGTTTCCGGATCAAAACTGTAAATTCCGGAATCCCCCGCACAAATAAAACCTCCGGACTCTCGGGGAACGACCGTCCCGATTCGTTCGCCCATTTCCCAGACCTCTTCCTCACCAGTTTCCGGATTCAAACGAACCAAGGCATGACCTTCGATGTCGACGTAGATCAGATGATCCATCCAAAAAATCGGGCCTTCGCCCCACTTGGAAACTCGTGAACCAATCGTGGAAATGGAAACGTTTTCGCTCATCCCTTCTTATTGGTGGCTTGGCTGACCGCTTGCAACCAATTCCTCGCAATCAATTCATGCCCTTGGGGCAAGGGATGCACCCCGTCCCAAATCCAATGCTCGGGTGAAACCGCTTCCGCAGCCAATATGGACTGCATTGAAATCCTTTGCCATCCGGGAGACGATTTTTCCAAGCTTTTCGATTTCCCCGCGCCAATGCTTCCATACCTCAAGTGGTTGAAGCCGGGTCATTCTTAAAACGAAGGGATTCATTAGAACCATTTTCAAATCCGGATTTTTCTCTCTACTGGCATTTAAAATACGTCGGTAATCCTCTTCCCATTTTTCCAAATCAACCGGTTGACCACGGCTTTGACTCACATCATTCACTCCCACTAAAACACTCAGCCAGTCCGGGTTCATTTCAATCGCATCTTTTTGCCAGCGTTTACGCAAGTCACCCACTTTGTTCCCGCTCACTCCTCGGTTGAAAAATTCCAGTTTTGCCTCTGGCATATCAACTCCAAGGCGAGAAGCGATCAGAAAGACATAACTGTGCCCGAGATAATGATTTCGATCCTTTTGATTTCTTCCCCATTTCATATCGGTAATGGAATCTCCCTGAAACAAAAGCTTTGTACCATCATCAAATTTGGGAAGCGGATAATCATATCTATCGCTGAGAAAAGTTTCCTTTCTTTGTTCTCGGGCAAGCCCGGATTTCCCCATTGTCAAAATCCCGGAAGCAATGCCTCCCTGAAGCAGAAACTCTCTTCGTTTCATTATTGTTTTTTTAATTTCTTCTTCCATGATTTCTGAAAGAATTTCATCGCCAATTCTTCAATCGATTCTTCATCGGACAAGGTTTTCAAGCCTGTTCCCTCCACCCCATAAGCCAAGCATTCCACTCCCAGTTCCTTGCATTTTTCCCGCACCATTATCGCAAAATCCGGATGATGAATTTTGTCCCTTTTACCGGAACGGTTGTAAACAATTACCGGAGAACCATCGGCCCGGAAAAGTGGAATCAACATTGGAGTCCCCTTAGGTTGTTGAATCGGAAAAATCGAACGGATACCCAAATTCTTTGCATGTCCCAAGTAGCAGGTAATCAAGGCCCCAGCCGAATTCCCCATCACCGAAATCCGTTCGGGATCAAAATTATATTTCGCAGCCCGCTTTTTAAGAAATTCAATCGATTCCGCGCAATGCTCGAGAATTTTGCTGTAGTTTCCATCAACCTGTCGAACGAACGGATAGTTCACGCTGGCAAAGGATACTCCCTTGGACAAATTATTCCGCAGAATTCGATTCCACTTAAACGATCGCTTGTCCCCGGTTCGAAAACCACCACCGTGAAAATTAACCACTAAAGGAGTAGGCTTTGGGGAGTCCGCCAACCAAAGATCCAGTTCACTTCGTTCAAATTTCTCACTGTATCGAAGATCACCTACGGTTGGTAGCTTTGGCTGAGCAGAACAATTTAGTAAATATCCGCACAGAATTGGAAAGGTCAGAAGGAATGATTTCATATTCAAAGGGATGGATTCACGCCAAATTTTTTTATTTTTTCAACCGTTTTCGAAAACTCACTTCAGGGTAGAATCTTCTTCAAACATCCTGCTTCATGCTATCGTTTTTCTCTTTTCGATTTTTTCATGCTTGTATTGATTCCAACCTCTTTCGCCCATTCTTCCCAGGTCTCTCGTAATTTCTTTGCTCGGATTGGGTGGTTGGAAGCCAGATCTCGGGTTTCCGTCCGATCCTTGCTCAAATCATACAATTGCCAAGGCTCACTTTTCTTCTGCACCAATTTCCATTGATTATGACGAATTACCTGCCACGAACCGTATTGAAAAAACAGGGGCTTTGCCCTCTTCAATTTGCTTCCTGAAAAAGTTGGCTGGAGACTGATTCCATCCAGTTTGGGCAAATTTTTAGGGTAGAATGCCTCTTTCCCAGCAAGTTCCATGAAAGTGGGTACAAAATCAATCAAGTGACAGGGTTCCCGGGAAATCGAGTTCTTGGGCAACTGGATTCCTTCGGGCCAGTGGACAACCATCGGAGTGCAAATCCCTCCCTCCATTCCTTGCACCTTCCACTTTTTGAATGGGCTGTTTACCGCATTGGCCCATGACGGTCCGATTGCCTCGAAGGATCCGACGCTGCCCCACTCCGCTTTTGGGTTTTTCTGACCTCTTTTCGGTCTCTCATGACTGGCTCCATTATCCACCAGAAAAAGAATCAAAGTATTTTTTAACTTTTCTAGTTCTTCCAACTTTTGGACCACACGCCCAATGTTTTGATCCATCCGGTCAACCATCGCGGCATGAATTTCCATCCGCAGGGCTCCATCGACGATGTTCGCATCTACGACCGTGCCTTATCCGCCGAAGAAGTGCAGGCTCTCTACAACATGGGGCAGTAGTCGAAAACAGGCATCTGGCTTATTTAGTAATCGGTACAGCCATTAAAACCTTGGCAGGTAAATTACCTTTTAGAACTTGTTTACCCTGGGTGTAAATCCGTACGGGACACTCGAAATTGGATAAGTTATAAACCAGTGCGGTTCGTTGACCATCCGCTTTTTTAAAGACCACCGAGGTGGGCAAATCGGTGTAACTTTCCTTATCAATCAAGCCATACGCCCGGCTGGCATGAGCCAAATAATAAGGAATTCCAGCGTGCTTGGATGAAGCAATTGCCCATTTCTTTTCAATCGCTTCATCCAATACTCTGCAGATTTCATCGGGTTGACAAAATGCGGCATAAGCCGCAGTGACCTGTCCCCAGTCGCCGTCAATTTTTTCCCAAGTGATTTTACCCTGATCCTTGCCCTGTTTTTCCATCATTTGATCCAGTTGATAGACGGAGTGTTCGGCATGGGCTCCAAAATAATTCATATGGGTCCAAGCTGGTAGCCATTGAATACCGTAGATATGAATTGGTTCACCACTAAACCAGGTCCAAGCACCCATATCCCGATCCCGCATGACCGAACAAATCGTTGGTTGGTAATTAGGCGACCAATTTGACTGTTCCGGATTTTTCCATCCGTAGGCATTGTTCCAGTATTCATGAACCGCCTCGGTCTCGATCACATAGCCCATCGCACCGGTTGCCAGCATCTCCTCATCGCCAAGTGCAGCACCCAAGAAGAACATTCCCGCCCAGGACCCAACCGCTTCGGAAGAAGACTCCTGATTGTTTCCATCAAACCCATTGGACATTCCACCGGCATAACTATGCCCCCCCCAGCATTCAAAAGTTCGTAATCTGGGATATCGCTCGGATCCCCTCTCCCATTCGGCAAATTGTTTCACCACTTCGGTGAGAACAGGTCCGTACTTTTTTAACCAGACCGAATCATGCATCCCGATGAGGGCAGCGCTCATTGCCAGATAGCCGTAATGAAAATGATTATCAGTAAATTGTTCAGAACCGTAAGATGAATTAAATCCCACTAAGCCGGACCAAGGGAGTGGATAACGGGCATAATAAAAAGCTTTTTCTCCGGGTTTGTAAGTCAACCAGTCCTCCACTACCCGCTTGGCTTCCCTATACAAGTCATTGGCAATCGGAAGTTGCAGTTGCCAGGCCATGTTAAATGCCTGGCAGGTCTTGAGCATCGATTTTCCACCCCAGTAAGTATCAGCACCCTGACGGTTTTCTACAGGCTTTTTCAAAAGTTCATTACCCCAGAGATTGATAAAATTAGCCAGTTTTTCCTTTTTAAAAAATTCGTCCTTTGGCAATGTAAACAACGGAATAATTCCGGTAAAAGGCCAGGAAATTTCAAACTCCGTCCCTTTTGCAACCATCATTTTTCCCCTCCTGGTTTTGTATTCCATTCCACTGAACTGAAAGTTGTGATGGGTTGTCCGGTAATGATGCGGAATCCAACCATGCAGCATATCCCCCCCATCCTGTGTCTTGACCTTCCATGTGGTATGGATCCTGCCCTTCTCTTTTTGATACTGCCAATCGAACTGAGAATCTCTTGGGATTGAAGCGGCATGTCGTGCGAAAAGTTCGACCATATCAGAATTTGAATTCAAGGCGGCAACTGAAAGAAGCGGTCCTTTAAATTCAATATAATCTTCTCTTTGTTTCAATGTTCCCTTGGGGGCAAAAATACCGAAGGTTCTTCCATTGTGCTGCAGGGTTCCATCCTTGCCCAATTCACCAGGAATCTTCAGTCCGATCCCTTGTGGCTCGATCCAAACATACGGCATACCCCTGCCAAAGGTAACATCCGCTTTTTTGTTCTGGTTAAGATGCAGGCGCATGGAAACATGCCAGTCTCCCCAGTTCAGGGTGGATGCATGTGAAAATGCACCCGATTTAGGCGAGGTGGACAGATCAGAAAGTACGAAATGATCGGCGGATATAAATCCCCATCCTCCCTTTGATTCATCAACCAATTTTATCTTTCCTTTTTTTCCGTGATATTCCTTGATGTTCCAAGTTCGCCATTCCAGGTCATTATTCTTTTTCCCAACTTCCTGATAGACTGATTCTCCATCCACGATAAGATGTACTCCAAGAATTTCCTTTTCACTCCCTCCGGCAACTTTGAAATGCAGATAATCTTTATCGATTGGAAATTCCTGTGAGATCGCTTTACCCAGTGCACCATCATGCCCGTAAAAACTCGCGGCATATCGCCTGCCCACGATTCCCCTACTCCCATGCTGTTGATTGGTCATAGGTGCGTCTCCAAAGGCACTACCCTCTAATGTCCATCCTAGTGTCGCCCAATCTTTTTCGAAGTCAAAAAGAACTTTTTCTGGCGGATTAGGGTCGGGAGTAGGATCAATTGGTTCGATCAGAAGGGCTTCACCAGCGACCATTTCCGTTCCGTTTTCATTCCATTCCAAAGGATACCAGATCTGCACCCCTTCCGCATTGGCACCGATGGTAAAAGGATAAGCATAGAGACGGCCCGGGAAATCCTTTTCAGACAATAAAGTGGTCCACCAGTCATTAGTTGGGAGGGGTCTACCCTTAACGCCTTCTTCCAACCGGAGCTTTTTGGCAAATAAATTTGCCACTGATTCGATCGCCGGTGGCTTTTCCGCAAAGGGGCTCGCGTCGGAAACCATGCAACAAATCAACAATGTGAAAGCAAACGGAATGGATGTCCCAAAGGTACGATTGGGTAAATGAATCATGGACAGGGCAAGAATGGCTGGGAGTAGAGGTAAACGAATCAGGCAAGGACTTGTTTGATCACATGACCGTGGACGTTGGTCAGTCTTCTCTCCAGTCCGTTGTGATAATAAGAGAGGCGTTCGTGATCCAGTCCCATCAAATGAAGAATGGTGGCATTGAAATCATATACACTGGATTTTCCTTCCACACTTTTGAAACCAAAATTATCACTCTTTCCATAAGTGTATCCTTTCTTTACTCCGGCACCTGCGAAGAAACAGGTAAAGGCATCGGGGTTGTGATCCCGACCGGTTCCATTGCCCTGCAGAAATGGCATTCTGCCAAACTCCGTACACCAAACGACCAGAGTGTTTTTCAACAATCCGCGCCGTTTCATATCGCTGATCAGGGCGGCCGTGGGTTGATCCATGATCTCAGCCTGCATCGCATGAGTCTTGTGGATGTTACTGTGAGAGTCCCAATTGGTAATTCCGTTGCCTCCGGAAGGATCGCTTCCATTGAAAAGTTGCACCACTCGCACTCCTTTTTCCAGTAAGCGGCGGGCAAGCAGGCAATTCTTGGCGTATTCCTTCTTTAGGTCGGTTCCAGAATCCAGTCCGTATTCTTTCTTGATCGATTCCGGTTCTTTGGAAATATCCATCACGTCGGGAATCGAGGTTTGCATCCTTCCAGCCAATTCATAGCTGGCGATCCGGGCAGCCAGATCGGCATCACCGGGATATTTTTCAAGATGTATTCCATTCAGACGCTGCAGCAGGCTGACCGTGGAACGATCATTTGATGATGTGTAACCTGCGGGTCTGGACAGATTAGCCGGCGGATTCCCGGCATTAAAATCAGTCCCCTGAAATGCGGCGGGCAAAAACCCGTTGCCAAAATTATTTTTTCCGGAACGTGCCGGTCCACGGGGATCATTGATCGCAACGAAAGCGGGTAGTTCCTCGTTTTCCGAACCGAGTGCGTAAGTGGCCCAAGCCCCGAAGGAAGGAAAGCCTTCCATGGTAAAGCCGGTATTCAAAAAGTTTTCCCCCTGGGGGTGTGCGCTGGTCTGCGTGTGAAGGGAGTGAACGAAACAGAAATCATCCGCCAACTCGGCAAGGTTCGGTACCAGATCCGAAATCATTTTCCCACTCTTCCCGCGGGGCTTGAATTCCCAAAATGGTTTGGCAATGTTTCCTGACGGTCCCTCAAAGGTAACGGCTGGCATGCCCGGGGGCTTCTGCCCATGATACTTCGTGAGGTCCGGCTTGTAATCAAAAGTATCGACGTGACTCACCGCTCCCGGACAAAAGATCACCAGCACCTGCTTGGCGTCGGTTTCAAAATGGGCCTTTCGGGAGGAATATGGATTGTCAGGATCAATATCCGGACGAATGGGGGACTTACCGGTAAAACTGGTTGGATCGACCGCTCCGAACAATCCATCCTTGCTCAACAACTGGGCAAGTCCCAGAGCACCGGTGGCAAAGCCGGCATTCTTCATAAACCCCCGACGATTCAACAAGGATCGGCCAATGGAGGAAATCTTTTCTTCTCGATTACTCATTTTTCAAATTCTTCAGGGCAGGAAGGCAAATTCATTGGAATTGATCAGCGCCCGGCAGACGATCTCCAGGCCATCGACCTTGGCGATCTCCATGGAAACATCCAGTTCCTCCTTCTTTGGTTTGCGGGTAAAAATCAATTCAAAGGCACGAACCACCGACCTCTTTAAATTACCCTGGGATTCATCCTTGGCCCGTTTTGCAAGATGTTTTGCCTGATCGACCACGAAATTGCTGTTCATTAAGTTAAGGGCCTGCAATGGAGTGGTGGATACCGGCCTTTTTGCCCGAACCTGCCCACAGTCCGGAAAATCAAAAGCAGTAAAGATTTGATCGTCCACCCGGCGCATTCTTTCCTGATAAATCATTCTCCTCCAGGTCTCGGGGCCAAAATTATCAGTCACTTTCCACTGGGCGTAGGTCTTTTTGACATTATGAATGCGATAACTCCTGCCACCCATTTCCCGATTTAGTTTCCCGGAGGCAAGCAGGATACCGTCACGGATTACCTCCGCCTCCACCCGTCGG
>JAYOEB010000009.1:0-10460 GCA_038116775.1 Opitutia bacterium | reverse complement strand
CCGTGCTGACCAACAGACGAATCAATTCCTTCATCGACCAGGGTGTCCCATCCGGACGACTGGGTTGGGCGAACTCCGCGGCGATCCAATCCAGCAGTTCAGGATGACTTGGGGAAGCCCCCGCCCTGCCAAAGTCTCCACCGGTCACCACCAGGCCGGCACCGAACACATGTTGCCAAATCCGGTTGGCCATTACCCGGGCGGTAAGGGGATTTTTTTCATCCATCAACCAGTCGGCAAACTTCGCCCTTCTTGCCCGTCCACTGGCCTGATTGTCCACGCCCAAATCACCGGATAAGATTTTAGGCGCCCCGGGCAACACCACAGCTCGCGGATTTTCCGGACTTCCACGGTGCAAAACATGAGTGATCTTGGGCTTGATAAAACTACCCACGAAACTGGGACGGGGACCTTCTTCCGAAAGCCTGTAAGCAAGATGATTGATCTCCTCCATCGTATTCCCCAATGACTGATCCTTGCTCATTCGGTTGCGAATTTCTTCGATCGAAGCAATTTCCTTCCAGGTACCGTTGGCCAATTTTACATTCACCAGGAACTTATCGAAGTTGAACTTTTTCTTTTGTTCCAGGTAATCCGTTTCGAAATAATATTCGCGATTGGAACTCATCCGAAGCCTGCCAACCGTTACCGGTTCATCGAAAGTAAATTCGACCCAAGGGTTTTGTTTTTTCTGCTTGTCGTAGCTAGCCTGCCAGCGTTGGGTACCGTATTTACCATCGATGATCCTCGATATTGGGAAACGGTCCCCCTGCTCGGCGAATGCCAGGTCGGTATGTACTTTGGTGCCATTCGATGCATGTGCGAGATTGAAATCATCGGAAGGCATTCCGAAAATCTCAACCTCATCCAATCCCACATACCCTGACCAGAAATTCAGTCTCAGGCCGGTAACCTCAAGGGGTTGCCAGTGAATTTCCTTGTAGCCTCCCCAATCTTCTTCCCACGCCAAGCCACTCTTTCTTAATTTGTTTCGATTTCTGGAGACTTCCCGCCAAATTTCGGCGGCTTTCGTCTTTCGTGGGTGATCTTTGGCAAATTCGGGGAAACGGCTTCCAAACTCGATATCCTCAAAGACGGCAGTCATCGAATAATAATCCTGTATCGAAATGGGATCAAACTTGTGGTTGTGACAACGGGCGCAACTCATGGTTACGCCAAGCATGGACGCTCCCACTGTCTGCATGATTTCATCCATCCGGTCCGCCCTTGCTTGCCGAATGGCGGAAGGTTCTTGCCCGACGGTCGCAGCAGGAACATGTGGCCCGGCAACGAGAAATCCCAAGGCCTCGCCAACCCCAACTCCGTCGCCCGCCAGTTGCTGACGGACGAATTCATCGTAGGGCAGATCCTGATTGAATGAACGAATAACGTAATCCCGATACACCCATGCCATTTTGCGATATAGATTCGCTTCCGATCCATTCGTCTCCGCCCAGCGAATCACATCCAGCCAATGCTGGGCCCACCTTTCTCCAAAGTGCGGAGATGCAAGTAATTCATCAATTAATTTAGAGTAGGTTTCTTCCGGATTTTGCAAATAGTCATGTAAAAATTCAACCACCCTTGATGGTTCTGGCGGAAGGCCGGTTAAAACAATGGATGCCCGACGAATCAAGGTGCGTGGATCCGCTTCCTTACCTTTCGGAATTCCTTCTTTCTTCAAGCGCTGATCGATAAACGCATCAATGGCACTGGACGAACCACTGGAAATTTTCGGACGCCTAATTTCCAGGAAGGCCCAGTGGTCGGTCTCCTCTTCGATTTTATCTTCCATTTGCCCCGGCCAAAATGCGCCCTCTTCGATCCATTGTTCCAGTAGTTCAATTTCGTCATCGAACAACTTTCCTCCTTTGGGTGGCATCCCGATCTCCGGATCATCACTCTTAATTACTTCGATCAGGTAACTCGCTTTCGAATCTCCAGGTACAACCGTGGCTAATCCGGTATCGCCCCCCTTCAAGAGATAGGCTCTTCCATCTACACGAAAGCCTGACTTCTGTTTTTCCACTCCATGACAATCCATGCAATAGTCTTGGAACAAGGTCAGAATATCATCCTTAAAATTAACTTTCGCCAAGATTGAATTCCCTACTAAAATCGAAAAAAGGGCAAAAGTTGGGACAATTTTTCTTAATTTCATGAGGGTCTGCCTAGTCTGATTTTATGGAATCGGGCTCTTTTACAAAGCCTATTTGGTAAATTTTGAATATATTTTGTAAAATATTTACAAAGTTAATAGCGGGAGCAAGACCAATTAAGACTTTATGATAAGATTGGCAGGACTTACCTGCGCAGGCATAACCGCCTCCGACTACTCTGTGGACTTGGCTAAAGTAAAACCTTCTTTGCTATCCTTTACCAGCCAGCCTGCCTGCAGAAGTTCGTCCCGAATCTGATCGGCCGTCGCCCAATCCTTATTGCTTTTCGCATCCCATCTTCTTTGAGCAAGTTCGGCAATTTCATGGGGAACTTCGGCTTCCACTGCCTCTTTGACTTCAATCAACAGACCCAACGCATCGCAGGTTGCTTGAAATCCTCTACGGATAGCCTCGAGCTCAACATCCTTGCCTTCGAACTCCCCACGATCCCATGCCTCTCCAAGCTGGCGAACCAACCGAAAGCAACGGCCCAGAGCCTCAGGGGTATTTAAATCCGAAAGTAGAGCCTGTTGCACTGGATGAAAGGGTCCAAATTCGGTTTCCAACTCATACCCCTGTTTTGGAGAAATGGACAATTTCTTGGCGAAGTCCGCAAGCTTGGACATCGCTTTGCGGCTCGCGTTCATTGATTCAAAGGTAAAATTCAACGGTTGCCGGTAACTTCCCGACAACAAGACATAGCGCACTTCCTGTGGCTGGTATCCCCGTTCGGCCAAATCATGCAAGGTATAAAGATTACCCAATGATTTGCTCATCTTTTGACCCTCAACCATCAAATGGGCGATATGAAACCAGTGACGGGCAAAGGTCTTGCAAGTCACCGCTTCTACCTGGGCGATTTCGTTTTCATGATGAGGAAACACCAGATCCACTCCACCGGAGTGAAGGTCAAAGCTCTCTCCAAGATGTTTCATGCAAATCGCGCTGCATTCGATGTGCCATCCGGGACGACCTTCTCCCCAAGGGGACTCCCAATAATTTTCCTCGTCCTCCGGCTTCCTGGCTTTCCAAAGAGCAAAATCCGCCGCCGAACCCCGATCATATTCATCCGAGGTTTCCCGTTCACCGGCATTGGTGGTAATCTCACGGTCGGCAAGTCGTGAAAGCCGACCGTAATCGGGGAAGGATTCAACCTTGAAGTAAACGGATCCATCACTTGCATGATAAGCCTTGCCCCCCTCGATCAGTCGCTCAATCAACGAAATTTGTTCAGGAATATGAGCCACCGCAGAGGGCTCGACGTGTGGTTCCAACAAATTCAGTTTGCGGCAATCGCTTTGAAAAAGGTCCGTCCATTTGGAGGTGAATTCGGAGAGGGGCATTCCTTCTTCCTGGGACTGCCTGATGGTCTTGTCGTCCACATCGGTGAGATTACGTGCGTGATAGGTGGGGCAACCGGAGGTCTCGAGAACCCGGCGGAAGACGTCTTGCATGACGAAGGTTCGAAAATTACCGATGTGAGCCGGTCCGTAGACCGTGGGTCCGCAACCGTAAAAACGAAGAGTTTCCCCATCCATCGGAGTAACCTCCTGAATTTCTCTAGTCAGGGTGTCGTAAAGTTTCAGGGGCATTCGCTTATTCCTCTGAGACTGTGATCGGCTTAATGTCCCATTTGGGGTTTTGGCCAAGGAAGCGGCATGGGTTGTTGTGATAAATTTCAATCGCCTCCTGCAGACTGTGTCCTCTCCTTCGAAATTCCACTATTGATTCTTGAAGGGTGAAGGGATCACTCGGTCCCCAATCGGCGGAAGAATTCACCAACAGTCTCTCGCGAGGATATTTTTCCAGTATGTCAACGGCTCGTCTCGGACTGCACTTCGTCACGGGGTAAAGAGTCATGCCCGCCCAATAGCCGGCGTCGAGTACGGGCTCGATGGTTTGTTCCTCGACGTGATCAATCCAAATTCTATCGGGGTTCAGATCCATACCGGCAAGGACCTCAAGCACTTTCTTGGTTCCGTGAGCCTTGTCCGACAAGTGCGGAGTGTGGATAAGCACAAGTTGGTCGTGCCGCATGGCCATTTCGACGTGAGCCTGCAAGGAATCGATTTCATTTTGAGTCGACTTGTGAAGCCCGGTCTCCCCCACCCCCAAACAAGTTGGTTTGTTCAAAAACTCAGGCATTTGCCTAAGGACTTCCCGAGTGAGTTCGGGGTTTTCCGCCTCTTTGGGATTCACCGCTACCCAACAAAAGTGACGAATTCCGAATTCAGCTGCCCGGGTCGGCTCGAATTCGGAAATTTGGGCAAAATAATCGATGAAGGTCTCCGGATGGCGCCGATCGAATCCCGCCCAGAAAGCGGGCTCACAGACGGCAACGACTCCTGACATGGCCATGCGTTCGTAATCCTGAGCCGTTCTGGCAATCGCGTGGTAATGAGGTTGAATGATTTGCATAGGAAATTTCTCAGGGAATCTTGGCGAAGTGAACCAAGAGCCTTTCGGCGCGATTGGCTTCAGGATGCTCGGATCGGGAAAGCAATTCCATCGCCTTCAGCAGAGACTCGCGCTTGGATTCGTCCGCGGCCTTGGCTCCGGTTCTTTTGACCGCTTCGTCGTAGCGATCCAACATAGCCGCAACTTCAAGCAAATCACGACGGGCTTCGAGGTAGTAGGTATCAAGAGTTTTTTGAGGACTTAACATGGCGGGAACTTACGACGATGAAAGCAAAAGGTTCGTTCAATTTGGCACGACGGATGAATGATGATGTTTGATTTTATGCGTACTTTCAACTTCAACCGTGTAAGAGAAGCGAGCCGGGTGACGAATCGTCTCTCCGTTTTCTACGTAGAAAAATTCGTAAAGTCCGGTGCACAGGTAGGCATTGGCAGAGATGGATTGGTGGCGAACGCTAGCCTCGTCAAAGCGGACGCCGGCTCCCTCTCTCGCCAAAAAACCGGTAAAATAGTCGCGAATGCCTTCGGGGGTGGTAATGGGTTTGGAATGAAAGGTGGCGAAGAGGATCGCATCCTCGGCATAGCACTGCAGAAGCGGTTCCAAATTTCCGGCGTTTAGTTCGTTGCCCCATGTTGCGGGTTGTAGGTAGGTGCTCATCGTTAGAAAAAATATGGTTGTGATTTTAGGATAATAGAGTCTCTGCCCACAGCGTGGGCTTGAAGCCCTGGAGGTGAATTTCTTGGCCGATCAGAAACGGCCGTTTGATCAGGTTCCCATTCTTCTGCAATAACTCGACGGTTTCGTTTTCGGACAAATTGGAAAGCTTTGCCCGCAAGTTTGGGTCGCGGTAATCCTTGCCGGAGGTGTTGAAAAGTTTTTTGAGGTTTCCGTCATGACTGCGAAGCATGGAGAGCAGTTCCTTTTTGGAGGGCGGTCTGTCTCGAATGGGCAGTTTCTCGTAGGCTATCCTTTTTTCATCCAGCCAACGAGTAGCCTTGCGGCAAGTTTCGCATTTTTCGTAAAGATAAAGTTTCATTTTTGACATTTAACGATAGAATCCAACCAAGTATCTTATTTACCTGTCAATTGACAATCCTCTTCGAACGATGTTCTCCGCTTCCGCACGATTACCTTTACCCATCACCATTATCTCATCCTTAGTCATGTGTTCTTTTTCAGTTGAAAAAACCGATTCAATCCAACTCGCGGATTCCAACCAAACTGTAGCAAAGTCCGCATCCGATATGGAAGTAATCCAAAAGACCTTGCCAAACGGCCTGCGGGTCTTCCTAAGCCCCAATCACGAAGAACCCAGATTTTATGCGGAAATCGTCACCCGGGCCGGCAGCAAGCACGATCCGGCCAGCAACACGGGCTTGGCTCATTACCTCGAACATCTTCTCTTCAAAGGAACGCAATCCTTCGGTACGCTTGACTATGCCAAAGAAAAACCACTGCTCGACAAGATATCCCAATTGTACGAGGAACGGTCACAGGAATCCAACAAAACCAGAAGAGCCGAGATTTATGATGAAATCAACCGCGTTTCCGCAGAAGCCGCCAAGTTTGCCATTCCGAACGAAATGGATCGAGTTTACGGCGACATGGGAGGCAAGGGCATCAACGCTCACACTTGGCACGAGGAAACCGTTTACAAGGTCGACTTGCCCTCCAACCGCATCGAACACTGGGCGAAGATAGAAAGCGAGCGATTCTCCTCTCCCGTATTCCGTCTATTTCACACCGAACTGGAAACCGTATACGAAGAAAAAAATCGGGCCATCGACAACAAGGACCGTCTTCTTCATAGGGAAGTAAACCAGCTTTTGTTCAAAGTCCATCCCTATGGTCAACAGTCCACCTTAGGGACCGTCGAACACCTCAAGAATCCCTCGATTTCAGCGATTGAAGAATTCTACGCCGAACACTACGTGCCCGAGAACATGGCCATCTGCATATCCGGCGACGTCGATCCGGATGAAACCCTGGGTTACCTCGAGAAATATTTTTCATCGTGGAAAAACCAGAAAGCGCTTAGGGATGAGCCGAAGTGGCAGGAAAAACCGCTTCAAGGTCGTGAATTCGTGCAAGTGAAGTATCTGGGGGAAGAGCAGGTTTTGCTCGCTTTTCGGACGGCCCCTCGGTTTCATCCGGATTATCCGGCCCTTCGCTTGATCGACATGATCCTCGATAATTCAGTGGCGGGTCTCATCAACCTGAACCTAGTCGTCAAGCAAGCCGTCAGGTCCGCGGGTTGTTTCCCCCAAAACTACAACGATCACGGAGCTCATTATCTGTACGGCATTCCCAAGGACGGCCAGTCCATGGAATCAGTCGAAGAACTTTTGCTTTCGCAAGTCGAACTCGTAAAAAAGGGCCAGTTCGAAGATTGGATTTTACCCGCGGTCATCAATGACTTCAAAAAACGTCAAAAAGAAAGTCTCGAAAGCAATTCCAAGCGTGTTGAAATGCTTCGCGACGCATTCCTCTCCTTCGTGGACTGGGAGGTGATGAGCCAAGAAATTCAGGCCTTGGAAAAAGTCAGCAGGGAAGAGATCATCCGCGTGGCCAACAAGTACTACGGCAACGACTACGTCGTGGGCTTCCGAATCGACGAACAACATGATCTTCCGAGCATAGAAAAGCCCAAGATCGATCCTTTGATCATCGAACCCGACAAGCAATCCGATTTCATGAAGGAAGTGGGCGGGCTTTCCTTTCAGCCATTTGAGCCGAAATTCATTGAAGAGGAAAATGATTTCATCATCAAGGAGATCGCAAAGGGCGTCACCCTCGTGCACGCGGGCAACCCTCTCAACGATCTTTTTTCCATTGAAGTCAGATACGGCGTCGGCAACGATCAATTACCCAAGTTACCCTACGCGAGACGGATGTTAAGCCGAGCGGGAGCCGGCAAACTTTCCTCGGAGGATCTCAAAGTCGAATGGTACAAATTAGCCACAGACTTTGGATTCTCAGTGCACGAACACTTTACGTCCTTTTCCTTGAACGGACTGAATGAAAACTTCGAATCTTCTCTCGATTTGGTCGAGCAGCATCTTAAGTCGCCGAATTTGTCGGAAGACAGTTGGAATCAAACCAAAGCAATCATCTTTTCGGAAAGGGACGATGAAAAGAAGGATCCAAGAGCCCTCAGCAATGCCTTGGCTCACTTTCATCGTTACGGAGAAAAATCTCGCTACTTGCAGCGCCCATCGGATCAGGAGTTGAACGCCTCCACCACCACGAACCTTTCCGATTTGATCAATGATTTGCTCGAGGTTGAAAGGACGATTCTTTATTTCGGTCCTCGCACGATGGAGGAAGTGGAAAAAATCATTCTCGACGGTTTCATCGGAAGGGACTCCCTGAGGAAAGCTCCTCCCGTAATTCCCAACAGGTCACTTCAAGCTTCAGGCAATCAAGTTTATTTCCTGCAAAAAGAAATGGCTCAGGCACAAGTGAGGTTGGAGTTTGCGGTGGGAACTTACGACGAATCCAAGGCCCCTTTAGCCCAACTCTACAACGAATATTTCGCAGGAGGCATGGCTGGTCTCGTCTTTCAGGAGCTCCGTGAGGCCAGAGCCTTGGCCTACTCGGCGTGGGCTCACTTCTTTACGCCATCGCGTCCCACGGAGGAGAATATTTTGGTCGGAGCCATCGGTTGCCAAGCCGACAAGACGCTGGAAGCGGTTCATGCCTTTCTCAAACTTCTAAAAGACATGCCCCTCAACCAGGCCCGCTGGAAGTCTGCTCATTCTTCCATCCTCAGCGCCTACCGGACCAACCCAATACCTTCCAGAAACATTCCCGGATTTGTCTATGACTATCGGGCTTTGGGATTGGATGGAGATCCCAGGCATTTGCGATATTCGAAAATCAAAACCTTTGGCATGGAAAATCTCAGGGAATTTTACGAACTCGAAATTCAGCCGAAATCCATCCTGCTTTCCTTGGTCGGAGATTCCGCGAAGATTGATCTCATCGAGTTGGGGAAAATCGGACCCGTCAGCCAAATCAAGCCGGAACAGCTTTTCAGACGCTAATCTTTCGGCGCCTGCTGATGAGCTCCGCGAGTGCTCATGGGAAACCCCTCGTCATCCGCATGCTCCTTAGGGTGAGTCTCGACGTTGGCCGGTTCGCTCTTTTCCTTCAGGGACAAAACATTTCGAAAGAATCCGAAGACTTTTTCGCATTCCTTTTCCCTTTCCTGCTTGTTTTTAAGACGCAGGACAATTCTTTGAGAACTCCCCGTCTGCAACTCGGTCAAGGTACAAGAGCAAGTAATTCTTCCATTGTTTGTGGGGATTTCCAATACGTCTATGCGTCCCATGGGAACGTAATCTCCCCCATGCTCCGAAACTTCCATCCGCAGAGCAACTCTTCGATCGTTGAAGTTAAAGATGCGGGTATACCTAACGGATGCATTCTCTGCATCCCGAATCATACTTTCCAGACCGCTCCGAAGAATTCGCAGTATTTCAATCGATCGTTCCATTTGATTCGTGCAATTACGAAGCATATGAAGTAAGGAGGCAAATGAATTTGTCGACGAACCATGCAAAAAACCAAACGAAAAGAGACGCTGAAACACGGGGAAGAAGATCAGGTCTTATTTGGGCAATGCCTGAAAAATGCTGAAGGCAATGAGATTCGGGCCCGAGCGATGTACCTTCACAGACGAAACCTCGAACGAAGCGAATCCGGATGTGAAAACCCGGACGATCGCGAAAAATGGCCGATGCTCTTGCCGCTCCTCATCCTTTACTCGCTCGGAACGGTTGGGGTTCTCGTTCTCGTCTTTGGATTTCTCGGTTGCAGGTTAAGTTGGTGGTAGCTCGGATCCGCCCTGTCTTCAGGATCAAAAATCCATTTGGGCGCAATCGAAAAGACAGCTGAAAGATCAAGGGGAAACCTCGATTGGGAAAGACGAGGTCGAGAGGAAATCCCTGCTACAATTGATTACCTTGCTTGAGAAGAAATACGATGATCTTAGGAATTGTTGCTTTTGAAATATTCCTCCTCCAATGAGCTGGGGAAAAGAAAGAAAATCGGTTTCTCCTCGGTCACATGCGTATGGAATTTTTTCAAGGCTTCGCTTTTGGAATCTGAAATGAAAACCTCTAGGGGAGAAGCCCCGCCGGCATTTTCATCTTGAGAAATAATTACGAATTGGTTTTGGCTCCAAGCGATCCGTCCACTTTCGGTAAGGGTTTCCGATCCGGAGGATGAGGGTTGTTCCTCGCTTGCCGGGGCTTGCTCCAATTGACCTTCAATGGATTGCTTGAACCCATCCATCTCTTCCCGAAGGCTTGACTTAAGATCTTCGAAGGAACTCGTAAGACTTTCGATCTTCTCATTTTCGTCGCTCAGAACCGAGGGTACGTCACCCAATTCGTCAACCCTTTTGAACAAACTGTCCAGTTCCTCTCTAGATTCGGTCTTGAGCCTTGATAATTCACTCGATAATGAGGCTAACTTATCCGACAACTCATCGAGACCGGCATGACTGTCAGAGAGAATCGAAGGACTTTCCTGAAGGGATTCCTCAGGCTGATTCGGAATGGACTGCGTCGCGGGAGAAGGTTCGCTTCCATCGTCTTGATCATCTGCAGGCACTTCTTCTGCATGCCCTTCCGGTTCTTTGGAATCGACAAGTTCTTCGTCCTTCGAATCCCCGTTTTCATGACCTAAGATCAAATCGTCGATTGCCGGGGGAACTTCCGGCATATCATTATCGTCCTTTGCCTCATCTTGCCCGAGATTCGAAACCGGAGTCAATTCGGGTTCGGTTTCGCTTGGGGATTCGGGCTCGGTTTCTCCCAGACCGGACAGCGGAGGAGGAGGCAACAAGTCCCCTCCAGTATCCTCCTGTTCTTCTC